>JAEYRZ010000196.1 GCA_023435265.1 Pseudomonadota bacterium
GGCCAGAATCCGCAGGGCCTCGGTCAACTCGGCCGGCGCGCCGGCCACGATGGCCGCGCGCCACGAAGCGCCTTGCGCCGCCCGTGCCCCCAGATCTGCGGCCAGATCGATCAACTCGGCCCGGCTCAGCGCCTCCGCGACCGGCGCCAGCTCCGCGGCGCGCCGGGAAAGATCGGCGGGTGAATCGGCGGCCAGTACGAACAATTCGGTCTCCTGGTCGGCGGCCAGCAGCGTTTCTTCATCCAGGGCCGGGGCCAGCCGCGGGTCGGGCGGATCGGCCGAAGCCACTGTCAGGTGGCAGTTGATGCCCCCGAATCCCATCGAGGAAACACCGGCACGCAGGACGCGCTCCGGCGGATGCCGGCGGCCGTGCAGGACCGGATAGAGCGCTGCCGCCTGCTGTTCGAACAGCGCGTGCGGTTCGCGGCAGCCTGCCGTGGGTGGAACGATGCGCCGGTTCACGGCCATGATCGTCTTGATCAGCCCGCCGATTCCCGAGGCGGCCTTGGTGTGGCCGATGATGGACTTGAGCGAGGTCACCCCGCAGCCGCGCGGCCGCAGATCCGCATCCTCGGCAAGCGCCTGCTGGATGGCGGCCAGTTCGGTGCGGTCTCCGACGGCTGTGCCGGTGCCGTGACCTTCGATGAAATCGAGATCCGACGGCCGGAACGGCGTCCGGCCCAGGGCCCGGCGAATGGCCCGCACCTGGCCGGCCACACTGGGCGCGGTGATCCCGGCCGCGCGGCCGTCCGAAGAGATGCCCCAACCGTGGATCTGCGCGTATATTCGATCACCGTCGCGGCGGGCGTCGCCAAACCGCTTGAGCACCACGAAGCCGCATCCTTCCCCGGGAATGAAGCCCCGGCCCTCGCGGTCGTACACCCGCATCTCGCCGTCGCTCAAGGCGCCGGTTTTGGCGAACCCGATCAGCTCGAAGGGGTCGAGGCTGATGTCGACACCGCCGGCCAGGACCAGATCCAGATCGTGCTGGCGCAGCCGCTCTACCGCGGTGACCGCGGCCAGCAGGGACGAACTGCAGGCGCCGTCCACGGTGTAGCCGCCCCCCGAAAGGTTAAGATAATGGCAGATCCGCCCGGCGATCGTGTTGGACAGCCCGCCGGCCAGGGTGTCTTCGGTGACTGGCGGGAAAACCGCCTTGAAACGGACCCGCATCGCCTCTTCGAGCCCGGCGGTGCACTCCGCGTCGAAGCCGCATTGCGCCGCGGCGGCGGCCAGGCAGCGCCGCACGAACGGCCAGCGCAGGCGCAGGGTGGCCGCACGGGTTTGCTCGCCGGTCAGCGTGTTGCCGACGATCACGCCGGCCGCCTCCCCGGGCAGGCTTCGTGGATCGTATCCGGCGTCCGCCACGGCGGACAGGGCTACTTCGAGCGCCAGCCAGTGTACGATATCCGTGCTTTCGACCGTGCTGCGGGGAATGCGCCGCGCGGCCCAGTCGAATTCGAACCCGTCGATAAGGGCCGCCCGGCTGCCATACGTGCTGTCGTCGCTTCGACGGTCCGGGCTGTAGTAGTCCCGCAGGGGAAGACGGCAATCGGGGATGCGCCGGAACGCTCGGCGGCGCGAGAGCACGTTTTCCCACAACTGCACCGGATTGCGGGCATCCGGATACCAGCAGGCGATACCAACGACGGCGATGGGTGTTGCTTGGTGTTCAGGCATGAGTTCCTCCTAATGGAATTGAGTAAAGGGATTCGGGTGGCCTGCCGGCCCTGAAAGCCGGCGCAGAGGGCGACCATCGAGAAGGAGATGGCGCGCAGCCGAACAGAACCGTTTCCACGGAAGCTATTCGGAAGCCCTATGACGCCGTTGCGCGATCAGACGCCTGACGGCCAAGGTAATGGAACACTTTGAAACAGGGTCGAGGCGATACCCGATTCCGGGATCGCTCGGCAGGGGGCCGGTTCGCCGCCGGCCGCGGGGGTGTGAAGCAGGTCCGGCGAGCGGGCCTGGTGTGCGGGTGCTGAACGTTTACCACAACCGCCCGCCGAGCAAAAGCGGCGCGGCGGGGCGGCATTGATCGCCGAAATGCATTCACCAACAGGCCAGCGCGTCGGGAGCGTCCGCCGCCGGAGGCAATTGGTCCGCGACGGCCGGACCTTCCGTCCTGCTTTACAGGCTGTAAAGAAGTTCGACAGCATGTTGTGCCAAAGCGGGGCGCGCACTCATTTTATCTTATGAAATTTTTGATAATTCCTGCGAATGGCCGCTGGCACGTGGCTTGCTGGAATGTTTAGCCCACTTGTAGGGAGAAGCGGGAGGCCTCGGTCCTGAAAGGACATCCCGCCGGTCCGGAGGTGAAGATGGAAGATATCCGCATCCTTTTCGTGGATGACGAAACGGAATACCTGGAAACGGTGATCAAGCGCATGAAAAAGCGCGGGTTCGACGTCACCGGCGCCGGAAGCGGCGCCGAGGCCATGGCGCTGATGGCGTCGCAGCGTTTCGATGTGCTCATCCTGGATGTGCGCATGCCGCGGATGGACGGCATCGAGGTCCTGCGCGCGGTCAAACGGCAGTTTCCACTGGTGGAAGTGATCATGCTCACCGGACATGCCAGCATGGAAGTGGCCATCGAAGGCATGGAACTGGGCGCTTTCGACTACCTGATGAAGCCCGTCGACGTCGACGAATTGATCTACAAGGCCCAGGATGCCTACCAGCGACGCACCCTGCAGGTGCAGAAGATCGATAAAATCAAAAAGAAGCAAGGAGGTGATTTAGAAGATTCCGATGAGCCGCGTTAATCGACAGGGGCTGATCAAAATTACCGAATGACCCTTTTCAAGGAGCACGATTGCAATGAATTTTTTCAGACAGTGGGGTAACTTCATGATGCAGGGTGCCCAGTCTTATGCGCAATGGGAGATCGCCAACGCCCGCACCATCCTGGGCAACCGCAGGCGATTGATCGCGCTGGGGCTCCTGCTTTTGCCCATCATCGTCGGCGGCGGCGTTTTCGCCGACGAAGCCGGCTCGGCGCTGCCGAAAATGCTGGGCGGCAAGACAGCATATACGCCGGCTTTTTACACCAACACCATTTTCATCGCCTCGATCCTGATCGGCGTCTGCGCCGGCCTGATTACGGGGTGCATCGGCGCGGGCGGGGGCTTCATCATCGCTCCGGCTCTGATGAGCGCCGGAATCAAAGGTATCCTGGCGGTCGGCACGGATCTGTTCCACATCTTTGCCAAAGCGATCATGGGCAGCGTGATCCACCGCAAACTGGGCAACGTCTCCGTACCCCTGGCGATTGTGTTCCTGATCGGCGCCATTTTCGGAGCCACCGGGGGGGGTGTGATCAACCGTTTTCTCTATGAGAAAAATCCGGTGCTCAGCGATGCCTTCATCACCACCATTTATGCGCTGATGCTGGGCTTCCTGGGGCTCTACGCCCTCATGGACTATATCAAGTCGCGCAGGGCCATGTCCGGCTCGGCCGCTGCGCACGGCGGCTCCGCCCACGGCGGAAAAAGCGAGGGCACCGACCTGGGCGGCCTTCCGCGCAAACTGCAGGGCATCAACATCCCTCCGATGGTCAAATTCGACCACGACCTGACTCCCGGCGGCCGCGGAATTTCGTGGGTCTTCCTGGTGCTCTCCGGGGCCCTGGTCGGCCTGGCGGCCGGTATCATGGGGGTGGGCGGCGGGTTCCTCACCTTTCCCATCTTCGTCTACATGCTGGGCGTTTCCTCCATGACCACCGTGGGAACGGATATCTTCCAGATCATCTTCACGGCCGGTTATGCGGGGATCACCCAATATGCCGTCTACGGATTCATCTTCTACACCCTGGCCATGGGCATGCTGCTGGGCAGCCTGGTCGGCATCCAGGTCGGTGCCATGGTCACCAAGGTGGTGCCGGGCATCACCATCCGCGGCTTCTACGCCATGGCGGTGCTCTCCGGCTTCGTCAACCGCATTTTCGCCCTGCCCTCCAAGCTGGCGGCCATGGGCTACATCCCACTCTCGCCGTCGACCGGCGCCCTGCTGAACCAGATCGGCATCTGGGCCTTTTTCATCGTCATCGGTGCGTTTGCGGTCTGGGTCTTCGGCACCTTCTTCATGAATCTTTCGGTGCTCAAGGGAGAGGAGGAACACCTATGATCGCCAACAAGAAAAAATTCAGCTCCGGCCTCCTGCTGATGGTGGCCTTTTGCGTGGTCCTGGTGCTCATGTTCATGCCGCTCTTCGGCGGCAAGAACGGGCTGCAGTATATGGACGATCTCTACAACTCCATCTCCAAAGGGTCGGCCAACTATATTGGGAAGGCCCGCGCCGATGCCGAACAATTCGCCGGCCAGCAGGTCAGCGTGACGGTGAAGATGAAGAGCGCCGCGCAGGCCGAACAAACCGCCAGAATGCTCAATGCGGCGGGCGCCCTGGTCAACACGGCCGATTCCACTCTTAAGGTCAGCGGGGACCTGGGGCAAATCCTCTTCGCCAGCCTGGATGACGCCCAGTTGATGTACGACAACAACGGCGCCGCGGTCCGGGACAAGTACGGCTTCGACGAGCGCCAGGTTCTGTATAACTGGTGGACGGCCAACGAAGCCATGGTCGGCGACTTCAACCGGCAGGAACAGTTCAAGATGGCCAAGACCCTCACGACGGTCAACACCAAGGCCGTCGAAGCGGCATACAATTATTACGGCGTCGAGTCCCAGAAGATCAGCGAACGCCTGGGGATCGTCATTTTTTCACTGGTCTTCTACGTTATTTACACGCTCTGGTACGGCTTCGGCATCATGTACCTGTTCGAAGGCTGGGGCATGCGCCTGGAGCACTGAAATAAGACGGCCGTGCGGACTGGCGGTCTTTACTCCATTGTTCTTTTACAAGGCTAAGGCAAGCCCTTTCCGGGTTTGCCATTAGCCTTTATTTTTGCTTAATTTTCTGATAGTTGGAAAATCAGACAGCGGGATCGGTGACGCATGAAACGCCTCTCCGCGTTCATCAAAAAATTGGCCGCCCGGGAACAACCGCCCACCGCGGGCGAGGCGGAAGCCCTGCGCCTGGCGTTCAAGGAGCGCTACCACCAGTTCAAACTGCTGCTCAACGCCAACAACAAGGCCCTTATGGTAATGGGCGAAATCGAACGCGCCCTGCAGGGCGCAAACCCCTTCGGCATGCGGTTCGTGCGCTCCAGCTGCACCCGCGTTTCCACCGATGTCTTCCAGATCGTCAAACATCTCAATGCCCTTTCCCAAGATAAATACAAGGTGCTTTTCGAGCGCTTCAAGCAGATTCAGCGGAGCCTCAATCCTCTGGTTCATCCTCCGCTCAGGGAGTCCGCAGGTCCTCTGGTGATCCCGCTTGCGGAGGTCGGCCGCGCTTTCGCCGATCTCACGGGACCCAAAATGGCCAATCTGGCCGAACTGGCCCGACAGCTGAACCTGACGATCCCGGACGGCTTCGTCGTCACTTCGGCGGGCTTCGAAGCGTTCATGAGCGCCAACGATCTGCAGACCGAAATCAACCGTCTCATCCAGTCGGCCGAAATCGAACGGGGCGATCAACGCTATGCCCTGAGCACGGCGATCCAGCAGTTGATCATCCGCGCCGCCCTTCCCGCACCACTGGCCGGGGCCATCGCCGCGGAACAGCGTCGGCTGGCGGCCGCCTCGGGGGCGGGTGCGACGTACGCCGTGCGCAGCAGCGCCCTGGGTGAAGACCTGGCATCCACATCGTTCGCCGGCCAGTACCGCTCCATCCTGAACGTGAGCACGGAAAACATCGCCACCGCCTACAAGGAGGTGGTGGCCAGCAAGTACGGCCTGCCGGCGATCTCCTACCGGCTGAACCGCGGCATCCGCGACGAAGATGTGCCCATGTGCGTCGGATGCCTGCAAATGGTGCACGCCAGAAGCGGGGGTGTCCTCTACACCCGCAATCCGGTGGACATCCGGGATGAGGTGCTGATCATCAATTCGGTGTGGGGCCTGCCCAAGTCGGTGGTGGACGGCAGTACGGCCACCGATCAGTTCGTGGTGCGGCGTGCGGCCCCGCGCGCCATCGTGGGACGAAAGATCCCGCCCAAGGAGCGGCAGTACGTCTGTTATCCCGAGGAAGGGGTCTGCCGGCTGGAGATGACCGGCGCGGCGGCGCTGGAGCCTTCCCTGACCGATGAACAGGCTCTGGCGCTGGCCGAGATGGGGATGCGCATCGACGCCTACTACGGCGCCCCGCAGGACATCGAGTGGGCCCTGGATGCACGCGGCCGCATCATCCTGTTGCAGTGCCGCCCGCTTGCGCAGATGGATCCTGGCCCCGAGCGCGGCCCGGCCGATCGTTCGCGCTGGCCGGCCTGCCTTTCCGGGGGTCAGACCGCCAGCACCGGGGTTGCCTTCGGCGATGTTTTCATCGTGCGCAAGGATGCCGATGCACTCAAATTTCCCCAGGGCGCGGTACTGGTCACCGCCCAGGCCCTTCCCCGCTGGGCCGCACTGCTGGACCGGGCCGCCGCCGTCATCACCGAACAGGGCAGCCTGGCCGGCCACCTGGCCAATGTGGCACGCGAGTTCCGCGTGCCGGCGCTCTTCGGGGTGCCCGAGGCGACCCGCCGGCTGGCGGCCATTCCGGCGGTCACCGTGGATGCCGGCGGCCGCACCGTTTACGAGGGCTGCATCGAGGAGCTGCTGGAACACCGGGATGCCCCGCGCAACCTTATGGCGGGCAGCCGCGTCCACCAGCTGCTGGAAGCGGCGTCACGGCTCATTATTCCGTTGAACCTGCTCAATCCCGACAGCCCGGAGTTCCGCGCCGACCGGTGCCGCACCTTCCATGACATCACCCGCTTCTGCCATGAGAAAGCGGTTCACGAGATGTTCCGCTTCGGCAAACATCACCATTTCCCCGAGCGGACGAGCAAACAGCTGCGCACGCAGGCGGCCATGCAATGGTGGGTATTGAACCTGGACGACGGATTCCGCGAGGAGGTGGAGGGCCGGTTCGTCGAATTGGACAACATCGTTTCGATTCCCATGCGCGCGCTATGGTCGGGGATTGCGGCCTATCCCTGGGAAGGCCCGCCTCCCGTGGATGGTAAAGGCTTCATGTCGGTGATGTTCCAGGCCACAACGAACCAGGCGCTCCTGCCCACCGTGCGTTCGACCATGGCCAACCGAAACTATTTCATGATTTCCAGGAACTTCTGCAGCCTGCAATCGCGCCTCGGTTTTCATTTTTCGATCGTGGAAGCCCTGGTAAGCGCGCGTTCCACCGAAAATTACATCAATTTTCATTTCAAGGGCGGCGGCGCCGATTTTTCGCGGCGGATCAAAAGGGTCCAGTTTGTCCGCGAAATCCTCGAAGCATACGGGTTCCGCGTCACGATCAATCAGGACGCCCTCACCGCCAGGCTCGAACAGCACCCGTCTGCGGAAATGGAGCGCTGCCTGAACGTGCTCGGGTATTTGATCGTCCATACCCGCCAGCTGGACATGATCATGGAAAATGCGTCCGTGCTGGCCTTCTATCGCAATCGCATCGAAGGTCAGATCACCGCGATGCTGGCCGGGGCGGCCGCTGCAAACGAAGGAGCCCTCCGGGCGGCAGCAGCAGCCGACAAGACCGATTCGGACAAGGAAGATCGATGAAAGCCAAAATCCCACTGCGCAGCCGAATATTTCTGATCCTGAGCGCCCTGATGGCCATCACCGCCGTCGGCGCCCTGACCATGGTCTGGTATACCATGCGCATGGAAAACCTGATCACCACGGTGATCGAGAAGAACCTGGGCGCCTTCCAGGCCGCCCAGGCGCTCGAGGTGGCGCTGGTCAATCAGAAAGGATATGTGACCTACTTCTTTCAGGACGGCGATCCCGAGTGGCTGCAGCAGCTGGCCGCACACCGACGGATATTCGAAACCCGCCTGAAAGAGGCCCAGGGCAAGGCCGGCAGCCTCAATCAACGCGAAACCCTTGCGCGCATCGAAGACCAGTACACCGCCTATACGCGCCTCAAGGACGAGGTGATCCGGCATTATAAAGAGGGCCGCCGTGACGAAGGGACCCCCATCCACCAGCAGACCCGGCAGGGATTTTTCAATCTGATCGACTTGTGCGAAACCTACCGCCAGATGCACGCCGCCGATATCGAGGCGGCACGCGCGCTGAGCCGCGTCGAAGCCGGGCGGCTGCGCTACATCGCGGCGGGAGGGCTCCTGATCGGCCTTGCCCTGGCGGTGCTGCTGGCCTTCATCCTGATCGGCCAGATTCTGGGCCCCGTCACGCGCCTGTTCGCCGAAACGAGCCGCAACGGGTCCGTCGAACCGACGAACAATGTGGTGGCCGCACTCAGTCAACGCGTGCACGGCCTGCTCGAGAATGTGGACCAGACCCAAATGGAGCTGGCCCGCAGCCGCGAAAGCCTGCTGCATGCCGAAAAGCTGGCCATGGTGGGCAAGCTGGCGGCCGGCATGGCGCACAGCATCCGCAATCCGTTCACCTCGGTGAAGATGCGCCTTTTCTCGCTCAGCCGCTCCCTTGAGATGGACAGCGTTCAGAAAGAAGATTTCGATGTCATTTCCGAGGAAATCCGCCATATCGACACCATCGTGCAGAATTTTTTGGAGTTCTCCCGTCCGCCCAAACTGATCATGCAGCACATCAGCCCCTCCAGCGTGGTGGATATGGCCATGCAGCTGCTGCGCCACCGCCTGCGGTCCTACGATGTGAGCGCCGCCGTCGAGCGCACCCATCCCCTGCCGGCCGTTGGGGTTGACCCCGAGCAGCTCAAGGAAGTATTGGTCAACCTGATGATCAACGCCTGCGAAGCCATGCCCAACGGCGGCCACATCACGGTTACGGAACGGGTCGCGGAGGGCTCGGACGGCGCATCGGCCGTTATCGAGGTGAACGACAACGGCCCGGGAATTCCGCCGGACTGTCTGCCGAAGATTTTTCAGCCTTTCTTCACTACCAAGGAAGACGGGACGGGACTCGGATTGAGCATCGTGGACCGCATCATCCACGAACATGGCGGCGGCATCAAAGTGCAGTCACGGGAGGGATCGGGCACAACGTTCACGATCTCTTTGCCCATCGATCCGGCAAAACCGGAGCTTAAAATGGAATCGCAGCTTCGAGAAGAAGATGCAGCGTCCGGAAGTTGCCCGGGAAGATAGCGGCGCTGCATCTCCGGGCGGGCGGCGAAAGTTGAAAGCTTTTGGAGTAATTCTATCTTACGGTTACATCAACCCGACGGTCATTGTGAACATAACACCAGGAGCAGCGTGTGAGCACGATTCTGATCATCGACGACGACGACCAGTTGCGCAAGAGCTTCACCCGGTTATTGAGCGAAGAGGGATTCACGGTCAAAAGCGCCGCTTCGGGCGAAGCGGGACTCAAGTCGGTGCGCGAGCAGCTGCCCGACCTGGTGGTCCTGGATGTCCGCCTGCCGGGCATGAGCGGACTGGAGACCTTCAAGGCGATTCATGCATTGGAACACCGCTTGCCGGTTATCATCATGACCGCCTTCGGAACCACCGAAACCGCGATCGAAGCGACCAAGCTGGGCGCTTTCGACTACGTGCTCAAGCCCTTCGATGTCCCGGATATGCTGCTGACCATCAGGCAGGCCCTGGATGCGGGCCGGTTCATGCGGTCGCCGATCGCCATGAACGGGGCGCCCGACAACGCCGCCAGCGAGGCGATCATCGGTCGCAGCCCGGTCATGCAGGAGGTCTACAAATCGATCGGCCGGGTGGCGGCCACTGACGCCACGGTCCTGATCCGGGGCGAATCGGGCACCGGCAAGGAGTTGGCGGCCCGGGCGGTCTACCAGCACAGCCTGCGGTCGAAAAAACCGTTTTTGGTGATCAATTGCGTGGCCATTCCGGACACCCTCCTGGAAAGCGAGTTGTTCGGCTACGAAAAAGGTGCGTTCACGGGCGCCGCCCACCGACGGGTGGGCAAGATCGAGCAGGCTTCCGGAGGCACCATTTTCCTGGACGAAATCGGCGATATGCCGTTGAACCTGCAGGCCAAAATGCTGCGCCTGCTGCAGGAGAAGAGCGTCGAACGCCTCGGCGGCCGGGAAACCATCCCGGTGGATGTACGGATCATCGCCGCCACCAACCGCGATCTCGAAGCGCTGATCGGGCAAGGTCAATTCCGCGAAGACCTGTACTACCGCCTGAAGGTGATCACCATCTGGCTGCCGCCCCTGAGTCAGCGCACCGGCGACATTTCACTGCTGGCCGATTACTTCCTCTCCCGTTTCGCCAAAGAACTGGGCATCGATAATCCCGGGCTTTCCCGTGAGGCCCTTTCGTCGCTGCAGAAGTTCCCCTGGCCGGGGAACGTGCGCGAGCTGGCCAACACGCTGCAGAAAACGCTGATTTTCAATCGCGGCACGCCCATCAGCGCCGAGGACATCGCCAAGGCGTCGGGCGAGCGGACTCCGGAAACCGCCGCCGCAACGATTTCGGCCGAGGAGGCCATCCGCCAGTGGGCCCGCCGGCAGATCATGGGCCAGCAGGAAGGCAATGTCTTCGAGGCCTGCATGGACCGTTTCGCCAGCCTGCTGATTGCCGAGGCGCTGAGCATCACCGGCGGCAACCGGTCGCGGGCGGCAAAGCTTCTGGGCCTGTCGCGGCCCACCCTGCATTCCAAAATCGAAAAATTCAGCCTGGAGATCGAAACCCTCGTCAAAAAAGCCGATTGATCCAGCGATTCCGAAGGCCGGAACACCCGGCCGGACCATTTGCGCGGCCCGGAAGCGCGTCCATGCCGCCGCTGACGGGGATGCCGGACCGCAATCGATTCCGATCTGCTTCACTCCACCACCGGTAGCGGTTTTTACAGCATGTAAAGAAGACCGACAAATCCCGCCGGCCGCCATTCTTTTCTTCCGCCGCTAAAAGACCGAATAGTAAATAGATCCGGTCTCCCGGCCACTGGCATGTCCCTTGCTCTCAACAGCAGCAGCGGCAGACACGCGGACATGGAAGGGCGAAGCGGGGCGGCGGAACGGCCGCGGCCCGCCGGACCCGTAAGCCGCCGGACCGCTGCCGGCGGCACTTCGACGAAAGGAGCGTCTATGTCTTTTATAAAAACCATCATGGCGGCGATCGATTTCTCGAAGTATTCACCCCCGACCGCCCGATATGCCTCTCAAATGGCCAAGGCACTGGATTCCGAACTGTTGTTCGTCAATGTCATCAATCAACGCGATATCGATACCGTCCAGCGCATCATGGCCTCCTATGAAACATTCAAGATGGACCAGTTCATGAAGGAGCGCATGCGCGCGCGGCATGAGGAAATGGAGGCGTTGATCAAAAGCTCCGATGCGGGCGGCGCGAAAACGCGCACGATCGTCCGCGTTGGGGTGCCTTATCAGCAACTGCTGGCCGTAATCGAAGAAGAAAAGCCCGACCTGCTGATCATGGCCACCAAAGGCCGCAGCGATATCATCGATGTGGTGATGGGCTCCTGTGCGCGCATCATGCAGCGGCGCTGCCCCATTCCGGTGTTGAGCATCCGCAACGGTCTGTAGGGAAAGCCGTTTCCAATCAGCCGGCGTCAACAAGCGAACAGGGAGGCAAGTCTATGCTGGTAAAATATTGGATGAACCGTGACCCCATTGTGATCGGCGCCGAAGAATCCATGCGGCACGCAACCGACCTGATGAAGAGCCACGATATCCGCATGCTGCCGGTCATGCGCAAGAACAGGCTCGTGGGTGTGGTCACCGACCGCGATCTCAAGCGCGCCTCGGCCTCGGATGCGACTTCACTGGAGATCCATGAATTGCTCTACCTCATATCGAAAATCAAAGTGGCCGACATCATGAGCAAACCGGCCGTCATGGTCCAGATGAACCAGACCATCGAGGAGACCGCCGAAATTCTGATGCGCCGGAAAATCTCCGGTGCGCCGGTGGTGGATGAAAACGACCAACTGCGCGGCATCATCACCCAGCACGATCTCTTCCGCGCCATGATCTCGCTGACCGGCGTGCAGGGCCGCGGCCTGCATATCGCCCTGATGCTGCAGGATCGGCCGGGTTCGATCATGGAAATCGCCAACCTGATCCGTGAAGTGGGCGGCCGGACGGTCAGCATCCTGACCTCGTTCAGCCGCTGCGAGGAAGGCTATCGCCGCGTCTACTTCCGTATTTACCGGATGGAGCGCGAAAAGGTGGACCGGCTGCTGACCCAGATCCGCGACCGCGCCCAGCTGCTCTATCTCGTCGATCACCGTGAAAACCGGCGTGAAATATATATGGAGTAGTCAACCCCCCGTACGTCCCTCCACTCCCCCGCCAGGCCCGCCGGTCCTGGTGGGGGGCCCACTCTGCAGGCAGACCTCTGAAGGCCGCCATGCCTCGCTCTAACCGATTCGGCGCCAAAGGGCATCGATGCGCCGGCGTTGCATCGTCCGGGCTTTTTGGATAAGCGGTTGCATGAAACATCCTCGTGTGATTAACGGCACTGGGGGTGTGCCGGGAAGCTAAGTACACGTTTTCATAATTCGATAACGTATCGCCACCCGGCTGGCAGGTCATTGTTCGCGCAGCGGCGCCGAGAACTCGAATAGATTCTCATCGTCCATAACGTACTGCCTGCGGGACCGGTTTGGGTTCATGATCGGCCGGTCTATGGCTCGGTAACGGAATCGGTATCGATATCCAATTCGATTGCGATCCCGATTCCGACCCCGAAATGATATGGTACGATGCTTATGAATATGTGTACTGAGCAGGAGTGGGCGATGGAACGTGCGATCACCTTTCGGTCCGGAAATACCCGGTTGGAAGGCAGGCTGTATCGGGGTGCGGGCGAAAACGCGGCCGCGATCGCCCATCCGCATCCGCAGATGGGCGGGGACATGGAAAACCCTGTCGTGAAGCTGGCGGCCGAAGCCTACCGGCAGGCCGGATGGACAACGCTGCGCTTCAATTTTCGGGGTGTCGGGCGCAGCGAGGGCGCCTTTGACCATGGCAACGGCGAGCAGCTCGATCTGCAGGCCGCCATCGGCCGGCTCCGTGTCGTCGGCGGCCGGCGTCTCGACGTGGTCGGGTACTCTTTCGGCGCCTGGATCGCCGCCCGCTGGGCCCGGAGCAATCCATCCCACGGCCAGACCATCGTTCTGGTGGCGCCTCCGGTGGATTTCCTTGAATTCGGAACCGCTTCGATACCGGGATTGCGGCATGTCATCATCGGCGAACACGACGATTTCGCCCGGGTTCTGCATGTCGAGCGTTGTCTTGGCGGCTGGCAGCCGGGGGCCGGCATGCACATCGTTTCCGGCGCGGACCATTTTTTCGCCGGCTGCGGCCAAGCCCTGCAGGCAGCGCTGGCCGCAGCCGTCCGCGACCGCTGACGGTCCCTTAAACCATATTTTCAGCACGCGCCGCGCGTCGATTGTTCAGGAAGTCAGCCCCTGCCGCGTCTTTTTGAAGCCGATCAAACCGTACAGCTGCGACAGCAGCATGCCGGCCAGCATCAGGCCGCAGCCGACCAGCGCCCGCGTGGTAAAGCGCTCGTCCAGAAACCACCAGCCGCCCACGGCGGCGAAAACGACCTCGAGGCTGAGAATAATGGCGGCGTGGGCCGGCTGGGCATGACGCTGGGCGACCACCTGCAGCGTGTAGGCCACGGCCACGGACATGAGGCCGCCATACAGGATGGGCAGCGCCGCGCGAACGATGCCGCCCCATGCGACGGTTTCGAAAAACAGGGCCGCCGCGCCGCTCAACACGGCGCACAGCGTGAATTGAATGGCGGCCAGCATCAGCGGGTCGGTACGCGGCGCGACACGGGCGATGACATGCACATGCAGCGCCCACACCACGGCGCCGCAGAGCACCAGGAAATCTCCGCGGCCGATGCCGAAGCTTTCGGTGATGCTGAGCAGGTACAGTCCGGCCGCTGCAAGCAAAGCGCCCAGCCAGGAGCCGGCCGTGGAGCGTTGACGCACGAGGAGCCCCATCAGCGGCACGATCACGACGTAGAGTCCGGTGATGAAGCCCGCGTTGCCGGCGGTGGTGTAAACCAGTCCGGTTTGCTGGAAAGAGATCCCGCCGAACAGGGCCAAACCGGCCAGGCCGCCTCCCCATGCATACACCCTGCAGCCGCCCGGAGCGCCGCGCGGCGCAAAGAGATGCCTCCGCGTTGAGATCACGGCCAACGGCAGCAGTACGGCCGCCCCCAGGGCGAAGCGAACGGCGCTGTAGGTGAAAGGGCCGATATGATCCATCCCCATGCGCTGGGCCGCGAAGGCGAAGCCCCAGATCACCGCGGTAAGGATCAGCATCAGATCTGATTTGAGCGAAGGCGACATGCACTATTGTTCTGAGATAATGATCAGCGTGAACCGCACCCGCGGCGCGGCTTTCATACCCTACAGGGTGAGCGATGTAAATGCCGCGTTCCGAAAATAACGGACCCGGTTCGGCATTCTCGATTAAACCGAGTGGCGCAGGCAAGCCGGGCGGCTGCCCCTCCCGCGCCCGCAAGCCTGAAGAGATCATGTGGCATGCATCAGGCCGCGATCGGAAGAATCAAATGGTCGATGGGTAAACCCTTCATGAGGTTGCCGGCGTTCTGAAGGCGTCGTTGCCGGCCAGGAACTGCTCCGCGTACCACTGGGTCTGCCGCTCGGCGGAGAGCACCATGTCGAGCAGGCGCACCGATCCGAGCCGGCGCCCCAGCATGTCCAGTTTCCCCGCCGTACGTTGCTGGTCGTATTTCTTCAATGTGCCGCGCACCATGTCGGCCTTGAGTTCGACCTTGAACTCCAGCGCTTTGAGGATCGCCGCCACCAGTGCCGCCCTGCGGCTGCGGCGGCCGATGTCGGCCGCACCGCCCTTGAAGTCGAAGGTGATGTAGTTGTCAT
>JAEYRZ010000208.1 GCA_023435265.1 Pseudomonadota bacterium
GTTCTGGGAAGTACTCAAGTTCTACCAGCCGCTGAACATCACGATCGCGACCGACATGGTGAATGTCAACCTGCGCGATTTCAAGAAACTGGACAAGAAGACGCAGGACGCCCTGGTCAAGGCGGGACAGGAGATGGAGGCGGCCATGTGGAAAAAAGTCCAGGAACTGGACCAACAGAAAGAGGCGCTGTGCAACCAGAACGGCATCGAAAGCGTCGCCGTGCCCAAGGAATTTGCGAACGAGCTGTCGAAGATCACGGAGCAGATCCGCAGCGACTGGCTCAAGGATGCACCGGCCGATGCAAAAGCGATCTATGACACCTATTTGAAGAAAGTAAACCGCTAAGGACACTTGCGTGCGGGAGCCTCCGGCGTTCCACGGGGGCTTCCGCAGGAGCGATTATGAAAAATCTGGTCCGCTATATCGATGGGTGCGCCGGTTTGGGGGCCCTGCTTTCAGGGCTATTCCTGGTCGTGGGCTGGCTGATGATCATGGCCGAAATCATCATGCGCAGCGGATTCGACGAAACTCTGCTGATCACGGATGAATATTCTGGGTATCTGATGTGTGCGCTCACCTTCTGCGCACTTTCTTATACCTTGCGGGAAAAGGGCCATATCCGCATGACGCTCGTGCATAAAGTGCTCACCGGAAGAAGGCGGCTGTACCTCGATCTGATCTGTTTCGTCATCGGCCTCGGTTTCTGCATTGCCGCCACAGTGTTCGCGTTCCGCTATTTTTACGATTCGTTGATCACCGGATCGCAGTCCATGCAGATATCGGAAACCTA
The DNA here is from genome assembly GCA_023435265.1 of Pseudomonadota bacterium. Classification (GTDB taxonomy): domain Bacteria; phylum Desulfobacterota; class Desulfobacteria; order Desulfobacterales; family Desulfosarcinaceae; genus UBA2230. Next base: position 792 of record JAEYRZ010000208.1, read on the forward strand.
TCTGGCCATTCCACAATTCTTCATGCCACTGGGGTTCGGATTGATGGCCGTGCAGTTTTTGGGTGAGATCCTGAAGTCGATATTGGCGCTTAGAGGCGACACGGCAGGCCTGAATACCGCCCGGGAACCGGAAAAATTGGGAAGATAACGTAATCGAAGCCATCGCTTCGGCAGAAGTATTCCGAACAGAAAGCGAGCTCAATGTGGAACTGATCAGCGCAAGCCTGGTTCTCTTCGCCCTTCTTGTCATCTTTCTGGGCGGCACGGTCTGGATCGGCATTTCTCTTTTCCTCGTCGGACTGGGAGGCTTCATCGTCTTTACGGAACTGCCGTTCGGGTCCATTCTCAGCACCGGGCTGTGGAACAACACGAGCGGTTCCGGCATGATGGCGTTGCCGATGTTCATCTGGATGGGAGAAATTCTGTTCCGCAGTAAAATTTCCGAGAATCTGTTCAACGGATTGACCCCTTGGATGGATCGCATCCCCGGCCGGCTCCTGCACGTCAACATCTTCGCCTGCACCATATTCGCGGCCGTCAGCGGTTCCTCCGCGGCCACCACCGCCACCGTCGGACGCATCACGGTCCCCGAACTGAGAAGCCGCGGCTACGATCAAAGCATCGCGACCGGCTCGCTGGCCGGCGCGGGCACGCTGGGTTTTCTGATCCCTCCCAGCATGATGATGCTGGTCTATGGCATCATCGGCGACGTGAGCATCGGCAAGCTGTTTATCGCCGGCCTGATCCCGGGCCTGATGCTCGCCTCGATGTTCAGCGGCTACATCGCCTTGCGCGCGTTGCTCAACCGCAAGCTGGTGCCAGACGAAAAAGAGCGCCACACCTGGAAACAGCGCATCGCCGCCATTCCTGAAGTCGCCCCGGTGGTCGTGCTGGTCCTGGTGGTTCTCGGAAGTCTGTACGCCGGCTGGGCGACGCCCACCGAAGCCGGCGTGGTCGGGGTTACCGGTTCACTGGTCTTCGCGGTGCTTGCCCGCAGCATGAACTGGGCGATTTTCAAGGACAGCATTCTCGGGGCGGTCAAAACGAGCTGCATGATCATGCTGATCGTCATGGGCGCCTCCTACTTGTCGGTGGTGGTCGGCTATCTCGGCATCACGCGCAAACTCACCCTGTTCGTCACCTCCATGGGATTGTCCCCCTACATGCTCCTGATCATCCTGAGCTTCCTGTATATCATTCTCGGCTGCCTGGTGGACGGATTTTCCATGATCGTGATGACCACCCCGATCGCCCTGCCCATGGTGACGGCCCTGGGGTTCGATCCGGTCTGGTTCGGCATTTATCTGGTCCTGATGATCGAACTGGCCCAGATCACGCCGCCGGTGGGCTTCAATTTGTTCGTCATCAGCAGTCTGAACAACGAGGATATTTTCAAGATCGCCAGGTCATCCCTGCCGTTCTTTCTGCTCATGTGTCTCGCAACCGCGCTCATGGCGGTTTTTCCGCAGATCGTCATGCTGCTGCCGAATATGATGCGGTAGGAATTTCGAGGCGCTGTCCAGCGCGCTCACTTTGAAAGGAACCAATTCCCATGACCCAGGTGGATTTGAATTGCGATATGGGTGAAAGCTATGGTGTTTACCGATTGGGGATGGATCAAGAGGTCATCCGCCATATCACTTCTGCGAACATCGCCTGCGGGTTTCATGCCGGCGACCCCAGTGTCATCCAGAAAACCGTGAAAATGGCCGCCCAGGCCGGTGTTGCGGTGGGGGCGCATCCCTCCTTCCCGGACCTTCCGGGTTTCGGCCGGCGCAACATGGAATGCACGCCGGAAGAGATCACCAATGACGTCATGTACCAGGTGGGCGCCATGCTGGCTTTTTGCAGGGCGAACGGCGTCCCCCTGCAGCATGTCAAACCGCACGGGAGTCTGTATAACATGGCCGCGGCGGATGAGCGCATCGCGCAAGCCGTCGTCCGGGCCGTGGCCAATGTGGATCCGAAGCTTTTCGTGGTGGCCCTGGCCGGGAAGAACGCCGCGAAAATGGAGCAGATCGGACGCGAAAACGGCGTGCGGGTGGTCTTCGAAGCATTCCCCGACCGCGCTTATACGAAAGAGGGGACTCTGCTTTCCCGCAAGCTTCCGGGAGCCGTCATCAGCGATCCGGAGGAAGTGGCCGCCCGCGCGTTGCGCATGGCCGCCGAAGGGAAGGTCGTCACCGCAGACGGGACTCGATTGAGCCTGCAGGTGCAGACCCTCTGCGTCCATGGTGACAATCCCGCGGCCGTCGCGCTGGTCCAAAAAATAAGAGAACGACTGGCGCAAGCAGGCATCGGGGTAGCGCCCTTCGGTACCTTTCTTTGATTGCATCGGGAAGCGCGATGTGCTCCGCCCTGTTTGACAAGGCCCGATTCCGTTACAGCGGCGACCGCGCCCTGCTGGTAAAATATGGCGAGGGCGTCGATCTCGCGGTGAATGAAAAAGTGCGTCGAATGGCGGAACTGATCCGCCGCCGCCCGCCGGCCGGCGTTCAGACGGTGGTGCCTGCATACTGTACGCTGTCGGTTGTTTATGATCCCCTGGCGACTTCGCCCTCGGATTTACAGCATCGATTGCACTCACTGGAAGCGGAACTCGCTCACGTTCAAATCCCGGAGCCGCGAACCATTGAACTCCCCGTTTGTTACGGCGGCGCCTTCGGCCCCGATATCGAGTTCGTCGCGCGCCACAATCAGCTCTCGGTGGAAGCGGTCGTCCAACGGCATTGCGCCGTGACGTATCATATCTATGCGGTCGGCTTTGCGCCCGGTTTTTGCTACCTGGGAGGACTGGACGAGCGGTTGCGCACGCCCCGGCTGGAAACCCCGCGCACCTTTGTTCCCGCCGGCAGCGTGGGGATTGCCGAAAAGCAGACCGGCGTTTACCCGCTGGACAGCCCGGGCGGCTGGCAGTTGATCGGCCGAACCCCTATGAACCTTTTTGCGCCGCATCGATCCAAACCATTTCTGTACCAGGCCGGAGACAGGATCCGGTTTACGCCCATATCCCAAGAGGTCTATGAGCGCATGCGCCGGGAGGATGCCGCATGAGGGATGCGTTCGTCGTCGTCGCCTGCGGGTCGCACACCAGCGTCCAGGACCTCGGGCGTTTCGGATACCAGCATATGGGCGTTCCCGTTTCAGGTGCACTCGATCCCATGGCGCATTGCATTGCCAACTGGCTGGTTGGCAATCCGGAAGCGTGTGCGACGCTGGAAATCACCATGGCCGGCCCCTCCCTCGAAGTGCTCGAAGAGACCGACATCGCACTCACCGGCGCGGCGTTCGATTTCACGATCAACGGCCGCCCGCGGCGTCAATGGGAGAGCATCCGCGTGCGCCGCGGCGACAGGATCCGTGTCGCTTTCGCCGAGAGCGGTTGCCGGGCCTACCTCGGGGTGAGCGGCGGCATCGCGGTCCCGTCGGTACTGGGCAGCCGCTCGACCTTTGCGAGCGCAAAACTGGGAGGGATCGAGGGACGGCTGATCCGCGAAGGCGACCGATTGAAACGCGGCGACAGGGAACTGCTTCCAAGACCCAGGCGTCTGCCCTGGACCCCGTTGTACGCCCGTGAAATCACTTTACGCGCCGTACCGGGGCCGTACGAACATTTTTTCAAAACCAGCGGAGCGCTTTTTTTCTCGACCGCGTTTACGGTCAGCGCGCAGACCAACCGCATGGGTTGCCGTCTCGATGGACCGGCCATCGCCCGGAACGACGGGGCGCCGCAAAGCATTCTCTCCGAACCGGTGATGCCCGGCAATGTTCAAATCCCGGCGGGCGGGCAACCCATCATCCTGATGCACGAGCAGACCATCGGGGGCTATGCCAGCATCGCCACGGTCATATCGTCCGACCTGTTCAAAGTGGCCCAGGCGACACCCGGGGAGACGATCCGGTTCGTACCGGTATCCCTCGGGGAGGCGCACTGCATCTATCGGCAGTGGAACGGATACCTCAAAGAAATTCAAGCTTTGCTGTGCGCGCCCCCGGAATGATCCCCCGCGAGATAGCGCCGCCGCCCGTTCATCGTTCGCCGATGCGGGCTCTAAGAAGGATCAATCCCTCTTCGCCTTATTGCCGGAATGTTGAATTCGATGATCCGCATCAAGATCCGGCCTGATGAAGCACCCGGCGGTCTGCTTCAAATAGGGCCGTACCTTTGTCTTCTCTCATCGTTCTTCTTTTCTTCAGCTATTCGAATGTTGACTGGAAGTCCATCTTCAGGCAACAATTCCAAATTCAAATTGCAGAGGTGCGCCGATGAACAGAATGCTTTCCACGCGTGAGGTCGCGCAATACCTGGGTGTAAATGAAAAAATGGTGTACACCCTGATCTCCGAAAAGGGCTTGCCGGCCTCCAAGATCACCGGCAAATGGCTTTTCCCACAGCATCTGGTGGATCAGTGGATCGAGACCCACACGATCAATTTCCCCAACGTGCCCTCGCGACTTCCGCCTTATGAGGGGTTACTGATCATCGCCGGCAGCAACGACCCGCTGCTGGAACGCGCCATCGGTCTGTTCAACGGACTTTACCCGCAGAACCTCGCCGTCTTCGGCAATCTGGGCAGCATGGGCGGCATCCGCGCCCTGAAGCAGAATTTCTGCCATATCGCCACCAGCCACTTATTGCAGGAGAACGACAGCGACTACAATTTCGAATTCGCCGGCCAGCTGCTGGATGTCATGCCGGTGGTGGTCAATTTCTGTCGGCGGAATCAGGGCTTGATCGTCGCCAGAGGCAATCCGCACGGCATCACGGCCACCGCCGATTTGGGGCAAAAGGGCCTGCGCATCGTCAACCGCAAACTGGGCACCGGCACCCGGCAGCTGTTCGATCGTGAATTGAAAGCCGCCAACCTCGACGGCCGGCATCTGACCGGATATCGGGACGAGGCTCAGCGCCATATGGATGTCGGACTGGCGATACTGGGCGGCAAGGCCGATGCGGGCCCCGGTATCCAGCCGGTGGCCGAACTGCTGGGCCTTGATTTCATCCCCTGGCGCTGGGAACGATATGACCTGCTGATTCCGAAAGCGCATTTCTTCAACCCGCCCATGCAGCGGTTCCTGGGTCTGTTGAATGAAAAAGAATTTCACCGCCTGGCCGGCATGTATGCGGGGTATGATACTTCGACCTCCGGCAAAATGGTGTTTGCTTCGACGCAGGCTGAAAAATCTTTGAGTGGTGGCCCAAGAGCGGAGTGAACCGGGAACGTCCGGCGTTCACGGCAGACGTGTGGTTCAACCTTGTACGAAGTCGCCGATCAAGCGGACAAAATCTTCGGGGGCTTCGGCCGGAATCGAATGCCCGATGCCTTTCAGGGAAACGTGGCGCCCGCCGCACACGCGCGCGATCTCCTCGGCGCCTTCGACAGCCACCAGAGGATCGTCTTCTCCGGTCAGCACCAGGACCAGAAACGGCGTGCGTTTCAGCATGGGGGCCAGCGGCGGATAGTTCTGCAGCGCCGAGAGGTGGGCGCGCAAGGCATCGGTCTTGTTCCGCCGCACGATGGTTTTGACGATGCGTTCCAACTGGTTTTCGTTCTGGCGCAAAAAATGGCGTCCGAACACATATGGCAAGGCCGCCCAGACCATTGCGTCCAGACTGTGCCGCTGTAGAATTTCATGCCAGGAACGAACGATCATTTTGGCCCGGAACGGGGATCGTGTCGAAATGCTGCACAGCACCAGCCTGTGAATCAAGTCGGGACTTTCGTCGGCCACGGCCAACGCCACACGTGCGCCGTGGCTGATGCCGACCAGAACGCTTTCATGAATCTGCAGCCCGTAGAGCAGCGCCTTGAGATCGGCGCAGTGCCGCTTGAGGGTCAGCGGCGGTTCACCCAACTCGCTTTCGCCTTGTCCGCGTGAATCGTAGAGCAGGACGCGATACCTGGAGAGGAACGGTTTTGCCGCCGCTTTCCAGTACACCGTGGTTTGCAATGTGCCGTTGATGAAGGTCAGGATGGGCTTGGCGAGTCCATCGCCCAGAATTTCATAATAGAGCCTGCACCCGTCATCGGTCTTGAAGTAGGGCATCTTTTCAGGTCCGGGGCGATGCCCGGAACGCCGCCTCTCCTTCGGTCAGGAGTTCATCGATTTTCGCCAGCAGCTCGGCGTTCGAGAACGGCTTCGTGATGTAGGCATCCACCCCGAGATTGAGCCCCTTGGCAATATCCAGGTCCCTGTTCTTGGCGGTCAGATAAATGACCTTGATGTCGTCCCAGGCCCGGTTTTCACGTATCAACTGAAAGATTTCATAGCCGTCCAGGTCCGGGAGCATGATATCCAGCAGAATCAGGTCGGGTTTTTCGGCCTTGATGCGGTCGAGCGCATCCTTGCCGCTTTGAGCGACCGCGATGCTGTAATTATTCTTTTCGAGGAGGAATTTAAGGGGTACGAGGATGCTGACTTCATCATCGACAATAAGGATCTGCTTTTTCTTCATTAATGATCATCCTCGAAGGCAGCACATTGCGACTGCCGCCGAACGATCTCAAGACGGATCGTGAATTGACGCCGGGTTGTTTTGCCGCCCCATTGACTCATCGAGGCGATTTGCCCTATGCTCGTGAAAACGGTAAAAAAATAACAAAAAACGGCGGCAGGGACAATCCAAATCTTCCCGGCCGCGGAGGGGCACGGGTATGAATCGGCACGATATCCAAAGCAAGCGCCTCGTTGCTTTGTTTTTACTGGGCGCCGTGCTGTTGAATTATCCTTTACTGGCGCTGTTCAACCGGCCGTTGAGCCTGGGCGGCGTTCCCTTGCTTTACGGCTATATTTTCGGCGTCTGGATGCTGCTGATCGGGTTTATCTTCCTGGTCACGCGATCGGGCAAACGCACCGACCGCAACTAGTCTGTCGCCGGCCGGCGATCTGTCCTGAGGCTGCTCCGCCGGTCATCCACTTCCCGGAGCCGTGATGCTGGCCACCGAGACCATCGTTTTCGTCGCCCTGTGCTATATCGGACTCTTGTTCGGGGTCGCCTATTTCGGCGACAAGCGTGCGGATGTCGGGCGCAGCATCGTAAACAGCCCCTTTGTTTATGCTCTTTCACTGGCCGTCTACTGCACCGCCTGGACCTTCTACGGCAGTGTCGGGCGTGCGGTCCGCTCGGGACCCGGTTTTCTGGCGATCTACATCGGTCCCACACTGGCGGCCGCTCTGGGCTGGCTCGTGCTGCGCAAAATCATGCGCATCAGCCGCATCCACCGAATCACCAGCATTGCCGATTTCATCGCCTCCCGCTATGGCAAAAGCATTGTGCTGGGAGGCGTGGTCACCGTGATCGCCGTTCTGGGCATCATCCCCTATATTTCCCTGCAGCTCAAGGCGGTATCGACGAGCTTTTTGATCCTGGCCAGCCATCCTCAGGAATATCACCCCCAGCAACTGCGTGAAGTGGTTTTTTACCAGGATACCGCCCTGTACGTCGCCTTTATCCTGGCGGCTTTTGCCGTACTCTTCGGCACCCGCCGCCCGGAGGCGACCGAACGCCACGAGGGCCTCGTGGCAGCCATCGCGCTGGAATCGCTAATCAAATTGTTTGCTTTCCTGGCGGTGGGCCTTTTTGTGACCTATGGGCTGTATGGAGGCTTCAAGGACCTGTTTGCGCAGGTCCACAAGCATCCTCAGTTGGTTCCGCTCTTTTCCTTCGAATCATACGAGGGAACGTACACCGACTGGACGATGTACACCCTTCTGAGCATGCTGGCCATTTTTTTATTGCCACGCCAGTTTCAGGTGACGGTGGTCGAGAATGTCCGCGAAAGCCACCTGCGCTACGCCCTCTGGCTTTTTCCGCTCTATTTGCTGGCCATCAATATCTTTGTCCTGCCGGTAGCCTGCGCAGGGCTCCTCGAATTCAGCGGGCGCGGCATCGATGCCGACACCTTCGTCCTGCTCCTGCCGCTGGCCAACGATCAGAAACTGATCACACTGCTGGTGTTCATCGGCGGCTTCTCCGCGGCCACCGGCATGATCATCGTGGAGACCATCGCCCTGTCCACGATGATCTGCAACAACCTGGTCATGCCGGTGCTGCTGCAGGTTCCCTCCCTGAACCTCGCCCGCCGCAGCGACCTGGGGAAATGGCTGATGGCCATCCGTCACGGCGCCATCATCATTACCATTCTGCTGGGCTACATCTATCTGCACGCAACCGCCGGCTTCGATACCCTGGTTTCGATCGGGCTGATCTCCTTTGCGGCCGTAGCCCAGTTCGCACCCGCCGTGCTGGGCGGCATCTTCTGGAAGGGCGGCACCCAAAAAGGTGTTTTATGGGGCCTGGCAGCGGGGTTCGCAATCTGGTTTTACACCCTGCCGCTGCCCTCGATGGCCGAAGCCGGCCTGCTGCCGGGCCGCTTCATCGTCGAGGGGCCCTTCGCCTTGCGTTGGCTCAAGCCTTACTCGCTGTTCGGCCTGACCGGCTTCGATCATGTCTCGCATGCGGTTTTCTGGTCCCTGCTGGCAAATACCGCCCTTTTCATCGGCGTATCGCTCTTCAGCCGGCCCTCGGTGCTGGAACACACGCAGGCCGCCATGTTCGTCGACGTTTTCCGTATCTCACAGGAAACCGGCGCATCGCTTGCCTGGCGGGGCACCGCCCTGGTTCCCGATTTGACCCTGCTGCTGGAGCGCTTTCTAGGCAAGGAACGCACGGCCGAAGCCTTGTCGCTCTATTCGGCCGTCCATCCGGACCGGCAGCGTTCACCCAATGCCGATCCCGGTCTGGTGACGCATGTGGAGAAACTACTGGCCGGAGCCATCGGTTCTGCATCGGCGCGAGTCATGGTGGCTTCGGTGGTCAAGGAGGAGCCGCTGGGTATTCAGGAAGTTATGCACATCCTGGATGAAACCCGGCAGGTGATCGTATACAGCCATCAGTTGGAAAAAGCCACGGCCGAGCTCAAGGCTGCCAACGAGCGGCTCAAGGAGGTGGACCGCCTCAAGGACGAGTTTATCTCCACCGTCTCGCACGAACTGCGCACACCATTGACGGCCATTCAATCACTGGCCGAGATCCTGCGCGATTATCCGGAAACCGACCCCGAGGAGCGCGGTAACTTCCTCAATATCATGATCAATGAAATTCGGCGACTGTCACGACTGATCAACCAGGTGCTCGATTTTCAAAAAATCGAATCCGGCAAAATGGTATGGCAGATCGGCCCGGTGGACATGCTGCGCCTGGTCGAGGACGCCGCCGCCGCAACCCGTCATCTTGCGGCAAATAAGAAAATCGAGCTGAGGGTGACGCTCCCGGCCCATGCCCCGCTGATTACAGCGGATCGCGATCAGCTGATGCAGGCCATGGTCAACCTGATCTCAAACGCGGTGAAGTTCTGTGATGCTCCGGCCGGCCGTATCGATATCGGCGTCGGGGTGCATTCGAGCCATCTGGAGATCAGGGTGTGCGACAACGGCATCGGCATCCGCCCCGAGGACCAATCCGTGATTTTCGAGCAATTCCGTCAGGTCGTATATCCTGGACGCGGCCGGCCGCAGGGCAGCGGACTGGGTCTGGCGATCACCAAGCGCATCATCGACTACCACGGCGGTCAGATCGCGGTCGAGAGCGAACCAGGCAAGGGCGCCACCTTCAAAGTCATCCTGCCGATGACGCACGAGTTCTCAGCCGAAGCAGATCTCGACGCCGAACATCACTCCAGAGCCACATAGCCTTCATCGGGATGCCAGCGCCGGATCTGCAGAAGGTCCGGGAACGCCTGGGGCTTGTAAAGCGATTTGCCCTCCAGCATGCGCAGGCATTCCTGAATGCCCTCCGACATCGTGGGATGAGGGTACATCGACTTCAGCAGAACAGCGGGGCTGATATTCTGATCGATCAAAAGCGCGATGGACATGATCGTATTGGAGACTTGCGGGCCGGCCGCGCGCATGCCCAGGATTTTGCGGTCCTCGTCGTCACTGATGATGATTTTGACAAAACCGCTGGTCGAGCGCATGGCGATGGCGCGCGTCAGCAGGGCATTGGCATACCGGGCCACGCGATAGGGGATCCTGCGCTTCTGGCAGGCCTTTTCGTTCAGCCCCACCGCGGCCACGGCCGGGTAAAAAAACATGACGGTGGACATATTGGGGAAGTTCAAGGGCAGATGCGGGAGATTGAACATCTGCTTGACCGCATGGCGGCTCTCCCGGACCGCCATGTTCACCAGCGCCGGCCGGTGGGTGACATCGCCGGCCGCAAAAATACGGCCCTGCACGCAACCATTTTCGTCGCAATCCAGGTAACCCCGGGCATCGGTGGTCAACCCGACGGCCCCGAGATTCAACCGTTTCAGGTTTGGCTCGCGGCCGATGGAGATCAGTACGGTATCGACCTCGACCACCGAGGCATGACCGTCCGCGAAATCCAGAACGACTTCGAGATGCTCGCGGCGCTTGATCACCTGGCGGAGCTGGGTCGAATGAAAAATCTTGACGCCGTTCATTTCGAGATTGCGGCTCACCAGGTTTCCGATATCGTCATCCTCGTAAGGAATGACCCGTTCCTGGTGATCGACCAGGAACACCTGGGTTTGGCCGAAATTGGAAAATATGGTGGCATACTCGCAACCGGTCACGCCCGCGCCGATGATCATCAAGCGGCGGGGGAAGCGCTTGAGTTCGAGCACGCCGTCCGAATCCAGGATGCGTTCCTGGTCGACGGTCACGTGACCGAAGTGACGCGGTTTGGAGCCTGTGACGATCAGGATGTTGTCGGCCGCAACGTCGCACCGTCCCCCTTCGGCGAGATCGACCCCTACATGGTGAGGATCACTGAAACGTCCCCAACCCTGCAGGTAGGTGATGCCGCCGGCTCCCTTCCAGTACCCGTGGGCAAAGGTCTCGAGTTGAGAGCGCATCTGGTACTGCTTCTCTTTGACCGCCCGAATCACCGTTTCGCGCACAGCCCGATAATCGACAGTAAGATCGGTACAGGCGTAGCCGCGATCGCGCTTGGCCGCGACGGCGTAATCCTTGGCCAGTTCCCACATCGTTTTTGATGCCAGTGCGCCCCACTTGACACCGGTGCCGCCGATTTCATCGCCCTCGACAAGACAGACATTGCGGCCGGCATCCACGGCGCGCATGGCACCGGCGAAACCACCGGGGCCCGCTCCGATGATGCACAGATCGAACTTATCAGGTGCTGCGGCTTTTGTTGTCATCTCTCTCCTCGTTTCACCTGCGCGGTATCGGCCTGTATGTTCCGAGGAAATTAGGCAGTATTTTCGATTCCACAACAACGCCCCGCAGCGTACAGCGGAATTTCATTGCAGCGGATTGAAAGGCGCTTGACAAATACGAACGTTCGTACTATTTTCGGTCATGAGCAAAGGTGCCGACACGAAGACCGCCATTCTGGAGCGCGGGTTGGAAATGGCCAGCCTCGTGGGTCTCGAGAACGTGACCATCGGCAGCCTTGCAAAAGCCGCCGGCATGTCGAAAAGCGGTCTTTTCGCTCATTTCCAATCCAAGGAGAACCTGCAAATCGATATCCTGGCCTATGCCGGAGAGCTGTTTTCGCAAGGCGTCATCGTTCCGGCGCTCAAAACGCCGCCCGGTATTCCGCGCATCAAGACACTGGCCGAAAACTGGGTCAAGTGGAACATGGATCTTACCGGCGGATGTATTTTTGTTACAGCCAGTTCTGACTTCAAAGACCGCCCCGGCAAAGTTCGCGATTTTCTCATCTTTCAACAGGAACAGTGGCTGGACTGCCTGGTGCGCCTTGCCCGCTCGGCCATCAAAGCCGGTGACTTCAGGGCCGATATCGATTGTGAACAATTCGCCTTCGAACTCTACTCCCTATTGCTCGGATTCCACCTCTACCACAAGTTGCTGGCCAGCCCGGAAATCAAAACCCGCCAGGAGCAGTCGCTCGAGAAGCTGTTGTCCGATTATCAGGCGGCCCCGTCAACAGCTCAATTAGAGGCCTAAAAATGATGAGGAGTTTATTATCTGCCGCCATTTAATAGCACGAACGTTCGTACCTTATATTCGGAGGATACAATGGACAACAACGAACAGATTATCGAACAATACCGTGTCGGTGACGGCGAAGTGCAACTCTACCTCTTTCTGGCCCATCCCATCCTGAGGCACCGTTTTATCGAGATCTCCGCGATGCATCCCCGCCCACCGCAGGAGCATCGCCGTGCACGGCCGCTGCGGCGCTGGATGGAACAGCTTGGCCATTATTTTGCAATCTGAGGCCTTATACGGAAATTCGTTTCCTGCCATGAGAAATGCAATTCTCAACAAAGAGACCGATCTGATGAACCGCATTGACCGGCCCGGAACGGCCGATTGAATAAATCGTTATGATCCCAGATAGTTATATACGAATAGGGTTCGTCCTTGATATTTAAAGGGATTGGCATTAGAAATGCTCTTTTTAGAATTCCGATGCATACCAGAGCCGAGTTGCTGATCTTTTCACCGCAGAGATGGGAACGAGAGGAAATCGGAATGTTCGATCAGGGCGCAATCGTCACCTACAAGGATTTCGGTATGAAGCTGGCGGGGTACTGTGGGATCGTTGAAGGCATCGTGAAGGAACAGCCTGATCACGTATGGGTCCGCTGGGTCGGAGAAAGCGCGCAAAAAAAAGAGTCCATGGCCGAACTGGAGATTCTGTAATCTACTGCCGAACGCATACGCGGATCCGGAATATCTTCTCCCGGTTTTGAAGCCGGCAGCCGGTCCTGCCGACCTGCTGAAACACCCGCAGCCAATTGTCTTGTCGCCATCTTCCCTCGTTCACGACTGGTCGCCCATCCCCGTCGCGATCGCTTCTGCTGCCTTTATCGGCAAAGCGTACGCCGACGCTCGCCTGACCCGGATGCGCGCCGGGCAGCGTGGTTCAGAGCACTCCAAAGCAGGCCGCAAATGACCGTTGATGGAAGATTCGACGTTTGTCCATCCTGAAAGCGCCAGATCCTGATCAAATCGGTCCTAAAGCTTCTTCTTGAGCTCCGTCAGCCGGCCTGCGGCCGCTTGGCGTACCCGTTCCGACTGGTCTTTTTCGGAAATCTGCTTGAGCAGGTTGGGATCCTTGATTTTCGTGATCGCCTTGCTGCGGACCTCGGGATTGGAATGCTGCCAACGCGGCAAGAAAAGATCTTGAAACTTCATGGCGCCTCCTTTCGCGTCCTGAAAGAGGCGGGCCGTGAATGAAACCATATCGGTGTTAACGAACGGGTCGACCCGGGTTTGCTTGGACTCCCCGGGCCGCGGGGAAACCGCTGCGCGTGCAATGCGGGCATTGCACAGTGTGATCGATTATAGCCCGCCGGGTGATGTTGACATACTCTATTCGTAACCAGGCACGGCGTTGTTGTAAAGGCGAAATCGAACCGGCCCTTGGAAAAAGTAGTCCCTCAATCCTGTCGGGCTTGATCACACGGGACTCGGCGAGGGCCGTCCGTCCTTCAGGCGCAGGCGCTGAAGCAGATACATCCCGCCGAACATCGCGAGCCCGATGGTTTTGATGATTTCGGGATTGCCGATCCCCGTCATCTCTGCCACCCAGAACGGCCGGAAGATAATAAAGACGATCCCAAGAAAAACGATCGTTTCCCACCAGCGATTGCGCACGATGAAAAACCCCTGCGTGGCGCAGGCGAAGGCGAACATGGCGATGACGCCTGTGAAAAAAACCCAGGCGGCCAGCAGCCACGAATCGACGCCGATCAGCAGCAGGCGCGTGTTGAAAATGAACATGAACGGCAGAATGGCCGTGCGGGCGTCATAGATGAACCCCTGGATTCCGGTGGGCACCGGCGGGCTCTTGGCGATGGCCGAGGCGGCGAAGGCGGCCAGCCCCACCGGCGGAGTGTCGTCCGCCAGGATGCCGAAAAAGAAGACGAACAAATGGGCCGCGATCAGCGGCACCTCAAGGCCCATGTCCGGCGCCAGGCTGACGATCACCGGCGCCGTGAGGGCGGCCATCACGATGTAGTTGGCCGTGGTGGGCAGCCCCATGCCGAGCAGCAGGCAGGCTGCGGCGGTGATGATCAGAAGCAGCACCAGGTTGCCGCCGGCCAGGATGGTCACCACCTCGGTGATCAGGCCGCCCAGGCCCATGGTCACCACGCCCACGATGATGCCGGCCGCGGCCACTGCCACGCCGATGCCCATCATGTTGCGTCCGCCGGCCACGAAGGCGTCTCCGATGACATACAGGCTGTGCTTCAAGGCCTGAAGGAAACTCTTCTTCTGTTTATAGGCCAGGATCTGGTCGCGCACCAGAAGCAGCGCCATGAGCACCAGCAAGCCGTTGAACGCCGCCAGTTCGGGGCTGTGGCGCAGCACGATCAGTTCCCAGACGATCATGGTGAGCGGCAGCAAAAAGTGAATCCCGGATAGCAGGGTCGGCCAGAAGAGCGGCAGCTGAGCCCGCGGAATGCCTTTCAGCCCCAGCTTGCCGGCTTCCAGGTGGACGATATAGAAGAGTGCGAAATAGCTGATCACCGCGGGCACGAAGGCCGCCTTGACCACCTCGATGTAAGGCACATTGCAGTATTCGGCGATGATGAAGGCGGCGGCGCCCATGATGGGCGGCATGAGCTGCCCGTTGGTCGAGGCGGCCACCTCCACGGCGGCGGCCTTGGTGGCGGGATAGCCGGCCGATTTCATCAAGGGAATGGTGAACGTGCCGGTGGTCACCACGTTGGCCACCGAAGAGCCCGAAACCAGTCCGGTCAGGCCCGACGCCACGACCGCCGCCTTGGCCGGCCCGCCCTTGAACGAGCCCAGCACGCTGAAGGCCAGCCGTACGAAATATTCTCCGCCGCCGGCCTTGTCCATCATGGCGCCGAACAGCACATACATGAAGACGATGGTGGACGACACATCCAGGGGGATTCCGTAGAGGCCTTCGGTGGACATGGTCTCCTGCCCGATGAAGCGGGCCAGCGAGGTCCCCTTGAAGGCGATCACGTCGGGCATGTACGGCCCCAGGAAACTGTAGACGATGAAAAGGGCGGCCAATACGGCCAGTGCCGGACCCAGCGAGCGGCGCGCCGCCTCCAGCACCAGGACGATCAGGACGATGCCGAACACCAGGTCGCGGGTGATCGGCGATCCCTGGCGGTTGGCCAGCCCTTCGTAATCAATCACGATATAAAGCGCGCTGATGGCACCGGCGACGGCCAGCAGAATATCGAACGCGTTGAAGCGCTGCCGGTTGTTCAAAAACCGCCAGAAGCCGCGGAAGCGTTCTTTGCGAAACGCCGGATAACTCAAATAGACCAGAACGATGGCAAAGGCCAGATGAATGGACCGGATATAAACCGTCTCCAGCAGGATGAACTTGGGCAACAGAAACTGGAAAAAGGACCAGGCAAAGGCGATCACGGGAATCACCCATTTTTGCCAGCCGCCGGGATTGCGCACACCGGTTTCGGCTTCCGCAATGATGCGTTCGGCCTCCTGACGTCCGGCATCCAGTTCCGGGTCGCTCACCTTCATATCGGGATTGGTCTTTTGTGTCATCGGCGCTCGCAAGCCTGCCGGCGTGCATGATCACCGGCAGGCGGTTGGGGTTGCAGTTATTTCAGAAGACCGGCTTCCTTGAAGTACTTCTGGGCGCCTGGATGCAGCGGCGCGCTCAGGCCTTGCACCATCTCTTCCTTGGCCAACCCGGAAAATGCTTCGTGCAGCGCTTTGAACTTGTCGAGATTGTCGAAGATCTCCTTGGTGACCGCGTAAACGACTTTTTCGGGCACTTCGGAACTGGTCACGAAGGTCGCCTTGACGGCAAAGGTGGGCACATCTTCCTTGTTCAGGGCCTGCTCATAAAAGCTCATGGGGATCTTGGCCTTGACATAATAAGGATATTTCTTGATCAGCATGTCCATCTTGTCGTCGTCGATGGGGATGAAACGGACTTTCTGCGCGCCGGCGGTGGATTCCTTGATCATGCCGGCCGGATTGCCCACCGTGTAGATGAAGGCATCGATGCGGCCGTCCTGAAGCATCTTGGGGGACTCGGCCGGCTTGAGGTCTTCGGCGGCCGCGAAATCCGCGTGTTTCATGCCGTACATCTCCAGAATGTCGAGGAAGTTCTGGCGCTGGCCCGAGCCGGGATTGCCCACCGCCACGCGTTTGCCCTTGAGATCGGTGAACTTCTTGATGCCGCTCGCTTCCGAGGCGACGATGAAAAAAGTCTCCGGATGGATGGAGAAGACCGCGCGCAGATTCTTCTTGGGCGCACCTTTCCATTCGGCCAGTCCGTTGATCGCCTGGTACTGCCGGTCGGATTGAACCACGCCGAACTCCAGATCGCCCTGCGAGACCGCATTGACGTTGAAGACCGATCCACCGGTGGCCTCCACGGTGGCGCGGATGTTGTAAACATCCCGCTTCTCATTGACGATTTTGGCGATCGCGCCGCCGGTGGGATAGTAAACACCAGTGACGCCGCCCGTGCCGATGGTCACGAATTCCGCGGCCGACGCAACCGGGACGGGTGCGGCCGAAAGAAGCGCCGCTCCGAATACCAGCGCCATGATCAAACCGATCACTCGATACTGTTTCATACACTTTCTCCTCTCTTCGTTTAGGGTGGATGGTCGAAAAGTAATGACTACTTGCGCGAACTGAAATCGGACAATGCCTGCTGGCGCTCCGGCGCGGAGACGGTCGCCAGGCAGGCTTCGACCTCGTAATCCATCAGGGCTTCCAGGCTGACCTCGGGCGCCATGTCGATGCCTTTCTTGATCAGCCGGATCGAAAAGCCGGAATTGGGAATGATTTTGCGGGCCATCTGCATAGCGGCTTCCATCAACTGATCGTCGGGAACTACCTGATTGACCAGTCCGATGCGATGCGCCTCCGTGCCGTCGATGTACTCGCTGGTGAAGAGCAACTCCTTGGCCTTGCCGGGGCCGACGAGCAGCGGCAGCAGGCGCATGGCGCCGCCGGTCACCGAAGAAGAGACTTTGGCCTCGGGGGAACCGAATTTGGCGCCCTGCGCGGCGATGCGCAAATCGCAGGCCAGGGCGAGTTCATAGCCCGATCCAAGCGCATAACCATTGACCGCCGCCAGCGTCGGCTTTTCGAAACGCAGAATCATGCGTGAGGTTTCCTGGAGGTGGTTCAAATAATCGCGGTACTGGGCCAGAGTGCGGTCCTTGGAGTCCTTCAGATCGGCACCGGTGGAAAAGGCGCGGCCCTGACCGGTAATCACGACCACGCGGACGTCATCGTCGGCGCGTGCCGTCATGAACGCGTCGTGAAGGTCGAGCCAGAGCTGCTTGTTCATGGCATTAAGCACTTTGGGCCGGTTCAGCGTAATGACGGCCACCTGTTCTTTTTTTTCATAAATGATCGTTTCATATCCCATGCTGGATTCTCCTTAAGCGGTGAGGATGATACGCGAATCGACGATCGAGCCGCCCAATGGATGCAGAATGACCGGGTTGAGGTCCAGTTCGGCGATTTCAGGATTCTCGACAGCCAGAGTCGAAAGTGCGGCCAGGAGCTTGCGGGCGAAAGCCAGGTCGGCCGGGGCGCGGCCGCGGGCGCCATCTAGAATCGCGCGCCCGCGGATCGAACCAAGCATGCGCTCGATATCTCCGGCCGTCAAGGGGGCTACGCCAAAAGCGACGTCCTTGAAGACTTCCACAAAAACGCCGCCCAATCCGAACATGATCACCGGTCCGAACGCCGGGTCGCGAAACATGCCGAAAATGCATTCGACTCCCGGCGCCGCCATGGGGCTGATCAAATATCCTGTGATGCGTTCGGGTGTCGTATGCACTGCAACCCTGGCCTGCATCGCCGCGACCGCCTTTTCAACCTCGGCGGCGCTGTTCAGGTTCAGACTCACGCCGCCGGACTCCGATTTATGCAGGATGTCCGCAGCGACGATTTTGACCGCCACCGGAAATCCAAGTTGCACGGCATGCCGGGCCGCTTCCTGGGACGAGGCAGCCAGTGCCGCGGGCGGAAGGTCGATGGCGCAGGCAGCCAGGAGATCGCGCGCTTCGGTCTCCAGAAGGTTGGTCCGGCCGGCCTTGCGGACGGCGGCGATCCTGGTTTGAACCGCCTGGCGCCGGCCTGTGTCTGACTTCATCCGGACCGGTTCTTCCGAACGCGACTGATTTGCGGCTTGACGCGCCAGGGTAGCCAGAATCTGCGCCACACGGTCGGCGCTGATCTGGACGGGAACGCCCCCGGCCTTCAGCACCTGGATCGCCTCGTACGATTCCTGGGCGAAACTGGTGTGCACCGCCAGGGGTTTGCCGCTTGCGCGGACCTGTTCGACCAGGCGCCGGGCGGCGTCCGCCTCGATGGGGCCCACATGCGGTGCGATGATGTCTTTGAACCCGCCGAAGAAGCCGGTCAAATACACCATATCGACCTCATCGCCCGCCGTCAGGCGCGTTACGCAATCGCTGATCACGATCGGGTTCTCTTCGGCCGTCCCGCCGTAATCGATCGGGTTGTGGGCCGGCATGCCGGCGAGCAGGAGCGGTTTTATGCTCTTCTGGCACGCATCGGACAAGATCGGCACCGCAAGTCCCCAACGCTCGGCGTTGTCCGCCGCGACCGAGTTGTCGCCTCCGCCTTCCGACAGAATCGCCACACGATTGCCTTTGGGGACCGGGCAGTCGAGGAAGGCTTCGGCTATATCGAACATTTCGTCGATGTTGGCGACGCGGATGATGCCCGCCTGCTCGAAGGCCGCTTCGACGATGCGGTCGTCGGCGGCCAGGGCACCGGTATGGCTGGCGCTGGCCCGGCGTCCGGCGGTGGTGCGCCCGACCTTGATCGCGATGATGGGCTTTTTGCGAACGGCCTTGCGGCACACATTGACCAGCGCATCCCCTTCCCGGATGCTCTCCAGGTAGAGCATGATCACCTTGGTCTGCGGGTCTTCGGCCAGATACTCGACATATTCATGAAAGCGGACGCCGATGGCGTTCCCGGACGAGATGATCCGCGAAAAGCCGCGGTTGCGGCTGCGCGCGAAATGGGTCAGCGAGTCGATGATATTGCCGCTCTGGGCCAGGATGGAGAGCTGACCCGGCTGGATCCCGGGAATGCCCAAAATATTCATCCGCCCGGAGGCGCTGTACATTCCGGAGCAGTTGGGACCGATGATATGCATGCCGTATTGTCCGGCGATGGCCATGATCTCGGCCTCGATCCGCTTGCCCTCCGGACCGGTCTCACCCAATCCCGCCGTGATGATCACGACGCCTTTGGCCCCTTTGGCCGCGGCTTCACGGACCGCTTCCGGGATAAAGCGGCCGGCGATCACCACCATGACCAGATCGACCGGTCCCTCCACGGCGGTCATCGAAGGATAGCTCTTGCGGCCGAACAAGGTGTCGCGTTTGGGATTGATCAGGTAGACCGTACCGTCGTAGCCGCCTTCAATCAGGCTGCGCGTCCGGCGTTCAGAGGCCTTGCCCGCCACTTCGGAAGCGCCCACGACCGCCACGGCGGCGGGATTGAAAAGTGGATCGAGCGGATGTGTCGGTTGCATCGTGTATCTCCTCTTTTACATGCTCTTTTGACGGAGCCGTAGAAAAACGACTTCTATGAGTTGGTCTTTTTTCGCTTATCCGTTTTGGCATTCGCCTTTTCAGAGGCGCCCGCCCAGCTGGGCAGCGAGCGAACCTCGATTTGATGATAGGTTCGCTGTTTGTCCCAAATCTGCTCCATCTTCTGCAAATGCTCGATCGCCTTGGTTCCCTTTAGAAATCCGATTCCCGTGATCAGGGCATTCAGCACACTGGAGGCCGCAACGTAGGATTCGATAAAGGAGTCGATGCGGCAGGGAGCGCACAGCAGGTGATCCGAATGCGGGGCAAGCGGCGAAACAGTCGAATCGGTCAGGCTGATCACCTTCGCGCCGGCCCGGCGGGCGGCTTCGACGATCTGGACGGTCAGGCGGGTGTATCGGGGAAACGAAATCGCCACCAGGATATCGCCGCGGCCCACCTGCCCCACCTCACGCCACAGCTCCCATGTCCCGGGTTTCAGGATGCGCACCTGCTTGCCCAGCAGGGTGAGGCCGCTCTGCAGAAAAACCGCCAGTGAATAGGCCGAACGCAGTCCTACAAGATAAACGAGCGACGCCTCGTGCAGGATCCGTGCGACCTCGCTCAACGTGGCGCCGTCCAGAGTTTGAGACAGTGTCGCGAGGCTGTTGGTGTCCTGCCGGATCACGGCGCTCATCAGATCGCCGACCGAATGAATTCCTTCGGCACTGCTTTTGAGGCGTTCGACCGTGTCCAGCCGGTTCATGATCAACCGGCCCAGATCCTGCTTCATTTCTTTGTAGCCGGAGTAGCCCAGCACCTGCGCCAGCCGCACCACAGTGGCCTCGGAGACGGCCGATGCCTGAGCCAACTGAGCGGTCGTGAGGAATACCACGCGCTCCCGATGATCCAGAACGTACTTCAGCAGCCTGGATTGGTTCGGAGTCAGCGGTGCCGTCGGGTTCAGCAAATTTCGGGTCGGCCTCGACATGGGGAACATCCCGCATGAAATTTTTATTACATTGAATCTGATTCATGAAACTTTTCTTACATCCCCGTGGTTTTGTCAAGTCCATAACGTGTACGCTCGTAAGGAGGCGGGCGGGTAAAGCGAGCTCACCCTGCCCGCAGGGCGGTGGGAAAAATTATGCTCTGGAAAAACTTATGGTGCTTGCGGACGGGCGCTATTGGACGGTCGTCTTTTCCACGGGAACCGGGCGCAGCGCGAGCAGCGCCGCTGCACACAAAATCAGCACCATGCCCGCGATCTGTAAAGGACCGATGCGTTCACCCAGAAATGCGCAGGCCAGAACAACCGTCGTCACCGGCTCAAACGTCGAGATCAGCGAGGCATCCACTGCACCGATGGCCTTCATGCCCCCGAAAAAGAAGGAGATCGCCAGGGCCGTACAAAGAACGCCGATGCAGGCCACCCATATCCACCCGGAGGGCACGCGCGGCACATTCAGGCCGCGCCAAAAAGCCATCAGTGCCAGGCTGGCGGCGGCCCCGGCCATGATCACCGCCGCGGCGGAGAACGGCTCGCTGCCGCGCATCACCGTTGCACCCGTGACGATATACAGGGAGTAGATCAGGGCGGCGCCGAGGGCCCAAACGATGCCGGTGGTCGATCCGCCTGATGTGAGGCCGATCACCATTCCAGTGCCGCCCAGGGCCATGATCAGCGCCAGCAGCTTGTATGCCGAGGCCCTTTCGTTGAGAAAGAGCACCGACATGATCATGACCATGATGGGATAAAGATAGAGCAGGATGGCCACCAGGCCGGCCGGGATCAGCGTCAGGGCGGTAAAGTAGGCGGTCGACTGACCGGCATAGCCCAAAAAGCCCATCAGGAAGAGAATCACACAGATGCGGCCGCGCGGAAAGGGTACGTTCTTGATGCGCAGAACCGCGGCCATGCACAAAGCGCCGATCAGGAACCGGAAAAACAGAAGCGAAACGGGATCGCTGCCCGCCGCATAGGCGAAGCGGGCAAAAATCGGCATGGCGCCGAAAGCCGCCGCAGAAACCAGCACCAGACAGAACCCATAAATTCGATGCATTCGAAACACCGAAGGTGGAGAATTCGAAGCGAAGTGATGGGGCCGCCAAAAACGTTCCGGTCGGCCCCGGAATAAGTTTATCGGCAAGGCGGCGCCGGTGGTTGTTTGGACGAGATTCCGCCGGCTGCTTCCGTGATCACGCCTATCGTTACGCCTCCGCCTTCTTCTTGCCCGCGCGCTTGCGCTCGTTCTCGGTTAAGTAATTCTTGCGTAGGCGAATCGATTTGGGGGTCACCTCGACCATCTCATCTTCGCGGATGAAATGCAACGCGCGCTCGAGGGTCATCATTTTGACCGGCGACAGGATCACGTTTTCATCATGGCCGGCCGCACGGATATTGGTCAACTTCTTCTCCTTGCAGGGGTTGGCCTTGAGATCGGTCGGGCGGTTGTGTTCGCCGAAGATCATGCCTTCATAAACCGGATCGCCCGGAACAATGAAAAGCTGCCCGCGCGGTTCCAGGTTGAACAGCGCGTAGGCCACGGCGACACCCTGGCGGTCGCAGACGATCGATCCGGTGAAACGGCTTGGGAAATCACCGCGGTACTCGTCATAACCCGCGAAACGCGAGTTCATGATGCCGGTGCCCTTGGTGTCGGTCAGAAACTCGTCCCGATAGCCGATCAGGGCGCGCGAAGGGATCGAAAAGACCAGCCGCACCCGGCCGCTGCCGTGGTTGACCATATTGGTCATCTGCCCTTTGCGGGCGGAGAGCTTCTCGGTGACGATACCCAGAAAGGTTTCATCGCAATCGATATAGAGCTGCTCCATGGGCTCGAGTTTGCGGCCCTGGTCGTACTTGAAAATCACTTCGGGCCGGCCGACCGAAAGCTCGAAACCCTCCCGGCGCATGGTTTCGATCATGATCGCCATCTGAAACTCACCGCGTCCCTTGACCAGAAACACTTCGCGGCTGTCGGTCTCTTCCACCTGAATGGCCACATTGCGCATGGTTTCCTTGAACAAGCGTTCGCGGATTTTGCTGGACTGCACATAGCGTCCTTCGAGGCCGGCAAAAGGAGACGAGTTGATCGTAAAGCGCATGCCGACCGTAGGCTCGTCCACCCGGATGCGCTTGAGTGCGCGCGGTGCCGAGCGGGTGCAGATGGTGTCGCCGATGCGCACATCCTGAATTCCGGAAAGCACGATGATATCACCCGGGTCTGCCTGTTCGACGGACTTGAGGGTGGGGCCTTCGTAAACTTGGAGCTGATTCACCTTCAAGGCGTGCTGCTCGCCGTCTTCGCCGAGGCACACCAGCGCATCGTTATGACGGGCCTGGCCGTTGGACACCTTGCCGACCGCCAGACGGCCCAGGTAATCGCTGTACCCCAGGTCGGAGACCAGCATCTGAAAGGGGGCCTGCGGGTCGAAGCGCGGGCCGGGAATCTTCGCCACGATCAGATCCAGCAGAGGCTGCAGATTTTCACCGCGTCCCTGCGCCGTGGCTTGAGCCACGCCGTCGCGGCCCACGGCGTAGAGATAGGGGAAGTCGAGCTGGTCTTCGCGGGCATCCAGATCGATGAACAGGTCGTAAATTTCATCCAGCACCTGGGCCGGCCGGGCGTCCTGGCGGTCGATCTTGTTGATCACCACGATGACCGGCAGGCGTGCGGCCAGTGTCTTCTCCAGCACGAAGCGGGTCTGGGGCAAGGGACCCTCGGAGGCATCCACCAGCAGCAGCGCGCCGTCGGCCATAGAGAGCGCACGTTCCACCTCGCCGCCGAAATCGGCGTGCCCCGGCGTGTCGATGATATTGATTTTGACACCCTCCCACATCACCGCACAATTTTTGGCGGCGATGGTGATGCCGCGTTCACGCTCCAGATCCATGCTGTCCATGAGTCGTTCGGCCACCTGCTGGCCTTCGCGGAACAGCCCGCTCTGGCGGAACATGGCATCCACCAGGGTGGTCTTGCCGTGATCGACGTGTGCGATGATGGCGATGTTGCGGATCGCATTGTTTTGAGCCATAGCATTTTTTCCTCGTCCCGAAAAAGAGGCGGCATGCACCGCACTTTGCTGCAAGCCGCCCGAAAACCTCGCCATTTATTGCATCGGGACCACTTTGTCCAACAAAAAAGGGGTACAGAGCCCAAGTACACTATCGGCAACTCGCCCGGCCGGGTCAATCCACTTGATTCGCCGGCGAATTTCACTGTAATAAAGCGGAATCGTTAATCCTAATGAATTCGTAAAAAGGGACATTCGCTCCAAAGATTGAACGGTAAAAGGTTAACGTGAAGCTGAAAGGTGAAAGAAATGTTCGGATGATTATAAAACTTTACAACGTACCTTCCTTTCAGCTTTAAACTATCAACTTTCAGCTCGCTGCCCGGGAGCAAAACATAGGGTTTTTTACGAATCTATCACAGTTTTGAAGGAGGCGTGCCGCCCATGGCTCAGGAGCCCAACAAAATCATCTGCTCGATGGTGCAGGTGAGCAAATACTATGACAAACGACCCGTACTGGAGAACATCTCGCTCTCCTATTTCTACGGCGCCAAAATCGGTGTGCTGGGGCTCAACGGCTCCGGAAAAAGTTCGCTGCTGCGCATCATGGCCGGCCTGGACAAGGATTTCAACGGCGAACTGATCTTCGCGCCCGGCTACACGGTCGGCTTCCTTGCGCAGGAGCCGGCGCTGGACGACAACCTGACGGTGCGCCAGGTGGTGGAACAGGGCGTCCAGGCGACCGTCGACCTGATGGCCGAATTCAACCGCATCAATGAAAAGTTCGGCGAACCGATGTCCGATGACGAGATGGACAAGCTCATCGCCCGCCAGGCCGAGGTGCAGGAGAAGCTCGACGCCCTTGACGCCTGGGATCTGGATGCGCGTCTGGAGATGGCCATGGATGCCCTGCGATGCCCCGAGGGCGATACTCCGGTCAAGATTCTTTCCGGCGGCGAACGGCGCCGGGTGGCCCTGTGCCGGCTGCTGCTGCGCAAGCCCGACATCCTGTTGCTGGACGAACCCACCAACCACCTGGACGCCGAAACCGTCGGCTGGCTGGAACAACACCTGCGCCAATACGCCGGGACCGTCATCGCGGTAACCCACGACCGCTACTTCCTGGACAACGTTGCCGGCTGGATTCTGGAGCTGGACCGGGGCCGCGGGATTCCCTGGAAGGGCAATTATTCTTCCTGGCTGGCGCAAAAGCAGGAGCGCTACCGCCAGGAGGAGCAGGCCGAGAGCCAGCGCCAGAAGACCTTGCAGCGGGAGCTGGAATGGATCCGCATGAGCCCCAAGGCGCGCCAGAGTAAATCGAAAGCGCGCATCAGCGCCTACGAACGGTTGTTGGCCAACGAAAGCGCGGCCCGGGCCAAAGAGCTGGAAATCTACATCCCGCCCGGCCCGCGCCTGGGCGATATCGTCGTCGAAGCCCAAAACGTGGTCAAGGGCTACGACGGCCGCCTGCTCATGGAAAATATGAATTTCCTGCTGCCGCCAGGCGGCATCGTGGGCGTGATCGGACCCAACGGTGCCGGCAAGACCACCCTGTTCCGCATGATCACCGGGCAGGAACAGCCGGACACCGGCTCCTTCCGCATCGGGGAGACGGTCAAGCTGGCCTATGTGGACCAGAGCCGCGCCAGCCTCGATCCGAACAAAACACTCTGGGAGTCGATCTCCGGCGGCGACGAAGTGATCGATCTTGGCGGACACCAGGTCAAGTCGCGGGCCTACGTGGCACGCTTCAACTTCAGCGGCAGCGACCAGCAGAAAAAGGTGGGCATGCTTTCCGGCGGCGAACGCAACCGCGTCCACCTGGCCTGCATGCTCAAAGAGGGCGCCAACGTCATTCTTCTGGACGAGCCCACCAACGATCTGGATGTGAATACCATGCGCGCCCTTGAAGAAGCCCTGGAAAATTTCGCCGGCTGCGCCGTGGTGATCAGCCACGACCGGTGGTTCCTCGACCGCATCGCGACCCATATCCTGGCGTTCGAGGGCGAGAGCCGGGTGGTGTGGTTCCATGGCAATTACTCGGAGTACGAGGCCGACCGCAAAAAACGACTCGGCACCGCGGCCGAACGGCCCCATCGCATCAAGTACCGCCAGCTCACCCGCGCCTGAACGACAAGGGGGGGGGACATGCCCTCCCCCTTTTCCTTCCACTTAAGTTCCTCCCAATCATCAATCCTGACCAAACGGAGATTTGACTTCCGCAAGGGTACCCATTAGAAGGACCCGAGTCGCGGGCCTGACAAGCTTCGTTCCATTCAACGGATTTGCTCGATTGTATCGGAGGAGACGCATGAAACGGTTCCTGGCAGTGGTCCTGATGTGGACGCTCGCGGCCCCGGCTGCGGCCGCGGAGTGGGAGATGTACGGCAGTGCGCGCGTGGGCTACTTTTACAGCCGCCTGGATGAGGAAGCCGCCCGCTTCCTGAACGGCGCCGAAGATTCCGATTTCGATCTGGACTTTGGATTGACAAACGAATCGCACATCGGCGCGGCCGTCAAAGTCAATGACGCCCTTGCGGGTCAGTTCGAGTATCTCGCGGCCGCAGGGAGTGCCGAATTGCGGCTCCTGTATGGGGTTTACAGCTTCGGAACGGGCAGCCTGCTGGTGGGTCAGGACTGGACCCCCATTGCGGTCGATTTTTCAAATCAGGTCATCGATGCGGACGATAATCTCGCATCGGTCGGTGCGCCGGACGATGGGTACCTGCCTCAGATCAAACTCAAGATGGGCGGATTCGAGGTGGCGCTGATCCAAAACCAGGCGGCATCCCTGGAAAACGTTCCTGCTCTGGATGCGGATGTCAAAATACCGAAAATCGAGATGGTCTATCAATACACGACCGACCGGCTCTTCATCATGCCCTTTGCCGGGTACCAGGTGTTCGAATTGGAAAACGACGATGCCTCCTATACCCTTACGGCTTATGTGGTGGGGGCGCGCAGCCGGGTTGCACTCGGGCCGGCCTACATCAATCTTTCCGCCTCGTACGCCCAAAATGCCGCACTCTTCGGTTTGTCCAGCGCCTATCAGGGGATTACCAATCAAACGGTGATCGGCGGCGATGGCGAGGTGAACGATTCCAGAGAAGTGGATCTCGCCGCGGTTGCCGGGCTAAAAGCCTCGGAGACGATTTCTTTCGAAGCCGGCGTCGGCTATACGAACAGCGCATTGGAACGATTCGACGATGGCGATTGGGAGCAGACCACCTGGGTTTACTACGCCAATGCCCAGGTCACGATCGCGCCGGGTTTTTCCATTACACCGGAAGTCGGCATGTACGACTTCGGTGACCTTGAAACCGATGACGGCGACACCGACCTGGGGGTCCGCGTTTATTACGGCGCCAAGCTCCAGATCGACTTTTGATGCATTCACTCCTTGCGAAAAAACAGCGCCCCGAAGGGCTCCGGTTTTCTGCCGCCCGCCACACGGGGCAGCAGGCAGTCGAGAGTTGACATTTCATCCATTATTCTCATTATATAGCCGATTTTCAGGGGAGCGTCCCACGCCCCCCTTCTTCGGCCGCTGCATGCGGGGAATCGATCAACGCCGAACACAGAGGGAGCGCCATGGAATCCAGACAAACACTCGAGTTCAAGACGGAAGTCCAACAGATTCTCAATTTGATCGTCAATTCACTTTATTCGAACAAGGATATCTTCCTGCGGGAACTGATCTCCAACGCCTCCGACGCCATCGACAAACTGCGCTTCAAGGCGCAGACCGAGCCGGAAATCCTGGCCGGTGACGGCGACTTCAAAATCAAACTGGCAACGGACGGCATTGCCCGCACGCTGACCATCAGCGACAACGGCATCGGCATGACCCGCGAGGAGGTGATGGAAAATATCGGCACCATCGCCAAGAGCGGCACGGCCGAATTCATGGCCATGCTCAAGCAGGCGCAGCGCGACAATGCGTTGACGCCAGAGTTGATCGGCCAGTTCGGCGTGGGATTCTATAGTGCCTTCATGGTGGCAGAACGCATCACGCTGATCACCCGCGCGGCCGGCGCGGCCAGGGATCAGGCGGTGCGCTGGGAAAGCACCGGAGACGGCAGCTACACCATCGAGCCGGGCGAGCGCGAATCGCGCGGCACAACCATCACCCTGGCCCTGAAGAAGGCGGAAAAAGACGAGACCGACTACACCGACGCATGGCAGATCCGGCGGATCGTGCGCCAGCATTCCGATTTCGTCGCCTATCCGATCGTCATGGATGTGGAAAAAGAGATTCCCATCCCCGACGCCGAACAGCTCAAGGACAAGGACGGCAAGCCGATCGGCGAAACCAAGCGGCGCGTGATCGAAGAGGAAACGCTCAACTCCATGAAGGCCATCTGGGCCAAACCCAAGGATCAGGTCAGCGACAAGGAGCACGAGGAGTTCTACAAGCACCTGGCGCACGACTGGAATCCGCCGCTGGCCCGCCTGCACCTCAAATTCGAAGGTGCGACCGAATACGACGCGCTGCTCTATGTTCCCTCCAAGGCGCCTTTCGATCTCTTTCATGCCGAACGCAAACACGGTATCCAACTCTACTGCAAAAAAGTTTTCATCATGGATGACTGCCGCGAGCTGATGCCCGAGTACCTCCGCTTCGTGCGCGGCGTGGTCGATGCAGCCGATCTGAATCTCAACGTCAGCCGCGAGATCCTGCAGCACGACCGGCTGGTGATGAACATCCGCAACAACCTGGTCAAGAAAATCCTGGAACTCCTCAACGGCCTTTCCCCCGAAGATTACGAGAAGTTCTACGGCGAGTTCGGACCGGTGCTCAAAGAAGGAATCTACACAGACACGGCCAAGCGCGAAAAGATCGCCGCGCTGGCGCGCTATCACACCACCAAGTCGGCGGAAAAGCGGGTCTCGCTGGACGATTACATTAAAAACATGAAAACCGATCAGAAGGAAATCTACTACATTACCGGCGACAACCTGAATACGCTGCTCAACAGCCCGCATCTGGAGAAGCTCAAGCAGAAGGATTACGAAGTGCTGCTGATGACCGACCCGGTCGACGAGTGGGTGGTGCAGAGCCTCGCCGAGTACCAGGGCAAATCGCTCAAGAGCGCGGAAAAGGGCGACATCGAAGTCGACACGATCGACGAACAGCAGAAGGAATCCTTCAACGCCCTTTTCGGATTCATCAAAGGACAGTTGGAGGACCGCGTACGCGAAGTCAAACCCTCTGTGCGGCTGACCGATTCGGTGGCCTGCCTCTCCGGCGCGGAGATGGACATGAGCCACTATATGGAGAAAATCCTCAAAGCTTCGGGCCAGAAGGTGCCCGAAGTGAAACGCGTCCTGGAGCTGAATGTAGGCCATCCGGTGATGGCCAGGATCAAGACGCTTTTCGAAAATGACCGCAACGACCCCAAACTGAAAGAGTATAGCGGTATGCTCTACGATCTGGCGGTGATCGCCGAAGGCGGCCGCCTTTCCAATCCCTCGCACTTCTCGAAGAAGGTGGGCGAGTTCATGGCCCAGGCGATTGCGTAACCGATCACGATCCACCACAGAGCGCCGTCGCGTCGCGCTCTGTGGTGGATCGTTCAAACGACTGTCCGAATCAACCCATCCCGTATTGCTTCAATTTATTGTGCAGGGTTTTGCGGGTGATGCCCAAGCGCCGCGCGGCTTCGCTCTTGTTGCCGCCGGCAGCGGACAGCGCCGTGAGAACGGCCTGCTTTTCGACTTCTTCGAGGGGACGCGCTTCAGAGAAAGCTTTTTCGACGGGGGCCTGAAAGGCCACGGGCTGTTCAGGAATCTCCTGCCGGACGATCGGTTCCGGCAGCTGATGCTCGGTAATATGCTCGCCGGTTAAAAGAATGACCGCCCGTTCGATCGCGTTCTCCAGCTCGCGCACGTTGCCGGGCCAGTCGTAGCGGATCAGAAGATCCATCGCCAGAGGCGTCACCCCTTTCACTGCCTTGCGGTTCTTGGCCGCGTAGCGCTGCAGGAAATGCTGAACCAGAAGCGGAATGTCTTCAGGGTGCTGGCGTAGCGCCGGAACCTGCACGCTGACAACGTTCAACCGGTAGTAAAGATCTTCGCGGAAGCGTCCCGCCCGGACTTCGGTCATCAAATCACGGTTGGTGGCGGCGATGATGCGCACATCCACCGCAATCACCTCTTCGCCCCCCACCCGCTGGATCTCGCGTTCCTGAATCACCCGCAGCAGCTTGGCCTGCATGGCCGGTGAGGTCTCACCGATCTCATCCAGGAAAAGAGTGCCGCCGTCCGCCTGCCTGAAGCGGCCTTCGCGACGGCGGTCGGCCCCGGTAAAAGCGCCCTTTTCGTGACCGAACAGCTCCGATTCGAGCAGAGTCTCGGAAATGGCGGCGCAGTTCACCACTACCAGCGGTTTGTCCTTGCGCGGACTGCCGAAGTGAATGCTGCGCGCGATCAACTCCTTGCCGGTGCCCGATTCCCCGGCGATCAGCACGGTGGCGTCGCTGGGTGCGATCATGGCCACCATGTCGATCAGCTCCCGCATCCCACGGTTGCGGCCGATGATTTGCGGCATGCGCTGATCGTCCCCCAATTGGGCCTTGAGGCGCTGATTCTCGGCCTTGAGCCCCGCATGTTCGCGGGCGCGTTCCAGCGTCAACTTGAGCACTTCAAAATCGAGCGGTTTGATCAAATAGTCGTACGCGCCAGCCCGCAGGGCGGCCACCGCGGATTCCACGGACGAATAGGCGGTCATGATGATGATCGGGATGGCCGGGTTGAACGCTTTGATCTGCGTGAGCGCCTCGATGCCGCTCATTTCGGCCATGCGCACGTCCATCAGGATCAAATCCAGCGGTTCGGACTTGACCCGTGCGACGGCGGCCGCACCGGAGTCGACCGCCTCGACGCGGTACCCCCAGCTCCTCACGATTGTCGAGAGCATGGTCAGGTGCCCCGGGTCGTCATCCACGACCAGAATGGTGTCCTGCTTCATTCAGCCTGCTTTCTGCATGATTCGAACCGTTTTCTTCATCCAACCCTCCACAGGCGAAGTGCAGTCTGAAGCGCGCACCCAACCCGGGCGTGCTCTGCACCTCGATGCGGCCCTGATGGGCCTCCACGATCTTGTGCACGATGGCCAGGCCCAGGCCGGTTCCTTTGGCCTTGGTGGTAAAATAGGGGTTGAAGATGTTGTCCAGATGCGCCTGCGCAATGCCCTCGCCCGTGTCGGCGATTTCGATCAGGACCCTGCCGTCCGGTTCTGCCAAGCTGCTCACGGTCAGACGGCCGTTCGGCGGCATGGCCTGGATGGCGTTGAGATAAAGATTGAGCAGCGCCTGCGCGATGCGGTCCGGATCGATATGGACCGGGCAGAGATCATCTCCGAATCGCCGCACGATCTCGATCCGCTTGGCCGCGGCATCCTGCTGGATGAGCCTGAGTGAGTGTTCCAGCAGCGGATTGATATCGGTCCTGCGCCGCTTGAGATCGGTCGGGCGCGCGAATTCGAGCAGCTCGCTGATCACGCGGTTCAGGCGGTCCACCTCGCGGGTCATCACTTGGGCCAGGTCACGCTCTTTACTTTGCGGGGCGAACATTTCGGCGAAATAGGTGGCCAGTCCCTTGATCGAACTGAGCGGATTGCGGATTTCATGGGCCACGCCGGCGGCCAGCCCCCCCAGTGCGGCCAGCTTTTCCTGGCGCCGGATCTGCTCCTGCAGGCGGCGAACTTCGCCTAGGTCGCGCAGGATCAGGATATGGCCGACCAGCTGCCGCTCCGGATTCATGATGCGGGTCGCGCTCACACTGACCGGCGTGCTGCCTTTGCCCCGGAAATGGCATTCCATCTCTTTTTCGGTGATCGTGCGGCCGTCGTCCAGCACCTGCCTCAGCCCGCAGAGCGGGTCGGGCAGAATCTCCGCGGGCGGGCGGCCGAGTGCTTCCGCAGGCGATATGCCGGTCAGGTTCGCCGCGGCGGCGTTGAAAAATGCGATCCGGCCGTGGCTGTCGGTGGCCACCATGCCGACCGGCAGATTGGACACCACCTCGTCCGCAAATGCGCTGGTGTCCGCCAGGGAGCGCCTGGCGGCGCGATAACTGTGCATCCAGAAAAGCGAAACGAACCCGGCCAATCCAAGCAGCAGCAACACGATCGAAAGCAGCACCGTCTGGCGGATATCGCCGGCGATCGCCTTTTCAAACGGACTGACGTCCAGTCCGACGATGATAATCTGATCTTCCCGCTTCTGGGGATCGAACCAATCGGGCGCTTCGTTTTGATTCAGCGGAGCGCGGCGCATCATGCCCCCCATCCGATGATGCCAGTTGGCCGGCATGGGATTGAAGAAGCGGTGAACTTCGAACACGCGGCGGCCGTCGTCCTGTTGCACCACCTCCCAGTCTTCCTGCCGCTCGGGTCCCAGATGGACCAGCCGGCGATCGGTCCGCAATTTGAGCCCGATGCGATCGCGGTCGCTGTGCGCCAGAACGATGCCCGCTTCATCGATCACCGCCATGTAAAGCACGTCAGGCAGGCGGGCGCTCTCCTCGAGAACCCGCTGCACCTGAGGGCCGCCCCAGCGCATGCCCATCATCCCGGCCCGCGACCCGGCTTCTACGCTGCGGATCAGAACGGCGCCCTTGGTCAGCAGCACCTGGACCATGTGGCGCCTTTCGCGATGTGCGTTCTGGATTGCCAGGACCACGACGACAACGAACAGGATCGCGGTGGCGCCCAGAATGATCCATGGCGAGGTCTGCATGCCCGCCCTGATGGTTTTGATGCGTGAGAACATGGTAACCTGTTTTTCGGTTAAGATAAGCGGGGTGGGTATTTTGTAAACACATCGCGCGGGTGACTCCGCTGCTTCGTGTAAATATGATCCAATTCAGACCCGTTTTCGGGATGAATATCAACAGGCGTGCCAGCTTGAGGAAGGTGAATAAACTGCGAAGTCAGCGGCGGGCGAGAATTGCCTTGGCCGGGATCAATCCGGTGCCGGCGGCCGAGACGATGTTGCCCGCGACGCCCGGTCCGTCGCCCGCAACGAACATGCCTTTGATCGCGGTTTCCAGGTTGGCGTCGGTGACCACCTGGGTGGCGAAGAACTTGATCTCCGGAGCATAAAGCAACGTTTCGTCGTTTGAAACGCCCCTGACCACCTGGTTCAGCTTTTCCAAGCCCTCGATCAAGTTGGTCAGAATGCGTTCGGGCAGCGCCATGGCGATGTCGCCGCAGACCACGTTCGTCAGTGTCGGGCGGATGGAACCCATATCGATGCGGTGCCATGTGCTGCGCCGCCCGCGCTTCAGATCCCCGAAACGTTGCAGGATCGGCTTTCCACCGCCGATCAGGGTCGCCAGCTGGCCGATCGATTCTCCGTATGCCTGGTTGTCGGTGACCGGCTCGGTAAGCACCACTTTGGAAAGAAAAGCAAAATTGGTGTTCTCGCTTTTCCTGGCTTGATAGGCATGCCCGTTGACGCAGACGAAGCGGCTGTAATTCTCCATGGTGACGAACCCGCCGCGATTGGTGCAGAAGGTGCGTGTCTGGTCGTCGTATTTGCTGGTCTGAATGAAAAAGGTGGGATCGTAGATGATGTCGCAGAGGTCCTGCATTATGTCGTTATGCAGTTCGACACGCACCCCCACCTCGATTCCGCGCTGGCGAAGTGCGAGGCCGAAGCGGGCGGCCAGGCGCCCCATCCATTCGGCCCCGGCACGGCCGGGCGCCAGAATCACGTTCGGTGCGCGGTAACTCCTGCGGTTGGTGGCTACGCCCGTCACCCGGCCGCCTTCGATGCCGACCTCCCGTACCTCTTCCGAGGTGTGGATAACGACGCCGCGCTCCCGGATGTGCTCGGCCATGGTCTCGATATGCTGCGGCAGGCGGTCGCTGCCCAGGTGCTTCTGGCGGATGATCAGCAAATCGATGCCCTGGCGCCTGGCGGTTTTGCGGATCGCCTGGGCGGCGGCCATTTCGGTGGGGTAGACCGCTCCATCCATTCCGAAACGGTTGAAAATCGCCTCTGTCTCTTCGATCAGGGCCTTGGCCGAAAGTTCGTCCATGAACTGGGTCAAGTCGGTTTTACCCAGTTTGGGGATGAAATTGAGCTTACCGTCCGAAAAGAGACCGGCCCCCCCGACCCCGCAGAGAATATTGCACGGCTTGCAGCGCTGGCACTGGTGCGTGTCGTTCATGGGGCATCTGCGGCGGTCGGGTGATTTTCCTTTGTCGAGGATCAGGACGCGCAGGTCAGAGTGTTCGCTCAGGTAGTGCGCCGCAAAGAGGCCGGCAGGGCCTGCGCCCACGATGATCACATCGTAATCGGTTGCGGAAATGGCAGGTGCTGCGGTCAAGGTCACATCCTTTACGCCGGAGCGGACATCGCTCCGCAAGGGTTAACGCGGGACAATCCGTCGCGAAGCCGTTCTTCGGTGTATAGCACAGGCCGCTTTCTAAAAAAAGGCGGCGTGCGAGCAAGCCGCGGGGCAAGCATCGATCGAAACTTAGCGGCGATCTGAAGCTCCCGGAACATTCCAAAAATGCCTTTGACCTCCGGATGGTCAGCCCTTAGAATGACGGTGGGTTCTGCCGTGAAACGCGTCTGCGGCAGCTTACGAAATGAACACCGAGTACGCCTTTAAACAAAGGAGGGAGCTATGGCCGTAAAAGTCCTCATCAAACGCAGTGTACCCGAAAGCAAAGCCCGCGACATGATCCCTCTGTTCCGCCAGATGAGGGCCCTGGCAATGAACATGGACGGGTACATCTCGGGTGAGACCCTGCGAAACTTGAACAACCCGGACGAATTCATTGTGATCAGCAACTGGCAGAGCTCCGGGCACTGGAACCGCTGGCTCACCAGCACAGAGCGCCAGAAGATCCAGGCCAAGATCGACGAGTTGCTCGGCGGCCGTACAAGCTACGAAATTTATCATTACGGGTTCAGCGAGTAGAGGCCCCATAGCGCTCAGGGTGTAAAAATCCGGACGATTTCGCCGGTGGATGCCCGCAGGTCGTACCAGGCCTGGCGCAGCGAAACGCGCGCGCCGGCCAGCTGAACCTGCTGGGCGATCAGGTCGCGCTGGGCCTCATTCAAACGCACCAGCGAGCCGACGCCGGCTTTGTATTCCTTTTCCACCAGGTCCCGGTTCTGCGCCACGAGTTGCGTATTGCTTTGCTGCAGCAGCAGTTGTTCCTGGGCGCTCAGGATCTGGACAATGGAGCGATTGACCTCGGAGGCAACATCCAGCCGGGTGCTTTCCAGATCTCTTTCGGTCTCGCGCAGCCGCGCCCTGGCTGCCTGCCGGCGGGATCGATAAAATCCGCCGGCGAACAGGTTGTATGACAGGCGCAAACTGATCGTATTGCCGAAATCATCTGCGGTCAGGCCGGGATCTTCGGGCCGTTCGGCTTCATAGGTGCCGTTGAGCGATAAACTGGGGTAGTAGAGTTCCGCCTCGGCGATCCTGATATCCGCCTGCGCCTGGCGGATCGTCCAGTTATCCACTTCGAGATCGGGTCTCAGACGGTAGGCTGTTTCGAGCAAGTCCTGCGGTTCCGGCGGATTGAGTTCATGCGGCGCTGCCGGACTCAAAGCGGCAAGCCGCATGCGGGGCGGCAACCTGGAATCCGGCAAGCCCAGCAGCGCCGCCAGGGAGACTAGGGCGGTTTCAAAATTCTGTTCGGCCTGGATGCGCAGGGCCTGGGCCGAGTTGGCCCGGATTTGAAAATTGAGCATATCGCTCAGCGTGCCGGTGCCAACCTTGTGCCGCAAACGCGCCTCCTCCAGCAGCCGGTTGTTGAACGCAAGGTCGGCCTGGGCGATGTTGATATTCTCAAACGATTGTTGCGCCTGCAGAAAGGCGGCGGCGACGGCGGACAACAACAGGCGTTGTGCCTCGGTCCGCGCGGCGGCGCTCAGATTCTCGCCGTAGCGCGCCTGGGCCAGACGGAACTTGCGCGCAAACCCGTCGAACAGCAGCCAGCTGGCTGAAAGTCCGGCGTTGTAGTAATTTTCCGGGTTGTCGATGCCCAATCCGGGGAAAACGCGCTGAAACTGCAGCTGACTGTTATTCTCGGCCAGATCGACCCGTGAACCCGAGGCATTGGCGTCCAAGCGCGGCCAATAGGCCGAACGGGCCTGCTGCACGATCTCACGTGCCTGTTCGATGCGCGCCTGTGCCGCGGCCAGCGACGGATTTTCATCCAGAGCGATCCGCGCGGCGGTTTTCAGATCGAGGGTTTCGATCCGCCCCAGACCCCCTTCCGGATCAGGCTGTTGTGCCGCGGCTTGTCCGTAAGAGCCAAGTGCCAGCAGCACAATCACCAACCAACGGCCGATCAATGGTTTCATCATACGCTCCGTTTAGGGGAACACTTTTGATGATTCAGTCCTTGTCTTCAGCTTTTGGACAATTGTAACTTTGAACGATTACATCACTGTTCAGGAGGTTAAAATGCGCATGTAGAATTGGGCATAAGGAAGGCACCTGTCAAGGAGATAGTTTCAGCGGTGAATGGATATAAAAAGGATGTGGCCGGCCCCGGAAGACTGCCCCCTCCGGTCCGGCCATCGATTTCATTCTGGCGATCGCGCTTATTCAGGTCTTTCAGCTATCCAATGCCAACTGGGATTGTTTCCGATGCGGATCATCTTTATCCGCTGGGCGATTCGCGCGCCCTGTTCGGTTGTATAGGTCACCTCGGCGTCGCACGGCACCAGCATCTTCCGAATGTTCACCTGCTGTCCGTCGAGGCCCACGATGATGGTCTCGTCTACGACCTTGTATCGATCTCCGATATTGGTGATGACCGCTTCCAGCGTCTTCTTTTCGATGGTGACCGTATTCACCGGCAATTGAACCGCGTTTTCGCCCGACGCGGATGCTGATTGCCTTCCTGCCGAGATGGTCGCGGCATTCACGGCCAGCAGGACAAAAACCAGGGAAACAGCCAAAAGATTCTTATACATCGTTTTCATAGTAAACCTCTCTTTTCGTCATCCGGCCATGCTAACCGCACCGGTGGACGCCATCAGGGCGTAGCAGCGGAGGGGCTCGGCGGCTCCAGGTCGTTTTCCCAGGTACATTCCAGATTTCTCGGTCGCTTAACGCTCGGATCGTCGAATTGATCCATTATGGCGTCCTGCGGGCTGAAGGCGGTTTCGCCGCCAATGGACAGAAATTCGCCGGTACCGAGCTGGATGGTCACCACGGTGCCCTTTTCCTGACCGGTATGAATAACCAGTTTCGAAGGCGGCATACCGACAAAAGAGGTCGGCATGCGGATCGGTATGGGCGCCGAAGGATTGCCGGTCGCCGTGGTCAGGCACGGCTTCTTGTAAGCAGTACCGGTTTCAAAATACCCCGCGAGGAATGTCGTCTCGCCGCCCATGCTGCAGATATCGGATTGCGGCGTGAAGGTGGGCGTCAAATAGAGCCCTCCGAAAACGGCGGTCTGACTGATGATGCGCTCGGACGGACTCGTTCCGTTGAGCAGCAGCGGGACATACCACCCATCCTCGTCCGCCCGCACGGCCCGGACGAAGTCCCAGAAATCCGTTTGACCGGTATAGCCGCTGACCGTGCCGTCCTCGGTCACCGTGATGGTGCCTGAGTTCAACAACTCCGAATGCAGTAATGTCTTGTAAGCGCCGAACTTATGGTAGTAATCACTTTTATATTTGGTTTCATTATAAAAAGGATCTTTAATAGCGTAGAGATATTGCTGCTGAACATCGATCTTGTCCGCTTCCGCATAAAAACGTCCTGTGCCGAAGAAGAGCATGACATTCCCTGAGAAATCCACGGCAGCGTTCAGCTTCGCGGAAACGGGCCCCTGGGGTTCGAACAACTTGGTGAGCATCCAGTTATAGGGGTCCGCATCGTACTTCAGCTCGTCTCTCTGGTAGGTTGAACCATCCGCTTTTTCGCTCCACAGGCATTGCGTGCAGGGTATCACGATCTTGTGCAGATCCGACAGCCATTGGGTTTTGAAGTAATTTTCGGCCAGGTAAACCCCGTCCACATTGTTGCTCTGGTGAACATCCAAAGCCAGCGGGGCATTGAAGTAGGAGTTGTTCGCGGTTTGCCACCGCCAGTCCTCGGTCGGGCTCATGCCGTAGGGTTCGCCGGTCAGCATATCCACCACGAAAATACGTCCGGGTTGGTCGCTTACATAATCGTAGTCGCTGGGTCCCGAACCGAACACGAGGAACCATTTGCTGTCATTGCCGTCGAGGGAGCCGACGCGCACCGGTGCGGGAACCGAGCAACTCATGCCCAGGCCGCTGTAGCTTCTTTCCCACACCAGGCGTGGTTTGCGCGGATCGGTGATATCCATCATCACGTAGGTCGGCGCAAATTGCCGCTCGGTCGGCGTACCGCTGCCGAAATCCTCATACACGGAGATATTCTTACCCCCCATGTTCAAGCCGAAGACCATGAACGTGCCGTAGTTGGGGTTTGTATCCCCATCGGAGTAGTACATATCATCCGGCAGGATCTTGGCGTCGAATACGCGCGGCTCGCTGTTCACGTAGTAGGTGTGCGTATAATCCACGGAAGCGGTCCATTTGAGATGGGGCAGCACGCTTTGCGGAATATAGGCCCACAGCTCCTCGCCCACCGGGTCGCTCGTACTGGGAAGGGGCTCATAGTAGATATTTTCGTTTCCATCCATCTTGGAGACATAGTGCGTGAAGGCATGCATCATTCCGTCGTTGGCGCCGACGTAAACCACGGTTTCGCGTTCTTTGGCGTACTTGATAAAGGCCACATAGTCCTGGTCGTCATAGATGACGTGATAATTTTCGCTCGCCGGACCGACGACAATGGGTGTGGAATTGACGATATCGCCAAGCCGCCAGGTAACATTCTCCAGCGTGCGGTTGCGCAATCCGGGAACGTCCGTTCCCCGGACCCAGTCGATGATGTTCGTCACGCGGTCGTCATGGGTGCCGCCCAGCTTCGCGCCATCGTTGCCCCAGCGAGTGCTGTTCGTCACGCCCAGGAAGGGGTTGATTTTGTCTCCCGTGCCGGTGTCGAACACGATGACATCGCCGACATTGTCGAAGCTGTCGTCTGATGACGAAACGGCAGCGGTTCCATCGCCGACATAAGTGAAAATAGTCCTGGAATCGGGCGTCTTTTGCGACAGCCGTTTGCCCGCCTCGAACAGCGGCAGGAGAGCCTCGGTGCTTACCTCTTCATCTACCGTCGTGCAGACGTCAACCCGGCACTCGCCGCTGTTGCCGTTCTGTGAATTGTAGAGATAGTGTGAAAGGTAACGCCGCACCACCAGGTCGCTGCCGCCGTTGACCATCTCCACGATTTTATCCACATTGGCGTCGGCCGCATTCTGGTTACCGGAACTGCGCAGGTCGAGTTTGAGATTGCCGTTGGAATCCTCGCGCAGGTTACCCCAGGGATCGACCCACAGACTTTGCATGTACCCCAGCCAGCGTGCTTCCGCCAGGCCCGAGGTCACCATGGGCCTGTAATAGGACTGCACCGAATGGCCCGCTCCCATGTTGTTTGTGGCCAGGACCGAGGCGGTTGTACCCGACGAGGCACGCTTCAGGATGTCGGTGATGGCGGCCAGCAACCGGGCTTCCAGTTCGTAGCCGTCGCTGGCTTCGAAGAAGGTGTCGGGTTGCCCGTCGCCGTCTTTGTCCCACTCCAGGCGCTCGTCGGCCGGGCTGTTGTAATCGCCGTCGGGTTTCTTGTTGCCGTTTCGGTCTTCGAATCCGCCGTTGCGCGCCGCGTCCCTGAGCAGGCTGGTGGCATTGGGATCTTTATCGAAGGCATGGATGGCGTACAGGATGAGATTCTGATCACCATCCAGTTCGCTCTTGCCGACGGAGCTGCTCCGCAGGTCGACGGTACGCGCGTAAAGCGCCAGGTCGTCCAGATAGTCGCTGCCGCCGCCCGGGTAGTTGCAGCTTGTTTCGGTACAATTCACCCAGTCCTTGTTGTCATTGTCGTAGTCTTTGTATTCCCCCGGGATTTTGCTGTCCGTGGTCGACGCACCATCGGTCAGCAGGATGACGAAGCTTTTCGCGCAGGGGACGTATTGCTTCCCGTCATAGTAGGGATCGTCGCCGATATTCGAATTGGGAACCATGGTATCGGTAAAATCGAGTCCGGCGGCCGGATCCTGTTGTTTAAAGTACTGCATGGCCACATAGTAGGTTTCGGCCAGGGGGGTGCTGGTGTCGCACTGAGTATTCTGCAGATCGGTGATCAGGGTGGTCATGTTGGTGCCGATGGTATGTTCTACGATACCACCGCTTTGATTCTTCCCGGTTCCGGCATTGAACCACATATTTCCCCAGCGGGCCTTGTCACCCACCTTCTGCAGCACGCCGGCCAGGTTGCCGTCCACAAAATCTTCCGGTTCGCGGGTACTGTCCTTCTTCACCCAGATTTGAAATTTGGCGGCGCCGATATAGATGTAGCCGCCTTCCATGCGGTAGGTGTAATTGCCGTCATAGGGGGATACCGCCGACCCGATGCTTGAATTGAAGTTCTTGTAAAAAACCCTGCTGGTTTGTTTTGGGATCTCGCCCTTATTGACCTGATTGCCGCCACCGGTCCGTGAGGTGGCGAAACCGCCCATCAACACTTTGCGCAATACGTCGACACGCCGCATGCAGAGCCAATTGAGCCAGTTTCCGTCCCACAGCTTTTTACTTACTATAGCACTGTCGTCCAAGGAAGTTCCGGCGCCGGTCAGATCTTGGACATTCCAAGCTTTGCCGGAGTAATCGTAGTTCAGCTTCTTATACGCCATATTGAATACGCCGCTGTTATACGTGTAAAAATAATCAGGATTAAAGTAGCCGTAATAACGCGTTACCGAGGGATCGTCCCCGAAAACGATATGCAATCGCGGTGCGGTGGAAGCATTTGCCTCGTACGACCGGGGGTCGCGCTTGTTATCCGTGCCGGGGATTCCCTTGAAACGGAACGCCATGGCGTTGCCCGCAACCCAGCCGGGTCTGTTGACGATCTCCTGAACGATTTCGGTGAAATCCGCTGTCGGATAGTCCACACCGGCGGACCACTCGGGGACATCGTTCCAGGTGACCGCAGCGGTGGTCGCAGTTCTGTTCTTGATGTTATCCGCCACGGTATCGAAGGGTAATGCATTGTCGCTGGCTTCACCTTCGATAAGGATGTTGGTCGGTTCACTGTTCAAGGCATTGGATCGGAATACGATATAGGCATTTCGAATGACGGCACCCTGGGGAACCGTGATATTTTGAAAACGCAAGCCCACGATCGAATCGTTCGAACCGGTATTGAACCCTCCCAGGTCCAGGTCATTATGATTGTAGTACGTCACTTCTCCAACCGCTGTGCCTTCTTCGGCATCGTCCTGTCCGGACGTAATTTTAAAAACATTGAGTCCGCTGTAAGGTTCCCCGGTAAACGGCGCATCGCTCACGGTTTTATAATCGCCGGGGTAAGTGCCGTAAGCGTTGAAGTTCATGCTTCCCGAGTTATCCAGGATGACCATGATGTTGGGGGGTACGGACTGGATCAAATTGGTCGGTACGGCCGTGTAATCGGCCATCGTGGGCTCTGTAAAAGCCGCATGGGCCAGCTCCGCCGCGAAAAGGATGCAAATGCCAAAGAGCAGTAATTTTTTCTTCATAGTGACGTCCTTTGCTGGTTGCTCTGCTTCCACGATCGGCGTAAACGATACCAGCGCGTTGCCGACCTCATCGATCTTCCTTCCAGATGCTATTTAAGAAACTTGCGGTAGACGGAATAGCCGACATGCAGGGCATTGTTCGGCGCCTGCCCCCGGCAGGCGATCAGGAATTTGAGTACCATGCCGCCTCCGCTGGCCCCGCCTTCGCCCTGGCCGTGGCCCTGGCCGGCTGCGAATTCAAGGCTCGCGAATCCCGCCTCCGGGCCGACGGTCTTCGCGCGAATATCCGCCGCCGCATCCAGTTCGGTTGGGGCGATGGTCAGCGTGCCGCCGCTTGCGGCGCTCACGGCCGCGGCAATGGTCTGGGCATCGAAAAAAACATCCTCGCAGCCCTGCGTTTCAAGTCCGAACAGCACCCGCTGGGCGAATTCGACTTCTTCGCTGGCGGCGGTCACGGGCGCGGCATACCGGATTCCGGGCGCCAACGCAGTCCCTGCGGCAATACCGATGTTGCCCTGATTGCTCTCATTGACGATGTGTTGCACCAGTTTGCTGACCGTGACCAGGCAGCTGTCGCAGTTGAAACGGGCGATCTCCTTGAGCTTCAAATTGGACGCCATCTCGAGCTGGTTGGTGCTCAAGGTGATCATCGTCACGCCGAGAGCCGTAACCGCCGCCAGGATGACAATGGCCAGTACCAGGGCGCTGCCTTTATCGTTTTTCACATCCAGTTTATTCTTCAGCATCATCGTTCTCCCGGTCCTTCAATTGATTTGCAGCTTGCCCTCTTTGGTAAAATACAACCGGTAGTTGTTGGTGGGCGAGGGGCCTCGGAGCCGGCTGTTTTCCACCGCGATGAATTTGACATCACGCACCACCATGTTGTTGAAGTCCCAGCATCCGATCGCCCCCTGATCGTCGCCGAAGGGATAATTGGACGCGCCTTGTCCGCCGGCGTTGAAAATTTGATTGTTGAAATATGAAGTACTCTTCAGCGAATCGATGTTGCGGATCGCACGATTCACTTCGGCCGTGCTGGTCCTGGACAGATCGAAGCCGTTGAACGCCTGGATCGACATCGTCGATACGGCCAACACCCCGATGGT
Organism: Pseudomonadota bacterium; assembly: GCA_023435265.1. Taxonomy (GTDB): domain Bacteria; phylum Desulfobacterota; class Desulfobacteria; order Desulfobacterales; family Desulfosarcinaceae; genus UBA2230. Next base: position 43,076 of record JAEYRZ010000208.1, read on the forward strand.
AAAAACCAGGATCGCGATCAACACTTCGATCAGAGTAAAGCCTTCGCTTCCTGAGGAATTCGTCTTCGCGCGGATAATTGCTTCCATGATCGATCCTCTTTCCTGTCTTCTGTTTACTGTCCAGGGTCCAGTTGGAAATTCTGCAGGGCGACGACGCCCGTCGTCATCAGGTGGCGGAAATTCCTGCGGCCTGCATTCGCCGGGTCGTTCAGGTCCAGTTGTTTTCCACCGACGACATAAATGCTTCGGTCTACGAAATCGGTATAGGCGGTTCTCGAACGCGCCAGCAGCCAGATCCGCACCGCGCGGATGCGATTCAGCTCAACGACGGGATTAAGCGCCGCGCTCAGATCGTCGTTGACATCGATGTTGCCGTCACCGGTGGTGTCCAGATTGGTATCCAGAACGTTGGCGCCATTGTTGTTGAAGGCCCAGATTTCGGGTCCATTGGCGTTGTTGTTGAAGCGCGCCAGGTCGCCGTTGCCGTCATCAAATGAAAAGGCGAACCCGATATCTTCGATCCCGTCAATGATCGGCACCCAACCGCCGGCGTTCATTTGACGGCAAAGTTCGCGCCGGCCGTCGCCATTCAGATCCATGACTTGATATTGGATCTGCTGTTCCGCCGCGGCATCCTCGTCAACGAAACCATCCCCGTCCTGGTCCGTAAGGCTGGTCAGCGTCAATCCCGGGTAGCCGTTCGGGTCGTCCGTGTCCGCATTGTAATTTAATATGTCCGTGATGCCGTAGCGCCCCAGCCGGAGCGGATCCCGGCCGCTGTTGCGGATGTCGTTCTGCATGATGTACATCGCGGCCCTGAGGTTCTGCTGCATGTGCGCCATTTCGCGCTGGATGGCGTAGGTCTTGGTCTGGGAGATGTAGTTCATGACGATGGCCAGGGCGGCAACGCTGGTGATGAGCATCACAACGATCAACTCCACCAACGTGAACCCCGATCTGAAGCGTTGATCCAGAGGTGCTGGATTTGGGCCCGCGGGTAATGACATCATGTGACGTGCTCCTTTATAAGCCGCCGTAAATTAAAACGCCGGGTTCCAGGCGCCCGCGCCGAAGCGGTTCAGCTGGATGCCGCCGGCAATAGTGGTCTGAATCTGGAAATTCCTGCTGTCATCCTGGTTTGACAAATAAATATTGCCCGGTGCGTTTCCACCCGGGTCGGTCCTGATGAAGCCGAGGGGTGTAAAGATAAAGGCGATGTCCGGCGGCAGCGTCGCGCCGCCTCCCGGGGGGGTGGAATCGAACACATAGCGCTCGCCGGTGGTTCCAAGATCGATCACCCGCGTATCGACGACCCCCGGAACATCGCTGTTCACGCTGATCGTGCATTGGGTCGTGTCCGGGGTGAAGTCGACGCGGACCGGGCGATGGCGCCGGATGGCCGTCATGCGGGCGAGATTCAGGTGGCTGATCAACTCCTCGGCGGCATTGCGTCTCACGATATCTTGCATGCCCAAAATCGCGATACTCAGGAGAACCGATCCAATGACCAGAACAATGACCACTTCCAGCAGGGTAAACCCGCAGGAATTGGATAGAGGATTCCTGGAGGGCTCCTTTTTCCATGAATGGCGTTTCTCGGTTGTCATCATCCCTGCACCTTTGCGTGGGTAGGTTTTTTTGCTTTGAGGAAGCAGTAAGCAACATTCGTTCCACGCTCCGCAATGCCGGCTTACGAGGTCTCTTTCAGGCGGTTCTTAACCCAATAAGTGATTGGAATCCCAATAGATCACTTCACAAGCATTGGTCTGCGAGGTGCGGATGGATTTGTCCTGCGAACAGTCAGAAGACGGAACGAGGGTATCAAAGAATTTAATAGCGCACCTTGATTCAAGGTTCCGCGCCTCGCCGGCACAAAATATAATAGTTAATAATTCCAATTAATTAATATAAGTCGAAGGGGATACAAAAAACTTGCCGCTTTTTGTCAACCCGATTCCGCGATCAAGATGGCGTCGGGATTTGAGGCTTGTTTTCTCAGGCCGGCCGCCGGCGCGATGCCATCAGTTCCCACAAAGGTCCCTGCCGGCCGAAGCGCCGCAGTTTGGCTTGCAGGCGGGTATCCATATTGATCTGCAGTCCCGGGAAGATCCAGGCGGGATGGGTCTTTGAAAACAATTTTAAATACGGAAGGATATTTTCTTTTACGGCGTCGGAGAGGTAAAAGACCGGTTCCAGGAAACGCTGACCGTCGCCGATGCGTCCTTCGGCCCGTGCCACGGCGGCCAGGCGGGTGTCGGGAAAAATACGGATGCCCGCCATGCAGATGACGGCGGTGGGATTCTGTCTGTCAATAGTTTCGAGCGTTTCCCGAACCGTTTGCATGGTTTCACCGGGTCCGCCCAGCAGCAGTGCGTGGCAGAAGGGCATTCCGGCTTGCCGGCAGAAACGCCCCGCGTTTTCAATCTGCCGGACATCGAAAGACTTGCCCAGCCGCCGCAGCATCGGTTCGCAGGCCGCGTCTGTGCCGAATTCGAGGCTGGTGCAGCCCGCCTTCTGCATCGATTCCAGCAATTCGGGGCTGATATAAGCCGGATTGGCGTACGCACTCCACTTGATGCGGATTCTGCGCCGGACGATCTCACGGCATACCGCCAGGGCATGCGCCATGGGGAAGTTGAATTCGTTGTCGGTGAGGAACAGGGTGTCGATGCCCTGCGCCTTCAGCACTTCGATCTCGTCGCAGATGGATTCAGGGGAACGCACACGCACGGTGCGACCCTCGATCAACGGGTAGGTGCAATAGATGCAGCCGAAGGGACAGCCGCGCTTGGTCTGCAGGTTCCCCATGCCGCCGCTGTTCAGGTAGCGCAGGCCGTCGAACTTGTCGCGGGCGGGGAAGGCAAGCCGATCCGGATCGTCGACCGGGTAGCGCCCGGATCGGATGATCGGCAGGTCGGCCTGCGCCAGGACCGCCGCTCCGTCGAGATGGCTGATGAGCTGCAGAAAGGCATTCTCGCCCTCGCCGGCAATGCCGTAGTCGGCGCCTAAAAAATCGAGAAGTTCGTCGGGCATCAGGGTGAAGCCGCTGCCGCCGAGGACCACAGGGGCGCGGCTGTGCTGCCGTATGGTCGTCATCAGCGCCTGGTAGAAGGGAAGATAGGAAACCGGACGGGGATAGCTGACGTTGTCCACGTTGCGCAGGGAGAGCGCCACCAGGTCGGGCTGATGCCGCTCCAGGGCTTCGGTGGTTACGGCCAGGGGATCGTCGCTGAAACACAGATCGAGGCAGCGGCATGCGACACCGGCCTGCGTAAGCGCCGCGGCGATGCAGGCCGCCCCCAACGGAAACACCGGATCGGGCAGATGCTCCAAGTTGGGTGAAATCAGCAGGACATTCATGGGTCAAGGCCGGGAGAAAAGCAGCGCCGCGCAGCCGCCGCCGTACGTGCAGGCGGTCAAGAGGCCGTTGCACGCAGGTCTCGAAGGAAGGGCCTGCCAAAGAGGCTCCGTGCCTGCGGTCAGTGCTTCGTGAGCGATGACCGGCAGCGCCTCCTGATAGTGGATGCTCAATGCCATCGCGGCGGCGCCCAGGATTCCGGCGCCGCCGAAGCTGCCGGTAAGATAGCGCACCGGCGTCACCCAGGCGGCGGCCCCGGCCAGTTCGCTCTGCAGTGCTTCCGCCTCGACGGCCTCCAGGTCGCCGCTGTAGTTGGCGCCCACCACCACCTGATCGATCGATCCGGCTTGAGTCCCGCCGGCCTCGAGCACTTCCCGGATGGCGCCCGCCAACGCCGGCGCACAGCCGTCGTATCCGCCGGTTGCCGCCGGAGCCCCGGTGAGGGCGCCGTCTTCCATCCGCGCATAAGTCCGCGCATGCCGCCGAAGCGCGAAATCGGCACGCTCCAGCACGAGGGCGCCGGCGCCTTCACCCAAAACGATCCCGCCGCCGCGCCGGGGAATCAAGGCGCCGTTTTGCCGCCGGCCCGGATTCAACGCGCCCAACGCATCGAAGCAATTGAAAAACATATCGTTGAGTTCGTCCATGCCGCACACCACCGCTGCATCGGCGCGGTTGTCCAGCAGGAGCCGGCGGGCATAGAGCAGGGCGTTTTCCGCGGAAATTTCGTTCTGCCCGAACGTGGTGTTGGGGCCGGTGACCTGGAGCACCATTGCCAGATTACCGGCCGGTGCGTTGGGCACGGTTTCGGGAAAATGAAAAGGTTGCGCACCGCGAGGGCCTTCGGCCAGCAGGCTGAGGTAAAACGCTTCGATGCTGGCGCTGGCGCCGTGGGCCGTGCCGGCCACGATGGCGATGCGGTCGCGGTCGACTCCAGAAAGATTCAAACCGCTGTCCTGCACGGCCTCGACGCCGGCGGAGGCGGCCATGCGGGACAGGCGGCTCATGCGGCGAAAAAGCGCCGGCGCCAGGTTGCGACGCGGATCGAAATCCGCCACCCATCCGGCCAGCGGCGCCCCGTGCTGCTCTTTGAAAAAGCCGTCCACCGGCTTGATGCCCGAGCGCGCCGTGCGGCAACTGTGCCAGAAGGCATCTTTACCAATGCCGATGGCCGAGACGATCCCGATTCCGGTAATGACGATTTCCATTACAAATACTGGATGAATCCGTGTTTTCGCCGAAATTTGGGGAGGATGGGTGCGCTTGACTTCTTCACGGTCCGATCCCGCTCCCTCGCGCTTCGGCGCGGTCACCCGGCGGCACGCTCGGAACCGCGGCCTCATGCCGGCCGAACGCGATGCATGTGTTGTTGCCGCCGAAAGCAAATGAATTGCTGAGGGCGTGCCGGATCCGCATGGCCCTTCCCCTGCCGGGCACATAATCGAGGTCGCATTGCGGATCGGTGCGCACCAGCCCGGCCGTCGGCGGCGCCATCTGGCGGTGCACGGCCAAGACCGTCGCCAGCGCCTCGATGCCGCCGGCGGCCCCCAGGCAGTGGCCCACCATCGACTTGGTGGAGCTGACCGCCAGCCGATGCGCTTGTTCATCGCCGAAGATGGTTTTGATGGCTGCGGTTTCGAGCGGATCGTTGACCGATGTGGCCGTGCCGTGGGCATTGATATAATCGATCCGATCGGGTGGCAGCCCGGAGGCGCTCATCGCCTGAACCATTGCGGCGCGCATGCCGCGCCCTTCGGGATGCGGCGCGGTCATGTGAAAGGCATCGCCGCTGATCGCATAACCCAGGAGTTCGGCGTAAATGCCTGCGCTGCGCTCGACCGCCGAATCCAGCGCCTCCAGGATCAGGACGGCCGCGCCCTCGCCCAGCGAAAGCCCGCGGCGTTCGGCGTCGAACGGGCGGCAGGCTTCGGGCGACATGACCCTCAGCGCGTTGAAGCCGGCGAAGGTGAGTTCGCACATCGCCTCGGCGCCGCCGGTCACGGCCAGATCGATTCGGCCGCTGCGGATCAGGTCGAAGGCCACACCGATGGCCGTGCTGCTCGATGAACAGGCCGTCGTGACGGTGCTGCGCGGGCCGGTCAGACCGTAGACACGGGCCAGGCGATCGGTCAGCGTGCAAGGCGGGGAGGAAAGCAGCGGCGCGGCAATCGGCCGCCGGCCTTCCCGCCGCGTGCGTCGGTACACTTCCCAGGAGCGCATGCCCCCGGCGCCGCCCCCCAGCACGATCCCCCGCCGATCGTCGTGGGCGGCTTCTCCGAGACCGGCATCTTCCCAGGCGTGGCGCGCGGCGAGCATTCCCAAAAGATCGCAGCGCGAGGCGCGCTTGCGTTCCCGGGGATCGAAATGCCCTGCGAAATCGATTTCGCCCACCTGGGCGGCCAGACGGCAGGGATAGGCGGCGGTATCGAACAGGGTCACTGCTCCGATGCCGGAACGTCCCGCGAAAAGCGTGCGTTCGAAATCCCGCAGGCCGACTCCGATGGCGGTGACGATTCCCAGGCCGGTGACCACGACGCGCCTTTTTTGAACCGGATTCATCGCTGCCGCCACCACCAGTTCTTCAGAAAATTGGTGCAAATGTAATAGGTGTCCCGGATGGGGCGGTAAAACGAACCGCCGTCGTCGCCGTCGGGGTAGATCGCGGGGATGGGCAGGAACTCGATTTTGAAGCCGCGCCGGCCGGCACGCAGCAGCAGGTCGCTTTCGGTATCGAACCCCGAGGTGATCACCGGCACTGCGGACAGCAACCCGCATCGGTAAAGACGGAATCCGCACTGCGAATCACGGATCGGCTGACCGATCAGCCAGGTGAAGCAACGCGTTCCGATGGCGTTGGGAACACGGCGCACGCCCGGGATAGCCGCCCTGGCATGCATGCGGTCGCCGATCACGAGATCCGCGCCGCTTTCTGCCTGACGGCGGAGAAAACGCGGGATATCGTCCGGATCGTGCTGCAGATCGGCGTCCAGGGTCACAACGGCCTCAAAACCGTTTCGCAGTGCGTATGCAAAGCCCAGCGCCAGGGCATGGCCCTTGCCGTGGTTCAACCGGCTGCCCAGCAGATGGGCGCCGGCCTGGCGGGCGATGCGGGCGGTGCGGTCCCGCGAGCCGTCATCCACCACCACCACCCGGGCGGCATGCGATCGGGCGCGGCGCACGACCTCCGCAATGGTCGCCTCGCTGTTGTAAGCCGGAATCAGGGCGCAGAGCCTGCGTTTATCCAAGGGCGGTCACCCCGACGCCGGTTTTTCATCCGCGGCGCAATAGTCCAGCAGGCGCTTGACCCGCTGTTCGAGTTCGCCGCTCAATCGATAGATCATCTTCTTGTCAACGGTCATGAGCACTTGAGTGGCCTCGCAGCGCGCCAGGAGCATGTGGTCCCGGAGGCGCTGAATTTCGCATCTGAAAACCAACGCCGCGATTTCGGGCTTGAGCGCCGTGGTCCGGATGCACAACAGGTCGCCGCCCACGGCCGGGTGCTTGTATTCGCAGGCCAGTCGGACAACCGGCGCAATGAAGCCCATTTCGGCCATCTGTCGGGGCAACAGGTCGAACGGCTTGAGCAGGGCGATGCGGCCGATTTCAAACCAGGCGACATAATGGCCGTGCCACGCGATTCCCCATTGATCCACTTCGTTGAAGCGAACCGTCTCCTCGGTTTCGATCCACTGCATCGCGGAGCAGCCTTCCGTTCGGCGGTTCAGGCGGCCGCCTTGCCCCGCTGTTGCTGGATGAACTGCGCCAGAGCCGCCACGGAGGCAAAGGCCTGCTTGCCCACGTCCTCGTTTTCGATGATGATGCTATACTGCTTCTCCAGTGCCACCACCAATTCCAGGGCATCGATCGAATCCAGCCCGAGCCCTTCGCGGAAGAGCGGGGCGTCATCCTGAATATCCTCGGCCGTGATCTCATCCAGCTTGAGCGTATCGATGATGAGCTGTTTCAATTCCGCATGCAATCGGTTGCCGCGTTCGGTAATCGCCGTCAATGGAGCCCTCCTGAGAAATGAATTCGAACCAGTTCAACTTCACGCGCGAGGATCAGGTCAACCCGCCGTCCACGGCCAGCACCTGGCCGGTGATATAATCGGCTGCCGGCGAAGCCACGAAAAGTATCGCCGCGGCCACCTCCCGGGCCTCGCCCAGGCGCCCGAGGGGAATCTGATGTTTGAAATCCGCCACGACCCGCGCGTCCAGCCTGCGCGTCATATCGGTGTCGATCACACCGGGACAGACCGCATTGACCGTGATGCCGATTTTTGCCACTTCGCGCGCCAGCGATTTGGTCAACGCGACCACACCGCCCTTGGCCGCCGCATAGTTGACCTGTCCGGCGCGGCCGGTCAGGCCGCTGGGCGAGGCTACGTTGATGATACGGCCCCAACGCTGTCCGATCATGGATTTGAGGACCGCCCGGGCGCACAGATAGGTGCCCCTCAGGTTGGTCCGGATCACCGGATCGAAATCGCCGGGTTCCATGAACAGCATCAGCCGGTCGCGGTGAATGCCGGCATTGTTGATCAGGATATCGATGCCCTGCCAGCGCGTCAGGACCTGGGCGACCAGATGGTCCACCTGGGCCTTGTCGCCGCTGTCGGCCCGGACGACGAGGTGATCCGCTCCGCTTTCGGCCAGCAGCGCCCCGGTCTGCCGGGCACCGTTCTCGTCGGCCACGAAGGTGACCGCAACCCGCGCCCCCGCGGCGGCGAAGGCCAGCGCCGTGGCGCGCCCGATGCCCCGCGTGCCGCCGGTGACGATGATGCGTTTCGAGCCGAAATCCAGCCCAGTACCCATGTGCGACCCGCTATCCTTCCATATGGCTTCGTGTTCACTTAACAAAGATCGGGCGCTCCGCTCAAGCACGAATTGCGCTTGCTTCAGCTATCCGCCTGATCCATAGTGCCGGCATGCTTGACGGAGTCTTCATCACCGACGGCCACTGGCGCAAGGCCCTGGCCGCCGCGCGCGCGCTCGGCCGACGGCACATCCCCGTGGCGGTGGGCGAAAGCACCTGGCTGGCCACGGCGGCCTTCTCGCGCCACTGCACACGGCACGTGGTCTACCCCTCGGCCGCGGCCACGCCCGATCGCTTCCTGGAGTTCCTGGAAAGCGATCTGCACGCGCATCCGCAACGCATGCTGCTGCCCATGGAGGATGAAACCATAGGACTGGCCGCGCGGCACCGCGAACGCCTCGGCCGGCTGACGTACCTGCCGGTGGTCGATGCGCCGACTCTCGAACGCGCCCAGCGCAAAGACCGGGTGCTCGCCCTGGCGCGCGAACTCGGCATTCCCACCCCGCATACCGTCGTTATCGACCGTTTGGATGATCTCGAAAGCGTGAAAGGCGAACTGCCCTATCCGGTGGTGATCAAACCGCGCACGGGCGCCGGCGCCGTCGGGGTCGCGTATGCCCGCAATGCCGCGGAACTGACCGCCCTGTACCCGCGCATCCACCGGCGCTTTGCCTGGCCGCTGATCCAGGAGCGTATTCCCGCCTCGGGCGCAGGCATCGGGGCCAGCTTCCTGATCGACGCGGGCGGCCGCGTGAAGGCCAGCTTCGTGCACCGACGCCTGCGCGAATACCCGCTCAGCGGCGGCGCAAGCACCCTGCGGGAGAGCATTCGCCACGACGCGGTCCGCGACATGGCCGCCCACCTGCTCGCCGCATTGAACTGGTTCGGGGTGGCCATGGTCGAATTCAAGGTCGATCCCCGGGACGGACGACCCAAATTGTTGGAGATCAATCCGCGCTTCTGGGGCTCGCTGGCCCTGGCGATCCACTCGGGCATCGACTTTCCGCACCTGCTGTATCGTCTGGCGCGCGGCGAGCGCTTCCCGCCGGTCACCCGCTACCGGCTCGGCGTGCAGTGCCGCTGGCTTCTGCCCGGCGATTTGCTGCATTTCATTCATCATCCGCAGCGGCACCGCCTGCTGCCCGACTTCCTGCGCCTTCGGCGGCCCGGGCTCTATTATGACATCCTTTCGCTGCGCGATCCCCTACCCGTCGTGGCGCGCCTGCTGACCCCCCTGACCCTGCTGTACGATCCGGACATGCGCCGGCGGATGGCAGCCCGGCGGATTTAAGGTCATGCTTCCGGACAGCACCGCGCAAACGCTTGCAAGCGGCGCCGCGTTCGAGACCGGCCAACCTGACGCCCCTGGACGACGGTGGACTGGACAGACGCACCATCGGCAGTTTTGTAAAAACGTCAACATTATGACCGTTGACCTGGAGGAGTGGTTTCATATCTGCGGTGCGCAGCGCGGCCTGCCCCGGGAAGACTGGGATCGCCTTCCAAGCCGGGTGACGGACGACACGTTCGATCTTCTGGCCCTGCTCGACCGGCATGCGGCAAAGGCCACGTTCTTCGTACTGGGCTGGGTCGCCGAGCGCAGGCCAGAACTGGTGCGCGAGATCGCCCGGCGCGGACACGAGATCGCGAGCCACGGCTATTTCCATCAACGCGTTTACACGCTTACGCCCCACCGGTTCGAGCATGATCTGCTGCGTTCGCTGGAAATCCTGACCCCGCTTTCAAGCCGGCCGATTCAGGGGTTCCGGGCCCCGGAATGGTCGATCCGCGATGACAGCCTCTGGGCCCTGCCCGTTCTGGCGCGCGCCGGCCTGCGCTACGATGCCTCCATGGCGCCCTTGCCGATCATCGGCAATCCGGGTTATCCAACGGCGATTCATGTGCGTGAAACCCCGAACGGTCCGTTGATCGAGGTGCCGCCCCTGGTCGGGGTCACGCCGCTGGTCCATCTTCCCCTGGGGGGCGGCTGGGGACTGCGCACCTTTCCCGCCCCGCTTATCCAGGCCGCCATCCGCCGCTGCCACCGGCGCAGCGGACCGGCGGTGCTGTTCATTCATCCACGCGACATGGGGCGGCACTATCCGCGCACGGCCGTGCCGTGGTATAAACGATTCGTGGTCGCGGGCGGGAGGCGCCCCGCACGATCCGTTCTGGTGCGGCTGCTGACCGACTACCGATTTACGACGATTGCGGATTATTTGGCCTGTAGACTGCAAAAAAGGGTTGAATGGCCTTTAGCCAGGCACTAAAAGAAAGCCCCGTCCCCATGGGCGAAACGATCACATATTTCAGACAGCATGTGGCGGAAAACATGGCCGTCTATCTTTTTCTGCTCTACATCGTGGCCGGACGGCCCGGCGCCATCCTGGCCGCCATGGCTGCCGGCCTGAGCGTTTTTTTGATCGTGCCGGTGGTCTGGTTTCTGGATGCGACCCAGATTCCCGTGTTTTATTACCTGTTCGGCGCGTTGTCCCGGCGACCGCTCGCCCAGCGCCTGGTGGCACGGATCGAAAAAAGGTCGACGCGCATCCGGAATTCCGGATTTCTGCGTCGGCTCGAATGCCTCGGTGCGCCGGGCGTGATCGCGGTGGCCATGCTGCCGTTCAAAGGGTGCGGCATGTTGAGTGGCGTGCTGATGTCCAAAATCCTGCGCCTGCCGCCGGCTCGGGCGGCGATGCTGCTGATCGCCGGCAGTCTCGCCGGCTGCCTGCTGCTGGCGGGTGCCGGCGAGGCGCTGGTCCAACTGCTCGGCCTGCGACCGGATTGAAAACGATTGATGCTCGACTGAGCTATGGGAGCCGCATTGATGAAGAAATTCAAGCAGTACCTGCTGGTCCGCGCCATCTGCACACTGTTCGCGCTCTTGGCCAAAATCCGCAACGATACTCTTTTCCGGCGCGCCTACACGCTGCTCGTGCTGCTGGCAGCGGTTCTGGTCAAAAAGGATTATTACGTTGAGAAGATATATTGGATCAAACGCCTCTTCGACCGCAACCATCCCAGCCTGACCGTGACCCGCAGGATCCTGCGAAATACCAACCCCCACCATCGCAATGCCATCGTCAAGGCGGCCGTCATCAACCAGTTGCTGCTCGGCACCAATCGGCGCAAAGCCTTCTGCGACCGCAACGGCCTGTATCCCCCGGGTTTCTTCGTGATCAGTCCCAGCATGAAGTGCAACCTGCGCTGTTTCGGATGCTACGCCGGAGCCTACGACAAATCGGCTGAACTGAGCTATGCCGAAATCGACGACGTCCTCGATCAGGCCAAGGCCATGGGGATTCACTTCTGCGTGGTTTCGGGGGGCGAGCCATTCTTCTATCCGAGCATCTTCGATCTTTTCGCCAAGCACCGCGACGTGATCTTCCATGTCTACACGCATGGCGGCCTGCTCGACGAAGAAACCTGCCGGCGCCTGGCCGAAGTGGGCAACGTCATTCCGGCGATCAGCGTGGAAGGCTTTGAAGCCGAAACGGACGCCCGGCGCGGCAAAGGCCATTACCGCCGCGTGATGAAGGCCATGCACACGCTGCGCCGCGCGGGGGTGCTGTTCGGCTTTTCGGCCACCCTGACCCGCCGCAACGCCGACCTGCTCGGCAGCGACCGCTTTGTCGACGCCATGATCGCCCAGGGGTGCATCCTGGGGTGGTATTTCATGTACGTTCCGGTGGGCTATGCGCCCGATGCGGAATTGATGATGACCCCCGAGCAGCGCGGCCGCCAGTTCGAACGCCTGGTTCAACTGCGCAACACCAAGCCGATTCTTCTGGCCGACTTCTGGAACGACGGCCCGGTGGTCGGGGGGTGTATTTCGGGCGGACGCAAATACCTGCACGTCAACGCCAACGGCGACATCGAGCCGTGCGTCTTCTGTCATTTCGCAACCCACAACATCCGGCGGCATTCGCTCCAGGAAGCGGTGGCCGGGCCTTTGTTCCGTTCCATCCGCTGCGACCTGGCCAAGGACGAGAACCTCCTGCGGCCCTGCATCATTGTCGACCGCCCGCACATCAGCCGGCAGGCGATCGCCGAACACGGGGCTTATTTCACCCATCCGGGAGCCGAGATCGTCTACCGGGAAATGGTCGACCAGATCGACGCCTACGCCCGCAGCTACGGCCGCATCGCCGACGATCTGTGGGAGAAGTACTTCTGCCGGAAGAACTGAAGAGGCGGATCGAACCCAATTCCCGAGCAGCGCCTTTTCCCGAAACAATGCCACCGGCGGATGGACGCCGGGCGACTGGAACGCACCTCCGGCGACCCTCAGAAGGGAAATCGGGTTCGGACCGGACGTCGACGCGATCCGAAGACCACAAGGGCAGAACCGATGCACCGCCTGATTTTGCGACATCCCCGCTTGATTTTATGGTCGGCCAGCCTGATCACCCTTGCCGCCCTGCTCGCCGGCTCGCGCCTGCGCCTGGAATTGAACCTGTTGACGCTGCTGCCGCCCCACAATCCCCAAACGCGCGCCTTTCTTGAGGTGAGCGAAAAAATCGGGCTGCAGTCGGTGTTGATCGCCGTGGTGCGGCCGGTCGAAGGCATCGGGCCGCAAACCCTCGAGACATTCAGCGAACACCTGGCGAACGCGTTGCGTTCCAGTCCGCTGGTCAAGGGCGTTCGGTACCGGAGAGACGAAACGGACCTGGTGCGCCTCTATCCTTTGCTGCTGCGTCATTTACCACACCTCCTGACGCCCGAAGCGCTGGGGGTGCTGCCTGGAAAACTGACTGCAGAGGCCGTACAGGAGCGCGTGGCAGCCAATAGAAAACTGCTGCTGAGCCCCCTGGGGCTCGCCGCCCAGCCTTTTATACTGGCCGATCCCCTGGGGCTTGGCGAACTGCTGCAGGATAGAAACAATCTGCCTTCCCAAGCGATGCTCGCTGCCGGGACGTCCGGGCATTTCAAAACCGCGGACGGATCGTACCTCATTTTTGTCGAGGCTTCGGAGCCGCCGGAGAATATCCCTTTCAGCCGGCAATTGATGGCCGAGGTTCTGCAGATCGAAGCGACCGCCCGGCAACTGGCCGTCGACAGCATTCACCCGGCGCTTGCGACGGTTGCCATCGAGCATACCGGGGGGTACCCCATTGCGGTCAATGACGAAGCGCAGACCAAACGCGATATTCAGGTGACCATCGCCACCTCGCTGATCGGCGTGCTTGCCGTTTTCGGTTTGTGCCTGCGGCGTCTGTCGACGCTTGCGCAGGTCGGCGCGGCATTGCTGATCAGCATGGTCTGGACGCTGGGGCTGGCCGGCCTGCTCTTCGGGCACCTCAACCTGTTGACCTGTATTTTTTCGTGCGTCCTGGCCGGCCTGGGAATCGATTTCGCCATTCACATCACCAATCGCTTCTACAATAACAGGGTGCACAGCGCTCCAGGAGAACGGCTGGCCAACACGTTCCGCCACACGACCGGACCGGTGATCGTCGGCGCCGTAACTACGGCGGCCGCATTTTTTGCCGTCGGTGCTTCCGATTTTCGCGGTTTCCGCGAATTGGGCATTCTGACCGGTGCGGGCTTGCTGCTGTGCCTCGCGGTCATGCTTTTTCTGCTGCCGGTCCTGCTGCTGCGCAGCACGGCCAAACAGGCGGATCGCCCCATGGGCATGGCGGGTTTCGGCCTGCAGGGGTTTTTGACCCTCGCGGTCCGCCGCCCTGGACGGGTTCTGGCCGCCGCCGGCATCGCGGCCGCACTGTTGTCCAGCGCCGCTCCCGCTGTCCGATTCGACGACAACCTGCGGAATTTTCGGCCGCCGGACGATCGCGCCCTGCAGTTGCAGGAAGAGGTGACCGCCTGGCTGGGGGGGTCGACCGCATCGGCGCTGCTCGTGGTGCAAGGCGACTCGGAAGCGGGGGCGCTCGATCGCGCAGGACACATCTGGCAGGCCCTTCAGCCGCTGCAGGTCCAGGGAAGCGTTGCGGCGATCGCGGCGCTGCAGAGTTTTCTGCCGGCCCCTGAACAGCAGCGCCGGGCGCTGGCGCTCATCCACACGGGATTCCGGCCGGAGTGGGAGCGCATCCAGAAGGATTTCAACGATGCTTTGGCCGCAAACGGACTTCAGCGGCTTTCCGTTTACGACGAGTATTTCGATACGCTCAAAACGGCCTTCCAGGACACCGAGGTCCTGCTTCCGACCCATCTGGAAGAAACCGAACTGCGCCCCCTGCTGCATCTTTTTCAGTACACGGCGGACGGCCTTTTCAAATCGGTGATCTATATCCGGCCGGCGAGCGACTTATGGTCACGCGAGGAGGCGGGCCTTTTCCGCCGCACCATCGAGGAACGCCTGGCGGAAACGGGCATCCCGGCCGAGCACTACACACTGACCAGCGGCCACCTGCTCTCCGCCGAATTGAAGCACATCATTCTGTCCAACCTGGGCAGGGCGCTGGTTCTGGCGGTTATTGCGATCGTGGCGGTATTGCTGCTCTATTACCGCAGCGCATTGCTGCTGATCGGTGCCCTTCTTCCCGTGGGCGCGGCGCTGGCAATGCTGGCCGGCATGATGGCCCTGCTCAAGATCGATTTCAACCTGCTCAACGTGATCGTGCTGCCCATGGTGGTGGGCATCGGCATCGACGACGGGGTGCACCTGACCAACACCTTCCGCGGCAGCGGCGGCCGCTTCGATCCGGCCGAGATGGCGGCCACCGCGCGCGGCTGCGTATTGACCAGCCTGACCACCATGGTCGGATTCGGTTCCATTGCCGTATCTCATTATCCCGGCCTCAGGAGCATGGGGCTTGTGGCCCTTCTGGGCGTCGGACTATGCCTGCTCTCGGCCATCCTGCTGCTGATGCCGCTTCTGGCGCTGATCGGCAGAAAGGCGAATCGATGAGTCGGGGCGATGTGAGCGTACGCCTTCAATCAACCGGTCCGCGCGGCGGGCGAGCGTGGTTTTGCTGACACCCGGCAGCAGCCACCGTCCGCGCGAAATGCGCTCCAACATCCGGGCCAGGCCGCCGAAAATTGAGCTGCACAGCCGGGCGGCCGGGTTCGCCGGCAGCGTGTAGCCGCCGATGGTCGTGCGCATCGCGGAGAAACCACAGCGCGTCAGCAGGTCGGCCATGCTGCTGGGGGAGAAATCGTACATGTGAAACGGGGTGTGATACAGGTCCAGCCGGCCGGCCGCAGGGCCCAGCAGCCGCACGATGGGCGTCGAGTGGGGCCAGCGCAAAAGCAGGAGTCCATCCGGCTTCAACCAGCGGCGCAGGCGCATCAACATGGCCCGCGGATCGCCGAGATGTTCGATGACATAGAAGAGGGTGATCACGTCGAAGCGCGCTTCGGGCCAATCGAGCGCTTCCAGCGGCTGCGCAGCCACCTCCAGCCCCAACCGCCTGCGGGCATGGCGCACACCCGCCGGTGCGATCTCCACACCTTGGACCTGCCACCCGCGCCGCGCCATCTCGGCCAGAAAAAAGCCATAACCAGAACCGATATCCAGCAGGCAGCCACCTTCCGGTTTTGCGCCGGCGATCAAATCCGCGGACCGGACGATGACCGGTTGCATCATCCGCCGCCAATTATCGATATCCTGCGGACGATCCGGAAGATAGCCGTCGTAGGCCGCGATGATCGCTTGCCCCGTCGGCTGCGGCCTGAGCTGAACCAGCCCGCAAGCCTGGCAGCGCAGGTAATGCCAGTCGCCCCGCCGGAATATGCGGCGCAGATCCCGGCCGCTGCACAGCATGCAGGACATGGGGGATCGCCGGCCGCCCGGTTCAGACCGCATCGCGCAGCTCGCATGCGTTGCCTGCATTGCGCTCCAGATGCGCCTTGAGGTTGTCCAGAAACTGCTCGGTCAAGTCGTTGTGGCGCGTCCGGCCCTTCCACTTCCAGATCAAACGCATGAACCCACGCGGCGCGACGCTGATGGTATGCAAGACCCGGGTGCCGTTTGCTTCCGGGACCAGCTCCCATATCTCGGTGCCGCCTTTGAAGGGGCCGTCCAGAAAGGATAGTTCGATTCTGCGGCCGGGCAGCACCCGCCCCACCCGGCTGTGCCAGGCAAGCTTGATGAGGTGGTCGATGTGGGTCGTCACCCGCGTGCCCGTCCGGTAGGGCGGCGGAGTGTCGAAACGGACCCGCGTGTAGGGGGGAATCAACCGGGTAAACGCCTCGGGATCGGTCAGAACCGTAAAAACGTGATCGGAATCCGTCGCAATCCAGCGTTCATGCCGGTTTTGTTCGCCGCGTGCGCCGAAAGCCTGGTGCTGCATAATGCTTTTCATTTCGATCGTCCGCTCCGCCGGGCGCCGGTGCGCTCAATTGACTTTTCAAGGCATTGCTCTATAATCGCGGCCGTTTCGACTCTGCGCCGAGGCGCAAGCACATAAGCACAGCCGTTCCGGGGTGTAAAGGGCTTTTCGAATGCGACGCCACCTGCTGGATTCGCCGATCGCGTACCTGGCGATCTACTATACGGTGCGCAACCTTCCGCGCCGGCTCTGCCGATGGATGGGACAAGGGGTCGGCTGGTTGGTCTTTGTATTTTCCAGGAAAGACCGCCGCAATCTGAGCCGCAATTTCAGTCTGGCCCTGGAGCGGCCGCCCTCACATCCGGCGGTGCAGCGCGCCGTTCGAGGCATTTTCCGTAACTACGCCCGCTACCTGGTGGACTTCTTTCTATTTCCACAGCTCGGCGCAGCGCGCGTGCGATCCTATTTCAGCGTCATCCAGGGCGAAGATCGGCTGCAAACGGCCCTGAAGAAAGGCCGGGGGGTTATTCTGGTGTCGGCCCATGTGGGAAACTGGGAGATCGGAGGCAACCTCCTGAGCGTACTCGGTTATCCATTGACGGTGGTCGGCCTGGCGCACAATACACCCCGGACCAATGCACTGGTTCGGCACCTGCGTTCCCTGCGCGGCATCGAGGTGATCGAGGTGGGTCCGTCGACGTTCGGCGCCGTCGAAATTCTCAATGAACTGCGCCGCAACCGGATCGTGGCCATGATCGGCGACCGCGATCACCTGGGCACCGGCCGCCCGGTGCGTTTTCTGGGCCGACACATAAAGCTGCCGCCCGGACCGGTGATTCTGGCCATGCTTTCCGGAGCAGCGCTGATGCCCACCTTTGTACTCGAAGAGCCGGACGGCACCTACTCCGGCATCATCGAGGCGCCTCTCGGGTTGGCGTGCGACGGAAACCGCGATGCGGCCGTGGAGTACAACCTGAACCGGCTGGCGCAAGTGTTCGAGCGCTACATCCGCCGCTATCCGGAACAGTGGTACTGCCCCGAACCCCTGGACGAACCGGTGCAAACCCGTACATGGAGAGAAGGTGATCTGGAAACCGCTGAAATTTCCTGAGGCTTTCACAGTGCGCCGCCGCTTGCGCACCGTTTCCGCCGCCGTGACGGTCATCGTGCTTGCGCTTCTTTTCCCCTGGCTCCTTCCCGCCCGCGCGCCGGCCGCCGGGGAGGCACCCTCCGCAGCGGACCCGGCGACTTTACGGATCCTCGAACGGATCAGAGCCCGTGAAACATCCCTGCGGACGTTCAGTGCGCGTTTCGAGCAGATCCAGAAATCGCAGTTGTTCGAACAGATCGTTCGTTCGGAAGGCATCATTCACTATGACGCCCGGGGCAAACTGCTCTTTCGGGTGACCGCTCCCGCGCCGCTCTGGATCATCTTCGACTGCGGAACGATCATGATCCACGATCCCGAACAAGGCCGCACCCGGCGCCGCGACGTCGGCAGCCGCCAGAATCTGCTCAAGCGGTACTTCGGTCTGGGGGAATCGCTCGAAGAACTGCTCCGGCGCTTCGATATTCAGGCCGTCGAAAACAGGCCGCTGCCGGGCGTCACCCTGCGCATGATCCCGCGGGAGGACCGGTTATCGAAGCAGGTGCGGTTGATCTCGGCCGATGTGGATGATAAGAGTTGGCTGCCGCGGGAAATCTTTATCCAGCGCTCCGAGACGGAATGGTCGCGCATCCGCCTGGAATTCACCCGTCTCGATCAACCCCTGCCGGCGGATGCCTTCGACGTTCCCGGAATAAGCGCCCACCCGCCGGCCGCAACCAAGGAGAGGCCATGAAAAAATTCTACCCGATCACTCATGATGAGTTCGTAAAAAGTCTCCGGGCCGACGGCGCCGTAAAAAGTTCAAGATCAAGGCGCCGCGAATCCCGTGACCCGAGGCGTACTTATAGTACGCCGCAGGGACAACGGGATGAAGCGCAACGCAGATATTGGACTTTTTACGGCGCCGTCACTATTCTGCTTTGCTGTTTGCTGGCAGGCCTCAGCGCCGACGCAGCGGCGCAGGAGAACGCCGGCGCCTCTCCGCCACCATACGGCCGGGCCGCCGACCTGATCGCGCAAAAAGAATACGACGCGGCCATCCGCCTGCTGGAGGGGCCTGCGGCCGAGGATCCCTATAAATTCGAGCCCAACTGGCTGCTGGCCACCGCGCTGCTCGAAAAATGCGAGGCGCTTAAGGCGGACCAGAACACCGCATACCGCCATGTGGTCAAGCGGCCCTACGAAATCGGACTGCGTCTCTTCAAGGCCCAACCGTCGCGGCCCGAGCCCTATTACCTGATCGCGCGCAGCCTGACCCTCAACGAGCGGCCGCACAAAGCCGGTAAATACATATTGAAGGCCATCTTCTTTTCCTCGCCGCAGCATCCGTATTACCCCGAATTCCAGATGGTTCTCGGAGACTCCTGGACCGGCCAGATGCTGCAGGGCAATTCGCGCGGCTATGCCAGGGCCCGAGAAGCCTACCAGACGGCCCGCGAACTGCGGGAGGACCCCGATTTCGCCGGCCGTATCGAGCGCCGCATGCAATACCTCGAATCGAAGCACAAGTAGCGTATCGTGGACGATGATACCGCTTATTTGTTTCCCGGCCAGGGGGCTCAGCACGTCGGAATGGGCGCGGACCTCTGCCGCGAATTTGCGTCCGCCCGGGAGATTTTCGAAGCGGCCGACGACTGCCTCGGGTTTAATCTCAGACGGATATGCTTCGAGGGTCCTGCCGAACAGCTGAACGATGATCTCATCAGCCAGCTGGCGGTTTACACGTACAGTTGCGCCCTGATCGCCGTAATGGGACCCGAGCGGCTCGGCACGGGGGTGTTGAGCGGCTACAGCTCCGGCTTTTACGCCGCCGCCCACGCCGCGGGCTGCTTCGATTTCGTCGCCGGCCTTGAACTCGTACGCAAGGCAGGCGGTCTGCTGCTGAACGCGGCGGCCGAAGATCCCGGCGCGATGGGCGTCGTTTTCGGCCTTTCGGCGGAAGCGGTCGAAGCGATCTGCACCCGAATCGGGCCGGTTCAACCGGCGATCTTCAACACGCCGCGACAAACCGTGGTTTCGGGATCCATCGAAGCGGTAACCACAGCACTGGCGCAGGCCGTCGCCCAAGGCGCACTGGACGCCTACCGGCTGCCTGCGGCGGCCGCCTATCACTCGACCGGCATGCGCCCGGCCGCCCGCGCGCTTGCGACCGTCCTGGCCGATACGCCGCTGCGGGCGCCGCGGACCCTCCTGATCTCCTACAGCACTTTGCAGGCCGTGCCCGACGGCGGCGCATTGGCCCGGTTGTTGGCGATGCAGTTATACAGCCCGGTGCGCTGGGTGGAACTTATCCACCTTCTGCACCGCCGGGGAATCCGCAGGGTGGTCGAAGTAGGCCCCGGTCAGATGCTTTCCCGCACCGTCCGCTGGATCGCACGCGGGCTCACCGCCCATCCGCTTCCCCGTGCGGCGGCCGTGAACGCCTATCTGCGACAGGCACCCGGTCGCGAGGCCAATCGCGCATGACAATCTCATTTCCAGATACCGCAAGCATCACCCGCATCCTGCCGCACCGGCCCCCCTTTCTCCTGGTGGACCGCATCGACGCGCTCGGCGACACGCATATCGACGCGCGCCTCTTCCTCGACCCGCAGATGTTTTTTTTCGCCGGCCACTTTCCCCACGAGCCGATCATGCCGGGCGTTCTGGTGGTCGAGGCCCTGGCCCAGGCCGCCGGTCTGCTGCTGGGGCTGCGCCGGTTCGATTCCAGCCCGCCGGCCGCTTTTTTTCTGGCGCGCACCGAAATCAAATTCCCGGGTACCGCTGTTC
>JAEYRZ010000005.1 GCA_023435265.1 Pseudomonadota bacterium
GTCGTAATCCGACTCCAGCGGCGCGGTGAAGGGGTGGTGCAGGGCCTCGTAGCGCTTTTCGTCCGGGTTGTACTCGAAGGCCGGAAAGCGCGTCACCCACGCGAAATTGAAGGCTTTGGGGTCGATCAGGTCGAGTTTTTGACCCAGGTGGTTGCGCAGGTTGCCCAGCGCGTCATTGACCACTTTGGGCTGATCGGCCACGAAGAAGACGAGGTCGCCGACGGCCATGCCGATGCGTTCGGTCAGGCGGGCTTTTTCTTCTTCGGTGAAGAATTTGGCGATGGGCGACTGCCAGCCCTCGGGCCGCACCTTGATCCAGGCCAGGCCCCGGGCGCGGTAGACGGCGGCGAAGGCGCCCAGGTCGTCGATCTCCTTGCGTGACATCTCCACGCAGCCCTTGGCGTTGAGCGCCTTGACGATGCCGCCCTTCTTCACCACGTCGGCGAACACCTTGAAACCCGAATCCTTGACGATATCGCTGACTTCGGCCAGTTCCAGGCCGAAGCGCGTGTCAGGCTTGTCCAGTCCGTAGCGCGCGATGGCCTC
Organism: Pseudomonadota bacterium; assembly: GCA_023435265.1. Classification (GTDB taxonomy): domain Bacteria; phylum Desulfobacterota; class Desulfobacteria; order Desulfobacterales; family Desulfosarcinaceae; genus UBA2230. The sequence goes on from JAEYRZ010000005.1 coordinate 547, forward strand.
GTCGTAGGTCAGGCGCGGAAAGGGAGTGTTCAATTCGATGTCCAGCACTTCCTTCCAGACGTGCCGGAGCACGCCCTCGGCGACGGCCATGACATCATCTTCGCCTACGAAGGACATCTCCAGATCGATCTGCGTGAATTCGGGCTGCCGGTCGGCGCGCAGGTCTTCATCCCGGAAGCAGCGCACGATCTGGTAGTAGCGTTCGAAACCGGAGACCATGAGCAGCTGTTTGAACAGCTGCGGCGACTGCGGCAACGCGTAGAACTGGCCCGGGTTGACGCGGCTGGGAACGAGGTAGTCGCGCGCGCCCTCGGGGGTGCTGCGCGTCAGGAATGGCGTTTCGATGTCCAGGAAGCCCCGGCCGTTCAGGAAATCGCGCACCGCCGCGGCAGCCTTGTGGCGCATGATGATGTTGCGCTGAAAATTGGGCCGGCGCAGGTCGAGATGGCGGTGCGCAAGACGCACGGCCTCGGTCACCTCGACATTCTCTTCGATGGGGAACGGCGGGGTCTCGGCCGTGTTGAGAATGCGCAGTTCGTCGACCATCACTTCGATGGCGCCCGTGAAGAGGTTGGGATTGCGCATGCCTTCGGGCCGCGGGGCCACCTTTCCGCGCACGCCCAGCACGTACTCGCTGCGGATCGCGTGGGCTTTGGCGTGGACCGGTTCGTTCACGGCAGGGTTGAAAACCACCTGGGTGATGCCTTCGCGGTCGCGCAGATCTACGAAAATCACGCCGCCGTGATCGCGCCGGCGCTGTACCCAGCCCATCAGAACCACTTCCCTGCCCACATCGTCGACGCCCAGTTGATTGCAGGTGTGCGTCCGCCGCATGTCGCCCAATAAGTCTACCAAGTATTATCTCCTCAATCTCTATTCGAAGGTTTATACTGCAGATGCATTGATAGCAGTGAAATCGTCAAAGTGCATTTAAAAGGTCACAGAGGAATGCTCTGTATTTTAATCCATTACCTCTGTGCTCTGTGTCCTCTGTGGTCATTCAGGCTTTTTGCCAGTCCATCAAGTTTCAAGCGAAGGCATTCTTTCGATTTTATGAGCATATGAACAGCCGAAATCCTCAGCTTAACACTTAACCGCCGAACTCTTTATTCATATCTGATCGACAAGATTCTCCAACTTTACTTCGCGCTGTTCGCTGGTGCGCATGTCGCGCAGCAGAGCGGCGCCGTTCTTCAATTCCGCTTCGCCGACAATCAGCACCCGGTCGGCTCCCAGCCGGTCGGCGCGTTTCATCTGCGCCTTGAGGCTGCGGTCGGAGTAGTCCATTTCCGTACGGATGCCGCGCGCGCACAATTCGGACATCCAGTGGAACGCCTGGTCGCGGGCCGCGGTTCCAAGAGCGGCGATAAACAGGTCGGGGCGCAGTTCGGCGGGCGCCGTGAGCTGGCCGACGATTTCGGCCAGCCGGTCGAATCCCACCGCAAAGCCGATGGCCGGGATGGACGGGCCGCCCAATGTCTCCACCAGGCCGTCGTAGCGGCCGCCGCCGGCCACGGCGCTCTGGGCGCCCAACATGCTGGTCTGCATTTCGAATGTCGTCCGCGTGTAGTAATCGAGCCCGCGCACCAGGCGTTTGTCCACCGTGAACGGAACGTTCAGGCGGTTCAGGCTGGAGGTGACCGTCTCGAAGTGGGCGCGGCACGTTTCGCACAGGTAGTCGAGCAGGGCCGGTGCATCGGCTACGGCGTCCCGGCACTGCGGCACCTTGCAGTCGAGCACGCGCAGCGGGTTGCGCGTTTTGCGGCGCTGGCAGTCGATGCAGAGTTTGTCCTGCACGCCGACCAGGAACGCGCTCAACGCCTGGCGGTAGGCGGGCCGGCAGTCGGGGCAGCCCAGCGAATTGATCACGGCCTGGGTGTCGCGCACACCCAGGCGCTGAAAGAGCAGGTGCAGGATGTGCACGATCTGCACATCGATGTAAGGTGCGGCGATGCCGAATGCTTCCAGGTCGAGCTGGTAGAATTGGCGGTAGCGCCCTTTCTGGGGCCGCTCGCGGCGGAACATGGGGCCGACCAGGTAGAACTTACGCACCGGGTCGCCGGCGTACATCTTGTGCTGGATGTATGCGCGCACGATCGAGGCGGTGGCTTCGGGCCGCAGGGTCAGAAAGTCTCCCTTGCGGTCGGCGAAGGTGTACATCTCCTTCTCCACGATATCGGTGTCTTCGCCGATGCTGCGGGCGAACAGCTCGGTCTTCTCCATGATCGGCACGCGGATTTCCTGGTAGCCGAAGCTTTCAAACAGGTCCACGGCGGTCTTTTCGATCAGGTGCCACACCTCGATTTCGCCGGGCAGGATATCCTTGAATCCTCTGATGAGTTGAATCATTGCTTCCATCGCCTTCCGGCCCGGTGCCTGCGGCGCAGCCCGGTGCCACGGGGTTTAAACTGTTTTGAATAGCGTAAGTTCGAATGGCAAGTCAACATCGAACCATGCGGCGCGGCGCGGGGGCAGGCCGGCCGAAAAGCGGTTGAGGTTTGGATCTGCTTATGGAATAAAAGTCCGAGAGGATCAAAGGTTTTACACACGATCGCGCATTCGGGCGGCCTTGCGAACCAGCGCCGCCTGAATCGGACTTGGACCGAAAATCGTGAACGCGTTCATCCCACACTCCGCGCAAAGGTTAACCGCATGATCATCGGACTCGATGCGGGTGGCACCCACACCGACGCCGTTCTGCTCGGACCGGAGGGCCTGGTCAGGGAAGCCAAGGTTCCCACAGATACCGACGACCTTTTTCAGACGGTCCTGGACGGTCTGACCGCGCTGACCGACGGGATCGACGTCCGCGAAATCCGCCGCATCGTGCTGAGCACGACGCTGGCCACCAACCTGGTGGTCCAGGAGAAGCTGCCGCCGGTGGGCATGGTGGTCAGTGCCGGACCGGGCATCGATCCGGAGTCGTTCCGGACCAATGCCGACTACCACGTGGTCGCCGGTGCGCTGGATCACCGCGGACGGGAAATCGTTGCGCTGGACACCCGGCACATCGAAGAGATCGCCGCCGGCTTCGCGCGCAAGGGCATCCGCTTTGCCGGAGTGGTTTCCAAATTCTCCGTGCGCAACCCGGAACACGAGAAGGCCATGGCCGAAATCGTGGGCCCGCATGTCGAACGGGTCTTCACGGGACACACATTTTCGGGCGGTCTCAACTTCCCGCGCCGCATCGCCACCACCTTTCTCAATGCCGCGGTCTACCCCGTGCACCGCGAGTTTTTCGAGGCGGTCAGGAAAGTGCTGGACCGCAAGGGGATGTCGGTTCCCATCCGCATTCTCAAACCCGACGGCGGCAACATGCGCTTCGACGCGTCACTCGACTACCCGGCCCAGACCATCCTGTCCGGACCGTCGGCCAGCGTGATGGGATCGATCGCCAGCGCTCCCGCGGACAAGACCTGCCTGGCGCTGGACATCGGAGGCACCACGACCGATATGGCGGTTCTGGTCGACGGCGTGCCGCTGCTGTCGCCCCTGGGCATCGAGATCGGTCCCTATAAAACCATGATCCGGGCGCTTTTGAGTCAATCCATCGGCATCGGCGGCGACAGCGCGGTGCGCATCGAGGAAGGCCGCCTGACCGTCGGCCCGGACCGCATCGGACGCGCCATGGCCTACGGCGGTCCGGCCCCGACGCCCACCGATGCTTTTTGCGTGCTGGGCATGACCGACACCGGCGACCGCACCCGCGCCATGGCCGGCATCTCCGCTCTGGCGCAGGCGCTGGGGCTTACAGCCGAGGAGACCGCCGGCCGCATTTTCGATACAGCCTGCACGCGCATTCTGGAGGCGGCCGGGAAAATGATCGATCGCATCAACAGCAAACCAGTCTACACGGTCCATGAGTTGATGGAAGGCATCCAGGTCCGGCCGCAGCAGATCATGGTGATGGGCGGTCCGGCGCAGCAGTTCGCCAGACGACTGGCGCCGCTGTTCGACGGTACGGTATCGGTGGTGCCCCACTTCCAGGTGGCCAACGCCCTGGGCTGCGCCCTGGCCCGCACCACCAGCGAGGTGGTGGTCTATGCCGATACCGCGCAGCAGATCGCCATGGCGCCGGGCGAACACTTCAGCCGGGATATCGCCTGGGATTTCGACCTGCCGGACGCCCGCGAAATGGCGTTCCAGCTGCTGAGGGAAAAGGCGCTGCGGCGCGGAGCCAATCCCAATTATCTTAAGATGGAAGTGATCGAGGAGTCCTCGTTCAACATGGTGCGCGGCTTCCGCACGGTGGGCAAGAATATCCGCGTGCGGGTGCAGATCAAACCCGGCCTGATCGTCGGCTACGACCCGCAAACGGAAAAGTTGACCCGGGAAGATTTATAACCATGCTCAACGCCAAACATAAAACCGGCCTGGTCTTTTTTCCGGCATTCGATTGGGCCATCAGCCCGACGCACCCCGAACGCGAGGAGCGCCTGCTCTACACCCAGGACCAGGTTTTCGAGGAAGGATTGCTCGACATCGAAGGCATCGTCGAGTTCAAGCCCGACCTGGTGACCATCAAGGATGTGCAGCGCGTCCATTTCTGCGTGCCCGACCCCTGGCGGGTGATGACCGAATCGCATTTCATCAGCGCGGGCGGGGCCAAGACGATCGGCATGGCCGTCATGGACGGCAAGGTCGAACGCGGCTTCGCGCTGGTCCGCCCGCCCGGCCATCACGCCAACCGCGTGGTGCACGGCGCGCGCGGCTTCTGCAATGTCAATATCGAAGCGATCATGATCGAATATCTGCGCCGCGCCTACAAGATCGACCGCGTGGCGATCGTCGATACGGACTGCCACCACGGCGACGGCACCCAGGACATCTACTGGCACGACCCGGATACCCTCTTCATCTCTCTGCATCAGGACGGCCGCACCCTATATCCGGGTTCGGGGTTTCTGGACGAAACGGGCGGACCCAACGCCGTCGGCAGCACGATCAACATCCCGCTTCCGCCGCACACGGCCGAGGAGGGTTTTCTGCACGCCATCCGCGAGGTGGTGCTGCCGATCCTCGACGAGTTCAAACCCGAATTGATCGTCAACAGCGCCGGGCAGGACAACCACTATTCCGATCCGATCACCAACATGAACTTTTCGGCCCACGGCTACGCCGAACTGACCGCCCTGCTCAAGGCCGACATTGCCGTCCTGGAAGGCGGCTATGCCATCGAGGGGGCGCTGCCCTACGTAAATGCCGGGATCATCCTTGCCATGGCCGGGCTCGATTACAGCAACCTGCGCGAGCCCGATTTCCGGCCCGAACGCATCCGGCAGCGTCCGGAAGTCACGCAGCGGATCCGGGAGACCTGCCGCGAAGCGCTGAACATGTTCCGCCAGCGCGCACGTCTGGCCAAATCCATCCGGCACCGGCCGGGCTGCGACCAGCGCTACCGCAATATCTACTACGACACCGACGGACTGCGCGAAACCCAGAGCGAACAGGTATGTCTGTGCAACGACTGCGCCGGGGCCCTGCGCATCGATTCTTCCTGCGACCGCGGCGCCCGGATCCTGGGCGTGCATATCCCGCGCAAAGCCTGCGACCGCTGCCGCACGCAGGGATTGCGCTGGTACGAGGAAGCCGATCCGCGGGTTTTCGAACACATCTATCTGCAGGACCGCCCGACGGATATGTACCACCACAAGAACAGGGATGCGAAAAAATGAATGCGGATTCCTGAAATGCTTGAGTGTCCGTATTGCGGTTATCTGGAAAGCTCCGGTTTTGTTCTCAGGATATTGATAACCACAGAGGACACAGAGACCACAGAGGGGTTTTGAGGTTTTTCTCTGTGATCTCTGTGTCCTCTGTGGTTCTGAAGATTTATATCGAACAGACTTGACTCATGGCTGACCGCTCCAATCTGATCCTGCGCGCGCGCGTCACGTCGGAGATCCGCCGATTTTTCGACGCTCTCGGCTATCTCGAAGTCGAAACCCCGCTCTGCATTCCGGCTCCTGCGCCCGAGGCGCACGTCGACGCCCGGCAATGCGGCGACTGGTTTCTGCAGACCTCTCCGGAACTGTGCATGAAGCGGCTGCTCGCGGCCGGCTACACGCGCATCTACCAGATCTGCAAGTGCTTTCGCCGCGGGGAGCGCGGCAGCCGCCACCTGCCCGAAATGACGATGCTGGAATGGTATACGGCCGATGCCGACTACAATGCCATGATGGCCCAGACCGAGGCGCTGGTGCATCATGTCTGTGCGGCGCTGGGCCGGGAGCGTCTGATCTACCAGGGCGCTTCGATCGCTCTTTCGGCGCCCTGGCCGCGAATGACCGTGGCCGAAGCATTTCAGCGCCATGCGCAGCTCTCGCCCGAGGAGGCATTGCGGGCCAATCGCTTTGACGAAGTGTTGGCCTTCGCAGTGGAACCGCACCTCGGCCGCCCGCAGCCCCTTTTTCTCTATGACTACCCCATGGCCTGCGGCGCCCTGGCGCGCGCCAAGCACGGAGCGCCGCACCTCGCCGAGCGGTTCGAACTTTACATGGCCGGTATCGAACTGTGCAACGGCTTCTCCGAATTGACCGACCCCGCCGAACAGCGCCGGCGCTTCGAAGCGGAATTGGCGGCCCGGCGCGCTGCCGGTCGGACCGTCACCCCCATGCCGGAGCGTTTCCTTGGGGCCCTGCCCGACATGCCCCAGGCCGCGGGCAATGCACTGGGCCTGGATCGGCTGGTCATGCTGCTGGCCGATGTCCGCCTCATCGACGATGTGGTGGCCTTTACGCCCGAAACGCTTTAGCCTGACTGCAAATGTCTGATCCCTCCCAATCGATGTCGCCGGGCCACCGGTTCAAGGCTGCGGCCGATCGGTCGATATATGCAGCAGGTCACCTGCATTTTGATCTGCACTAAGTCCCACCGCGACCAGCGGTGCTGAAAGGATGTGCCGAAGTTGACAAGTCGGTCCCGCCATCGCGACGCGGCGCCGCCCCCGGGGGAGGGTGCGCTTTACCGCTGGCTGTTCGAGAACACCGGCCCGGCCGCCATTGTGATCGATCCGGATTTGACCATCTCGATGGCCAACATCCCGGCCGATATGATGACCGGTCTGAAGCGCACGAAAATCGTCGGGCAGCATGCCCTGGATTTCGTGGTTCCGTCCGAACGCGAACGCCTCAAGCTCTATCACCAGATGATGATCGAAGGGCAAATCAGGTCGCGCAGGCGGATCGAGTTTCAGGTCTCGAATCACAAGGGCCGTACGCGCAAGGTCGTGGCGCATGTCCAGGTGGTCCCTGGCACGCGCCGGGTGGTGGTTTCCATGCTCGATGTCACCCGCACCGGCCGCATCCAACAGGAACGCCGGCGCCTGGCGGCGGTGATCGAACAGTCGGCCGAGGCTGCGGTGATCACCGATCCGCACGGACAGATCGTATATGTCAACCGTGCGTTCGAATATCTCAGCGGGTTTTCGCGCGAGGAGTTGATCGGACAAGCCGTGGGCGCGCCGGCCTTCGCCGAGTATGACCGCCGCATTTTCAACCGCATGACCTTCATGGTCGCCAGGGACGATTCCTGGAGCGGCCGTGTCAAGAATATCCGCCGCGACGGGCGAACGTACATCGCCGATACTCGGATCTTCCCGATTTTCAATCCCAGTGGCCGCGTGATGAACCTGGTCTGCATCAAGATGGATGTGACCGCCGCGGTTCAGCTCGAAATCCAGTTGCAGCAGTCGCAGAAGATGGAAGCCATCGGGACCCTCGCGGGCGGGATCGCCCATGACTTCAACAACATACTGGGCGGCATCCTGGGATTTACGGAACTGTCGCTGCGCCAGGCTTCCGGCGGAGACGAACGCCTGCAGCACAACCTTTCGCGCATTCTGGACGGCTGCCAGCGCGCCAGGGAGCTGATCCATCACATCCTGACCTTCAGCCGCAAGCAGGAGGAGTCGACCCAGCCGCTTGAAATGCAGCTGGTGGTCAAAGAGGCGCTCAAGCTGTTGCGGGCGTCCATCCCGACCACGATCGAATTCCGCCAGCAGATCACCCCCGAACCGTGCATCATCCGCTCGACGCCCACCCAGGTGCACCAGGTGGTGATGAATTTGTGCACCAACGCCGCGCACGCCATGGCGGCCTCCGGCGGAACCCTCGACATCCGGCTCGAGGGGGTGGAGCTTGCGGCCGGCGGTCCGGCGGCTCTGCCGCCCGGCGCCTATGTCCGGCTCAGCGTGCAGGACTGCGGCATCGGAATGGACAGCCGTACCCTGGAAAGAATCTTCGAACCCTATTTCACCACCAAGTCTGAATCCGGAGGAACCGGCCTGGGGTTGTCGGTGGTGCACGGCATCGTCAACGATCTGGGCGGCGGCATCCAGGTCGCCAGCGAGCCCGGCCGGGGGTCCACATTCACGGTCTATTTTCCGCGCATTCTGAAGAGCGTTCTGCTGCCGGCCGCTGAACTCGCCGGATCGCCGCCCGGCGGTCAGGAGCGGATTCTGGTGGTGGATGACGAAGTTTTAATCCTGGAGATCATGCGCGAAATGCTGGAGGCGCTCGGCTACCGCATCGTCACGGCGGGCGGCGGCGATGAGGCCCTGATGCACCTGCGCCGCAATCCGCAAGGATTCGACCTGGTGATCACCGACTGGGTGATGCCCAAAATGAACGGCAGCCAGCTGGCCCGGCAAATCGGCAGCCTGTGCCCCCTGCTGCCGATCATCCTGGTTACCGGAACCGATATGTCCGGCGACCAGGAGCAGGGATCGAACCTGTTTCAGGCCTCTTTGCTCAAACCCATCAAATTCCACGACCTGGCCCATACCGTGCGGCAGGTGCTGGATGCCTGCCAGGCCGCAAACCTGCCCAAGCCTGAGGGCGGTTCCACCGGCGAAAGCGCCGAAAAAAACGATTGAGCAGCGGTCCTGCGCCGCTAATCTGCGCCTCCGGGGGGCGCGAAACGGTCGTCCGAAAGCGTCCGCCCGGCCTGCTGCACCTTGTTTTTCATCCAGCCGATGCGGGTTTCGGCGGGTGCGTCAAAAGCCGGGACGTGGGGTTTGATGTCGATCAATGGGGTGCGGTCGAGCACGTCGACGCCGCGGATATGCAGGATGTTGCCCTCGCGCCGGGTCAGCGCCACCGTCGAAAATCCGATGGGATTGGGCCGGCGGGGCGCGCGGGTGGAGAAAAGTCCGCGCCGGACATCATCCAGGAACGGCTTGACGCTCAGTTCGAAACCGCTGCTGCGGTGAAAATGATACAGCAGAATGAGGTGCGAGAAGCCTTCGATATCCTCGAGCCCGGCGGCGTAGGCGGGGTCGACGACGACGCGGCCCTCGACCCGGGCGGCGCCGCAGGGCTGAATGGGCATCGCATCGATGGTTGTAAAAGGGCTGTGGATGATTCCGATCGGGTTCAGCGTGATCGTCATGCGGCACCTTCACGGCCCAGTGATTTCCCGGCCGTGCAGAAATAAAAGAAGGCCACGCCCAGGAAGACAATGCCGCTGCCCAGACCGAAAGCGCCGCGCAGGCTGAAAAGCTCCATCATGATACCGGCCATCAGGGCGCCGATCATCATTCCCAGGCTGTGGCCCATGGTCAAGAGGGCCATCACCGAGCCCATGGATTCGATATGGTTTCCCTTGATCACGGCGACCGCCATGAGCGCCGGCATTGCCGTGCCGCCGCCCAGGCCGAACAGGACGCCGGCGGCGAAAAGCCCGCTGAAACTGCCGGCGACCGTGTACAGAAGGACGGCCGCCCCGGCCAGCGCCCCGCCGGCCGCAACCATGATCCGGCGGTTGAACCGGTCGGAAAGATAGCCCATGGGGATCTGGATGAGTCCGCTGACAAACACCCCCAGCATGACCAGCACACCGATCCGGGAACTGGAGAGGCCGAGCTCGGCGTCCGCCATGACGGGCAGAAACCCCCAGATGACGCCGATGGCCGCCGTGTAACAAAAACGGTAGATGAAAATACCGGCGACCACCCGGTCGCGGGCGATGGTGCGCCACCGGGCCGGGGAACGGTTGCGGTTCAAGGCCGCTTCGCTGCGCGTGGGGGGCAGCATGCCGAGGCTGAGGGCGAAGCCGAGCAGAGAGAGCGCGCCCATGCAGATGAAGGTGGCCTGCATGCTGAAGTGGTCGTTGAGCAGCCCGCCGGCCACCGGGCCCAGGCTGAGCCCGAAAAACATGGACATATTGAAGATGCCCATGACCAGCCCCTCCTTGCCCGGCGGGGTGATATCGCCCACGTAGGCCTGAACCACCGGCATCACCATGGCCGAAGCCATGCCCTGGATAAAACGGACCGCGATCAACTGCATTACCGTGCTCGAATAAATGAAGGCGACCGATACCAGCGTGTAGGCCAGCAGACCGGCCACAATCAGCGGCTTGCGTCCCCTGCGGTCCGAGAGCCTGCCGAAAACCGGCAGCAGCATGCTGCGCGAAAAGGAAAAGCCTCCGAACACAAGCCCGATGGCCAGCCCGCCGGCGCCCAGTTGATGGGCGTAGACCGGCAGGAGCGGCACGACGATGCCCACGCCCGTGATGGTCGCAAAAAGCGAGAAGAACAGGATCGCGAGAATTTTGATTTGAGAGATTGGAATCGAAATCTTCCTTATGGAATCGCTGCCCTTTGAACATCCTGACGGCGGACCGCACGCCCGCCCGCATTCAGGCACTGCACGGACCGGTTGCCCGATGCGGACGAGGATCGGCCTATTTTCCGGCCTTTATTTCTTCCAGCGCAGTTTCCACCGTCAAGCGGATCTCTTTCAAACGCTCGGGCGTAAGCGCCTCGAAGCGCAGCACCAGGGCCGGTTGGGTGTTGGAGGCACGCACCAGGCCCCATCCGTCGTCGAACAGCACGCGCGCGCCGTCGATATCGATCACTTTGGCGCGCTGACGGAAGTACTCGGTCACTTTGCGGACCACTTCGAATTTGATGTTATCGGCGCATTCCATGCGGATCTCGGGGGTACTGTAGGTTTTGGGAACGTCGGCCAGCAGCTGGGCGATGGTTTTACCCGTGGCGGCCAGGATCTCCAAAAGCCGGCAGGCGGCATAAACCGCGTCGTCGTATCCCAGGTAGCGGTCGGCGAAGAAGAGATGGCCGCTCATTTCTCCGGCCAGTTCGGCCTTAACTTCTTTCATCTTCTGTTTGATCATGGAATGGCCGGTTTTCCACATGACGGCATTGCCGCCGTGCTTGGCGATGTCATCGTACATGGTCTGGGAGCACTTGACTTCGGAGATAAAGGTGGCGCCCGGTTTGCGGGTCAGAATCTCTCGGCTGAAGACGATCATCAGCTGATCGCCGTAAATCAGGGAGCCGTCCGCGTCGACCACGCCCAGGCGGTCGCCGTCCCCGTCGAAGCCGATGCCCACATCGAGTTTGTGCGATTTGACCAGTGAGATCAGGTCGGCCATGTTCCTGGCCACGGTCGGATCGGCTTCGTGGTTGGGAAAGTTCCCGTCCGGCTCGGAGTAAAGTTCGTGCACCTCGCACTCCAGACGCTTGAAAACGGGAATGGCGGTCAGACCGGCCGTACCGTTGCCGCTGTCCACGCCCACCCGCAGCGGCCGTTCGAGGCGGATGTTTTCGAGGACGTATTTGATGTAAGCCGGGATGATCTGGTAGCTTTCGGTGTCGCCCCACCCTTTGGCAAAGTCGCCCGCCTCGATGATCCGGCGGATCTCCTGAAGCTGTTCCCCGTAAACCGAATCGATGCCGCTGCACACCTTGAATCCATTATACTCAGGAGGGTTGTGGCTGGCGGTGACCATGACGCAGCCCATGGTTCCCAGGTGCCGGATGGCGAAATAGCCGGCCGGCGTAGGGCACATGCCGATGTCCACCACCCGGCAGCCGGTCGAGGTTAGCCCCTGGATCAGCCGCTGGCTGTAAGTTTCCGATGTGAGCCGGCAATCGCGTCCGACGGCGACGAAGCGGTTGCCGTCCTTGGCCAGGTAGGTTCCGATGCCCTGGCCGATCCGGATCACGTCCGCCGCATCCATGTCCTGGCCCGCGATGCCACGAATGTCGTATTGGCGGAAAATTTCAGGATTCAGCATAATTTCTCTCCTTCTTCTTAGGATTCAAAGCCCCCGAACGGATCACACCAGCGACATCACGAGAGCGCCCCCACCGACGACCCAGCAATAGGGTGCGAAATGGTGAAGCTGCCCCCGTTTGACGATACGCAGCAGAAGCAGCAGGGCCAGATAACCGACCGCCGCCGCGCTGAAACTGCCGGCCAGGATCACGCCCACCGGCAGGGTGGAACGAAACAGATCGCCGTTCATGGCCATGATCAGCGCGCCGATGATCGCCGGAATCGAAAGCAGGAAGGAATAGCGGCCTGAAAGTTCGCGATCGAGCCCAAGATAAAGCGCGGTGGCAATGGTGGCGCCCGAACGGGAAATGCCCGGAATGATTGCAAGGCCCTGAGCGATGCCGATGATCAGGGCATCCCGCCAGCGCATCTCGCGCAGCGGCCGGCCCGCATCCGAACGACGGCGCGTGAACCACAAGAAGCTGCCGGTGACCAGCAGGGCGGCGCCGACCAGGCGGACGGTCCCGAAGAGCTCCTCGGCCACGTGCGCCAGCAGTAAGCCCAGCAGCGCGGTCGGAAGACTGCCCAGGAAGATCATCCACAGCAGGCGCACCTCGCTGCGGTCCATCAAAAGGGCGGAGAGCCCCCCTTCGCTGCGCATGGCCGACGGAATGCGCGCCACGGAAGCGGCCATCGACAGCAGGTCGCGATGGAACACGGCCACCACTGCCAAAAGGGTTCCGCCGTGCACGCTGATGTCGAACAGGAGCTCCGGCTTTCTCAATCCCGCCAGGAACTGGCCCATCACGAGGTGCCCCGAACTGCTGACCGGTAAAAACTCCGTCAAACCCTGAACGATACCGAGAACCACCGCCTCAAACCAATTCAACTGTCACGCTCCTCTGCCCTGCCCGGATTCCAGTGCACGGCGTCATTTTCCCGCAAGTCCGATCTGACGCTCCTGAATGCCGAAAAGCGCGGTTTCGAATTCAGCGGCGCGATGAAATCGATCGTGAAGGTAAAGCAAAACGTCAGCCCTTTACTACGGCAACCGGCCTCAACTTAGCGACTTTGCGGGAAATCCCCGCGCCATGCACGACCGCCACCACCTGCGAGACATCCTTATACGCTTGAGGCATCTCCTCGGCCAGCGTCCCGCGGCCGGTCCAGCGCACCAGGATGCCCTGATCTTCCAGTTCGCGGCCGATCGATCGGCCTTTGCTCAGCTTCTTGGCGGCCGTGCGGCTGAGCACGCGCCCGGCGCCGTGGCAGGTCGAACCGAAGGTTTCTTCCATTGCACGTCCGGTGCCAACCAGGACGTACGAAGCAGTTCCCATATCGCCCGGAATCAGGATGGGCTGTCCGATGCCGCGATATTCGCTGCTCAATGCGGCATGGCCGGGCGCGAAGGCCCGCGTCGCCCCTTTACGGTGCACGCACAGCGTTCGGAGCTTGCCGTCCACCACGTGTTCCTCTTTTTTGGCGATGTTGTGGCACACGTCATAGACCAGACGCATGTTCAGGGCCCGCGGGCTGATGCGCAGCGCTTCTTCGAAGGTTTCGCGGCAGCGGTGCAGCAGGATTTGCCGGTTGTTCCAGGCATAGTTGGCCGCGCAGGCCATTGCGGCCATATATTCGCGCCCCGCATCCGACTGAATATAGGCGCAGGCCAGTTGGCGGTCCGGCACCCGGATGTCCAGGCCGCGCATGTGACGGGTCATGGAGGCCAGAAAGTCGTCGCACACCTGGTAGCCGAACCCGCGCGAACCGCTGTGCACCAGGACCGTGACCTGTCCCTCGAACAGGCCGAAGGCATCGGCCGCCTCGGGATGATAGATCGCCTCGACGACCCCGACTTCGGCGAAATGATTGCCCGAGCCCAGGGTTCCCAGCTGTTTGCGGCCGCGCTCCAGCGCCCGGTCGCTGATCACCGACGGATCGGCCCATGCGAGACAGCCGCGGTCCTCGGTGCGCTCGACATCCTCCGCCGTGCCGAACCCCTGGCTCACCGCCCATCGGCTGCCCTGCGTCAGCACCTTCTTTTCGTCGGCGGCCGAGAGTTTGACCGAGCCCGTGGCCCCCACACCCGAGGGCACATTGCGGTAAAGGGTCTCGACCAGGTCGCGCAGCCGCCCGCGGATTTCCTCGAACTTCAGGTCGGTGGCGGCCAGGCGCACGCCGCAGTTGATATCGTAGCCGACGCCGCCGGGCGAAACCACGCCCTCATGCCAGTCGAAGGCGGCCACCCCGCCGATTGGGAATCCATAGCCCCAGTGAATATCGGGCATGCCCAGGCTTGCTTTGACGATGCCCGGCAGCGTGGCCACGTTGGCCACCTGCTGAAGAGCCTCCTCACGGCTCAGCTGTTTGAAAAGTTCGCTGTTGCTGAAGACCAGCCCCGGCACCCGCATGTCGCCTTCAGGCGCGATTTGCCAGCGATAGTCATCGATACGTTCGATTTTCATAGCAAATCCAATCACACATCGAAAATCACACTCGCCCGCCACCCGCCGCGTGTCGGCGACACCTCGATCGCATGGTAGGTGACCGCCTTGATGTCGTGGAGGATGGCATGGCGTTCAGGGTCGTAATCGTCCAGCGCGACGTAGGCGCGCACGTATTCGGCCGTGAGGGTTTCGATGCGCGCCCCCGTCCACAACTGCTGCCCGCCGTTCCAGAGATAGAGCAGTTCGCGCATCCAGTTGACCATCAGATCGGCCCAGTCCTCTCCTTCGGCCTCCACCCTGCGCTCGTTCCGCGGTTGGACGCTCTGCGGTTCGCAGATCAACTCCCCCAGTGTGCGGGCGGCGTTGGCGAAGAGATCGGCCGGCGTGCGCCCGGTGATCTCCACCCCCAGGTCGGCGGTATGATCCAGCAAGCGGTAATACGTTACGTTCACATCAAAATCTCGCCCGTGCGCTCCGTGTGATAACCGCCCAGAGCGGCGACGCGCTGCTTGAAAGCACTGCCGGCGATAACTTCCAGCAGGCTTTGCACCGGCGCGCTGTCGAAGTGGACCGCCGGGATCACCAGATCGTACTGTTCGGTGACCATGGGAATGAACTCGAGGTCCAGCGCATTGGCCGCGGCCCGAATCCCCATCCCCACATCGGCCGCGCCGCTCATCACCGCCACTGCCACCGCCATGTGGGTAAACTCCTCGTTGTGGTAGCCGGCGATCCGCTCCGGAGCGATGTCGAGCTGCCGCAGGCGGTAGTCCAGCAGGATGCGCGTGCCCGAGCCGCCCTGGCGGTTGACGAGGCGGATATCCGGGCGCGCGAGATCCTCGATGCCGCGGATGCCCCGGGGATTGCCGCGGGGGATGATCAGTCCCTGCTCGCGCATTGTCAGATGCACCAGCCTGACCGGAACGTCCGACAAATATTTCCGAATATAGGATCGATTATAGCTTCCGTCACTTTCATCCAGCAGATGACTGCCCGCCATGTGGCACAGCCCGCGCTTCACGGCCATCAGACCGCCCATGCTGCCCACGTGGCTGGAAGAGATGCTCAGCCCGCTCTTCTGCGCGCGCAGCTCGTCGGCCAGAAGGTCGAGCGTGTTGTCGTGGCTGCCGACGATCACGATCGTACCGCCGATGGCCTGCGCCGGGCGGAGCAGTTCGGCGCCGACGGGCACATTCTCTCTGACGCCTTCCAGCGGCGCGGGGATGCGGATGATGCCGTCCGCTTCGGTCAGCGTTGTGATGCTGCCGGCGCCGCGCGGCAACGGCGTGGCCACGAGGCGTTCACCGACCTGGCCGATCTTGACGCGCACGAATTCTTCGATGCCCAGCTTGGAGGCCAGTTTTCGCGTCGGCCAGACCTGCGCCGCCGGGCGTTGCGGCTCCGGCCGGGCCTGCAGCCGGCAAATAAGCGGCTGAACCAGCTGCTCGAAGGCCATGATCGCCGAAACCGGATAGCCGGGAATGCCGAAAACCGGCTGCGGGCCGATATGCCCGACGATGACCGGCTTGCCCGGCATCATGGTCACCCCGTGCACTAGGACGCTGCCCAGATCGGCGATCACGGCCCGCGCGAAATCCTCCGAACCGGCCGAAGACCCACCTAAAATCAGGACGATGTGGTAGCCCTGATCCAGGGCCGACGAAACCGCCGATTTGATGGCAGAGAGATCGTCGCCCAGCATGGGGTGGTGCGTGTACGCCCCGCCCAGGGATTCGATCAGGGCGCCCAGGACGAACCCGTTGGATTCGATCACCTGTCCGGGCCGCGGTCCATCCGGCGGCAGCGTGCGCCAATCGACCAGTTCCGAACCGGTGGGAATGATCATCACCCTGGGCCGGCGCAGCACCGCAACCTCGAAAACGCCGGCGGCCAGCAGGGCGCCCAGGCAGTAAGGGGTCACCACATGGTGCCGGGCGAAGAGCATTTCGGTGGCCACGATATCTTCGCCCATTTTGCGGACATGCTGCCAGGGATAAGCGGGCGCTTCGATGCGCACGGTTTCCGCATCCAGCGCCTGTACCTGTTCGATCATGATCACGGCATCGGTTCCGGCAGGCATCATATGGCCGGTGTTGACCGCGAAGGCATCGACGCCCAGGCGCAGATCTTTCGGCCTTCTTTCGTGCGCACCGAAGGTCGACTTGGCCGGTACGGCGATGCCGTCCATGGCGGCGGCATGAAAATTGGGCGCCGAGAGCCGGGCCGTCACCGCTTCGGACAGGACGCGGCCGACCGCCTCGACGGTGCGGATCGTCTCCACCCCGATTGCCGGCAATTCGGCGAAATGCTCGGCCACGATGCGCCGCGCTTCCTCCAGTGACTTCATTTGCAGATAGACATTGCGTTTGTGACCCAATTCGAGCTCCTTGCCTCTTTCAGAACAGCATCACCTGCACCACCGTCCCCTGCTCCAGCCCCTCGCTGTTCAGATCCACGGCAACGAGGCCGTCGGCCGCCACCATGGTGCGCATCAGGCCGGAACCGCCGAGCACCGGCTCGGCCAAAATCTGGCCGTTCTTCGGTATCAGCCGTACGCGCACAAAATCAACCCGGCCCTGCGCCGAGGCGATATTGCGGCTCAGGCAGGCCCGCAGCGTCACCGGGGGCGAATCGGCGCAGCCGCCGATCCAGGACAGAAACGGGCGTACGAGGACCATAAACACCACCATTGCCGATGTAACATGGCCGGGCAACCCCCAGAACGGCTTGCCGCCGCAGCGCGCCAGGATGGTCGGTTTGCCGGGCCGGATCGAAACCCCGTGGGCCATGATCCGGCTCTCGGGCAGCTTTTCGAGCACCTCCACCGTCAGGTCGCGCGTGCCCACCGAACTGCCGCCCGAGATCAGCACCATGTCCGTATCCTGCAGGGCCTGCCGGCACGCCGCCGCAAGCGCCTGGGGATCGTCGCGGACGATGCCGAAAAAATGCGGCTCGCCGCCCGCCTGAAGCACCAGGGCGGAAAGGGTGTAGCGATTGACATCCCGCACCTGGCCGGGACGCGGCGGTTCGTCCACGGGAATCACCTCGTCACCGGTGGAAATGATGCCCACCCGCGGCCGCCGGAAGACTTCCACCCGCCGGGCGCCGCACGCCGCCAGAATTCCCAGCTCCTGCGCGCGCAGGCGGCAGCCGCCCTCCACGAGCACCTGCCCCCGGGCCGCATCCTCGTCCCGGGCCACGGTGTGCTGCCCCGGCGCGATACTCCGGTACACTTCAATGGTGGTGTCATCGAGCGCATCCGTGTGTTCGATCATGACGACGCTGTCCGCGCCGGGAGGCAGCATTCCGCCGGTGGCGATGCGCGCGGCCTGCCCCATCTCGACTGAAAACGCCGGCACCTGCCCCATGGTCACCGTACCGACGACCGTCAAATAGGCCGGGTTGCCCTCGGAGGCGCCGAAGGTCGAGGCCGCTTTGACCGCGTAGCCGTCCATGGTGGCGCGATCGAAACCGGGGATATCCTGCCCGGCCTGAAAATCGCCGGCCAGAACGCGGTCCAGCGCCTGCAGGAGATCGACCTTCTCGGTGCCGACCGGCTGGAATTCCCGCTTGATCTCAAGCAGCGAATCGATTTGCATGACGTGGAAAAAAGCTTTCATAAAATTCCCATTCCTTTGCGATCCTGGCTTTTTGTAGTTGAAATCCGCTGTATCATCAATCTCATATTTCAGCTTTGAATCGGCTGCGGTGAACGTGCGCGTTGCCCGTCAGCCTCTGCGAATCCTTTTCTTGATGCCGAAGATTATCCCGTCGCGGCATTCGAAGTCCGTGCGCCGCTTCAGGCCGGCAAAAAGCGGTTGCCAATTCCACGGGGGGCGTTTATTAAATTAATTGGTATCCGTTTCCCACCGCGACGCATTTGCGAAGGCTCCCGCGCCATGCGGAAAATTAAATCGCATTGAGAACAGCGTTTTGCGGCCGATATTAACCTTGGTGCGATACGATCCGCCGGGCGCGGTACAGGCAGCCATCCCGGCAACCGGATCAGAACCAGACCCGGGGAATACACTTCAACGAAATCGAGGATGCCATGCCTGGGAAACACGATGCGACGATCAACCGCATTTCCGTCCTTCTGATTCTCTCCGCCATTCTCTCAAGCTCCCTGTGGACCCTCGGGTGCGACCAGCCTGAGCCCAAACGCTTCCGCGTCGGAATCCTGTGCGGCCTGCATGTCTTCGCCTCGACCGTGGAGGGCTTCAGGAAGGCAATGCAGGATCTGGGATACACAGAGAACCGCAATATCGAATACGATGTTCATTACACCAATTTCGATTCAGCGACCGAAGAACGTATTCTCCGCAAATTCGTCGAAGATCGGGTCGACCTCATGCTGGTCCTGCCTTCCGAGGTTTCCGTGGCCGCCAAGGAAGTCACCCGCGGCACCGGCGTGCCCGTGGTATTCTGTCAGACCAACATCGAAGGCACCAACCTCATCGATAGTGTTCCTCAGCCCGGCGGCAATATCACCGGCGTACGCTATCCGGGTCCCGATCTGGCACTCAAGCGGTTCGAAATTCTGCACGAACTCGCGCCGTGGGCCAGGCGCTTCTGGGTGCCCTATAC
>JAEYRZ010000043.1 GCA_023435265.1 Pseudomonadota bacterium
GGTTAAGGGGCGCTGGGCGGGTTTGGGGTTTTGTAGCGGTCGAGGGGCGGTTGGGTCGCGGGTGGGTTTAACTGGTTGATTGTTAAAGGGCATGGAAGCCGCATCTCACAACCAGCTAAACCAGCTAAACCAGTTAAACCAATCAACCCATCAACCCATCAACCAACTAACCGACCAACCGACCAACCCAGCTGTTGACGGCCTCCCGGCGCTTCTCTATAGTGCCGTGTTTCATTCAGCTGGTTTTCCGAGGAAGCGTCATGTCCACACCGCTGCGAACCAATTTCAAGGTCATTTTCGCACTGACCCTGGTCCATTTCACCGGCGATCTCTACAGCAGCTTCACCACCCCGCTTTTTCCGCTGTTCATGGAGAAAATGGGGCTTTCCCTGACCCAGATCGGGCTCATTGCGGGCATCAACCGCTTCCTGGCGTTCATCGTGCAGCCTTCGGTGGGCTACATGGCCGACCGCTATCCGCCGCGCAATTTCATCCTGGTGGGACTCGTGCTGCCGGTGGTCTTCATTCCCATATCCGGCGTAATGTGGGGCTTCTGGTCGCTTTTGATCGTCATCGCCCTCGGTTCGATCGGCTCTTCGATGTTCCACCCTTCGGTCACGGGCATGGTGCCGTTGTATGCGGGCGGCAAGGCCGGGTTCGCCATGTCGATCTTCAACACCGGCGGCACGTTCGCTTTCGGTGTGGGCCCGCTGCTGGTCACCTGGTTCGCCGACCGGTTCGGTCTGGATGCCGTGCCCTATCTCATGGGTTTCGGTCTCCTGGTGGTCCTTTATCTGATGTCGATCCTGCCCTCGCCGGCCAGCGAGGGGCTGCGCCACCTCGGGTTCGTGGGCGCGATCAAGGAAAGCCTCGGCGCCGCCTGGAAAACGGTGGCCAAGATCTGGATCGTGATGGTGCTGCGCGCCATCGTGGGCCAGTCGTTCCTGACCTTCATGCCGGTGCTGTACGTTCAAAGGGGATTTTCGCTGGTGGCGGCCGGCGCCATCTTCTCGCTCTTCACCGTGGCCGGAACGATTTCCGGCCTCACCGCCGGGCATGTTTCGGACCGCATCGGCTTCAAACCGGTGTTCGTATTCACCCACCTGCTGATGGCCCCTGTAATGCTGATGTTCCTCTGGATGGATGGCGTCTGGGTCTATTTCGGCGCAGCGCTGGCGGGCGCCTTCAACCTCGCTTCCCTGCCGCTGGGTGTGGCCATGGCTCAGACCGTGGCGCCCAAAGGCCGCTCGATGGTGGCCAGCCTGATGATGGGCTTTGCTTTCGGGCTGGGCGGCATCGTGTCACCGCTGGTCGGCAAACTGGCCGACGTCTACTCCATCCACACCGTACTCGTCTTCATTTCACTGCTGCCGCTGGCCTCGCTTCCGCTGGTGCTTTCCTTTCCGCGCGTTAAAAGCTGATTCCACCGGAGATAAACAGGCGCTGCCGAAATCCTTGCTCCTTCGCCGTTCGTGACGTGGCGTCCGCTCCCAGTGCTACTGCGAGGCCGCTGCCGGGATAAAAGGACCGTCAAAATCCGGACATGGTTGCCACCCGGGTCGGAAGCGCCTCGTTCCCGCATCCAGCAGCTTTTTCAGCGTACTGAAGGCCGATACCGCTTCGAAGCCGGCTGCTGCAGGCGGGAATTTCGGGATGGCTCGAGTTTTGCAGAAATCTTCCCCAAAAAGCAGCCGCCGGCAATGCACTGCGTGTTTCGATGCTTGCGGTGCCGAATTCAAGAGGCGCAATGGGTTCCATTAAAAATATCGATTTCAGTCATCTGATCGGGCGGACCATGGGCAGTTGCGTGCTGCTGCGGCAGTTGGGCAGGGGCGCGATGTCGGTCGTCTTTGCCGCCTTTCAACGCAATCTCCAGCGCCAGGTGGCCGTTAAAATACTGCCCAAAGAAATCCTGACCGGTCCCATGGCCGAAATGTTCCGCCAGGAGGCGGCGGCCGCTGCGTTTCTGACTCACCCTTGCATCATCACCGTACATGAAATCGGCGAAACCGACGAATTTCTCTACTTCACCATGCAACTGGTCAAAGGCAGCCCCTTGACGCACCATCTCCGTCAGGCGCTTAGAAACATTTTGCCTTCCAAACGCCGCCTGCCCGTCCGGGCGAGCCTCAAAATCATCGTCAAAATTCTGGATGCACTGGATTACGCCAACGGGCTCGGCATCGTGCACCGCGATGTCAAACCCGCCAACATCCTCATCGAAGCCTACTCTCAAAGGCCGATGCTGACCGATTTCGGCGTATCCCGCTCGTACGGCGGCCGCAGCGAAAGCGCACGCGTGCTCGCCGGCACGCCGACCTACATTGCACCGGAGCAGATCGTCTCCAATGTGGTCGACGGCCGCGCCGACGTGTATGCCGCCGGGGTGACGCTGTTCGAGATGGTGGCGGGCGGGCTTCCTTATCCGCCCTGCGACTCCGCCTTGAAGCTGCTCAAAATCAAACTGCGGCTTCAGGACCGAATTTTTATGAAAAAACCCTCCGAGATCAACCCGGCGGCGGATGCCGAGCTGGACCGCATCATTCTCAAGGCGGTCTCCTATGAAAGGGAAAAACGCTTCCTGACGTGCGGGGAGTTCGCCCGCGCGATCGATCACTATCTGGCAACCGCTTGTGCGGCAAAACCTTCGGAACTTTTCGAACAGGCCGTGGGGGAATGATTTGGTGGGCGCGACAAACAGTTTGACAAGGACTTATGCGCTGAAAGACTGGCTGGCCAATTTCGGCCGGCTCCTGACGCTGCTGCTGAACCGGACCTTGATGTACCAGGTGAGCCATCCGATCGTCCGCGGCGCCCGGGATGACTTCATGGCGACCTGCGAACCGCTGCTGGAGCGCATCTCACCACTGGTCTTCATTTTGAACCGCAACCAGTTCTATGTGGACGAACAGGTCCTCGATCCGCGCATCAACGTCAAACGCATCCTGGATCTGTTCCGGGCGGTAGGATTGCAGTCGATCTCCTTCGAGAAAGGGTTGGCGAAAAGCGAGTTGGACACCCTGTGCGCGCTTTTTTCCGGACTGACCATGACGTCGAAGGCGGAGGCGCTGAAAGCGGCACTGGCGAGCCGGGGCGTCTTCAACATCAAAGTCAATCATGTTTTCTATCGGAAAGTAACTGCGGACGATCAGATCGTTTCGCGCGAAGCACTGAAGAACGTTTCCCCTTTCGACGATGCCGAGGACCCCGAAAGGCGGCGCAAATTCATGGACGCGCTCCTTGAAAGCGTACTTTCGGAAGAACTGGCCGGAGCCTTGAATATATCGCAACTGCTCGACAATCCGGCCGAATTCTCGCGCCGCATGATCGATGCCGATCTGGCGGGTACACGCCGGACGGAAGACAGGCCCGGAGAGGCCGGGGAAGAATGCGCCGCGCCCGCCGCCCTGGATCGTCCGGGCGAGGTTTCGCCGGGCGGCAGTGCCGGCGCGGAGAAGCCAAGCGGGACCGCCGGGGAAGAAGCTTATGGCGGGAACGGCCACGGCAGCCCGCGCGGCGCGTTGCTCCTGCATCAACTCGACCGGATGCAGCAGGAGGTTCAAAACCACCTGAAGGGGAACGGACAGGCGAATCTAGCGGATCTGGCCGAGGCCATCCTGACCATGAAGCGGCACCTGCTCGAGGGCGTGCAAGCCCAGAAAGCCATGGGCGCCGCCTATGAGAACGAGGCGGCCATCCTGGCGCGCGCCGATCAACTGACGGACGGTGTTCTGGTGGCGCTGGTCCGGCAGGAATACCGTTCAGGCGATTTTTCCGCGCCCCGCCTCGGCCTCCTGATCCGCCGCCTGATTCCGGCAGCCGACGATCTGCGGCGTCTGCTGCCCCAGATCAAACTGGGCCTGCTGGCCGAAGGAATGCCGCTTTCCGCTTACCTTCAACTGCTCCAAGAGCTGCAGAACGAACTCCAGGGAGAAGACCTGGTCCGGGTGCTGGAGGAAAATGCCCGGGCCGTGGGCCTTGACGGCGGGAGCATCATCGAGGAGATCAAGCGGAATCCCGCCCAGGCAGCCGAGCTGATCTACCTGGCAGCGGAGATCCGCAGGGAGAAGGGTGATGAAAACGCATTGTCCGACATCCTGGTCGCATACGTGGAGCAGTTGAGCAAGGATTCAACCCCTGCGCCCGGCGCTGCAAGCGACCAGCCGGACGATTCGCACATGAAGCAGGTGATGAGCGAGGTCCAGTCCAAGGTCTTGAAGCAGCTCAGCCGCATGAATGTCCAGGATGATGTGCTGCAGCGCCTGGAGCAGAGACTTCACGAACGCATGGAAGGCATCATGGACCGCATGCGCGTCGAATGGCTCAACGCGCATGCCGGGGCCAGGACCGAAAATAAAGTACAGCCGCTCACGCTGTTGCAGACTCTGGAACAGAGCGCCGTGGCGGATGAGGAAATGAGCGCCATTCTGGCTGCCGTGCGCCGCAAAGTGGACGCCGGAGATATTCCCGAAAACGATTTCAGCCGGATCCACACTGAAATCGAACAGCAGAAACGACGTCTGGTCGAATCTCACAAGGCGATGCTGCCCGACGCTGTGCTTTCCGCCGAAGAATTCATGTTCATCCTGGAAAAGGAGATTGCGCGCTGTAAACGCTATGGCGTGCCATTCTCGGCCCTGGCCTTTTCCTTTGTCACGGCCCGCTCCAGGATCAAGGCCCTGCAGGAGCTGATCAATGCCGAGGCGGTGGTCCGGGCGGCCCTGGAAAAACTGACGACCACGTTTCGGGAAGTGGACTACGTGGGACAGCTCGGCCGCAACAAGATGCTTGTCATTCTTCCCATGGCCGATCCGGTTCAGGCGAAAAAGGCCTTGAACCGAGTCATGCAGGCCCTGCACTCAACGCCGCTGCACGTCAACGAGGTGCCGGTGAATCTGCGGGTAGCGGGCGTGGCTGCCGCCTACGAAACGGAATGCGCCATGGACGCGCAAGCCTTTGTCCTGCACCTTTCCAACCAATTGGCAGACATGGTCTCACGAATCAAGAATATCCAAGTTCTGTTTTAGTCGAGTGACGGCCGCCTTCAGGGTACCCGGCCGTTGAGCGGCAGCCAGCGGCTCAGGAGGGTAAAGGCGAAGCCGGGCGGCCGTTCTGCGTCCAGAGGTAAAATCCCGACGCGCATCGATACGGTTTGAGGTCGCCCCCAGGGCCACCAGGCTACAAACAGGACGAGGTTTTCGACGGGCGGGGAAGCAAAAAAAGTTTGGCCGGGCAGCAGCCCGTATTCGGAGTCGAGCAGCCGGGCGGCAGCGGTGTCGGGTTGGCCGGTCGTAAAATTCCAGCGATCCCTGAATTCGCGCAGCAAGGGGAAATAGACCAGTTCCGCGTCCGGATTCTCTAATACGATCAGTGCGGTGCCGCGCTTTTCGTCCCATTCCCAGCGGCACGCGGCAGGAATATTCAGGCAGATCCTGCGGCATATCTCTTTGAATGAGGCCAAGGTTTTATCTTCCGTCACCATGCTTTTGCACCCGCCGTGATCATCGGCAATCGGAACGGCACATCGATATCAGTCATTCCTATTTATCGGCATTTATTTCGTAAACCTTACCTGATTTTGAAAGAGATCCTCGCGCTCAACCGGGGGGCCGCATGACGAATGCACCTGAGGTCAGCCGCACAGCGATGAAGGCACTCTGGGAAAAAACGGAGATACAAGACTTACGGGATCGGTCCGGTCGCGGTCTTCGGATTTTTGCCGCATATTGAAATGGACCGCCGTTTCGGTGTAAGTATCGGGAGCTTCCCAGCCACGGGACGACGCGCTGCGACGCCCCGTCACGATCAACCGCACGGGTCTTCTATGGACGATTATCTGGACTATTGCCTGCCCGCCCTGCTCATCCTTGTTCTTTCCGTGATCGCAAGCCTGCTCGGCGGCAGAATTCTGCAGGCCTTCAGCACACCGACGAAAAAAAAGGATCGATCCGAAGCTCCGCCCGCCGGCCCGGGGCATTCCCTGTTGAGCCGGTTCGATGCGTTCCGAGCGGCAGCGCATATTCTTACGGTCCAGATCACCGCCATGCCGCTGCTGCTCTACTGCGTCTATATGACCTACCTCTACTTCTTCCCGAGCCAGGTTCACTGGGCCGGAATGATTATTCTAGCCACCGGAGGCCTGGGTTTCGAGATCGAAAGGTTCGCGAGGCTGCGCGAAAGCCGGGCAGGTTACCGATTGGCCCGTCTTGCCTACGAGAACAAGCTGCTTACCGGACAGGCGCTGCTTCCGCTGATCAATGCAGGCTACGGCATTTTTCACGAAGTTCCCTGCAACGGCCGGACGATCGACAATATCCTGATCGGGCCCAAGGGCATATTCGCCATCCAGACCCATACCCACCCAAGGCTGCCGGACGAAGCGTCCGACAGGAACATCGTGCGTTACGACGGCCGGACGCTGCTGTTCGGAGAAGAAAGCGACCATGCCGCGCTCGAGGAAACCGAGCGGATCGTCGAGCAGCTGTCCGAATGGCTTTCGGAACCGCTCCCCGAGGCGGTCGCCATCCGGCCGATTCTTGTGGTCCCCGGCTGGACCGTCAAGCGGACTACAGTGGAAGGAATGCCGGTGGTCAATCCAAACCAGTTCGCTTCCCTTTTCCAGCATATCGGCCCCCGCCCCCTCGACCCGGCGACGGTCAACGTCATATCCGAGCGAATTCTGGCGTCCTGCAGGCAAACGGACTCGGAAAAGGGCACGGCAGAAGAAGCCCGGGAGGTCCCTGCGCCGGCGGAATCCTGATGGGGGCTTACGAGCTCATCAGAATTGATGAGCTCCGACCCGACCGAATATCGAACCACGCAAAAAACAGAGAGCACAACGGACGGTTATCACCGCTCGGTGCTCTCTGCGTGGAGCGATTTGATTCGCTCGACCGCCCCACCTTCCCGGCGGGCCGACCGGCTAGCGTCCCGGAATGATAATCCGCGATGATTCGCGTTTTTGCTGTTGCTGCTGCTTTTGATGCTGCTGCTGAAGCTGTTCCAGCCGCTGCATCATCTCGTTCAGCGCATTTTGCATGGCTCCGGGGAATTCTTCGAAGGCTTCCTTGAGGGTATTGGCCGGCAGGCGGGCCTGCAGCGGAAGGGGGCCGTCGGGCGTCATCAACTGTGTGCTGCCGACGAACACAGGCGACCGGCTCGAATCGTCGCTGCCGTCAGGCTTGATCGGTACCAGCCGCCGGATGGAGGCCACTTTCATATCGGTGATCCCTTCCTCCCGATACAGGTTTTGCTGATCCACTTTAAAATCGAAATCGGAACGGGCGTTTTCTTTCATTGTGCGCGCCTTTCAAGTATTTGGATTTCTATACAGCGCAGCTAATCCCATCCCCCGAATTTTTTGTCAATGCATTCCAGCCCTCATGCTTTGCATGGATCGACCGATATCATCTAACAGGAGAATCAACCTGGCATGGGGATCATGGTTTATGGTGGGTCCAAAGGAGACACGTTACGGGATATTTTGTATTGCACTGCAGACGGTTTTGCGCATACTTAACTGTTGCGTATTGTAGCCGGGTGTACAATCGAGTCCTGGGCAGTGCGCACGATCAAACCAGGGGCGTGTCTTCCCCATCGATCCCACGAAGTTCCTCCGGCAGATCCTGACCGTTGTTGATCCATTTACTTCCAAAAACGAGGGTTACCTTGAAAACGTTCCGGGCGATCCTACCGATGTTCTTCTACATCCTCCTTGCCGCTGCGGGGGTGCTTTACGGATCCGTCTCCACCGCCCGGGCGGAGTACGATTTGACCCTTGCCTGGGATGAAAGTATCGATGGCAGCAGTTATCATCTTTTCATGCATGAGGAAGGTGACACCTATGATTTCGGGAGTCCCTTGTGGGAGGGCAGCGAACTGGCGTGCACGGTGATGTCCTTGAGGGAGGGCACCGTCTATTACTTCGTTGTGCGTGCGGTCGATGCGGAGGGACGCGAAAGCAGCAATTCCAATGAGGTGCGTTATCCCCCGGCCGAAGGGGGCGGAGGAGGCGGGGGTGGGGGCGGATGTTTCAACACCGCCTCCGCAGAATAAACCGACTGTGGAACCCAAGATCGTCAAGGATCGTCGGCGCGAACACGGGGGGGCTCAAGAATGAAAATGCCTGCGGAACGTTGCGTTCGAGCACCCAGCGACCGAGTACTGCATTGCGTTTGCGCCTCCGACTCCGATGAACCTGTTGATGGGCCTGTATACAAAGCCGTTCCGCAAACGTTTAGCTTGACTTTATTCGCATTGCGGCTAAAATAACCGCAATCTTTAAAGGCCTGCCGTCTATTCGAGGCCGGTTTCCTTCTGCAGGTGGTAGTGCCATGTGTGGCGACCTGAAGTTTGGGACCAAGAGAATTTTATGAAAGGAGGACGCCACTATGGCCAACGGAGTTGTGAAGTGGTTCAACGAGAAAAAAGGCTATGGTTTCATTGAGCAGGAAGATGGACCGGATGTCTTCGTCCATCATACCGGCATCAATGCAAATGGTTTTCGCACGCTCCATGAGGGCGATCGCGTGACCTTCACCGTTGAGCAGGGCAAAAAAGGTCCTGCTGCAGTAAACGTGACGGTCGTCTAAGGTCCCTGAGAGAAGTTAACGAGGGCGTCCCTCCCGGGACGCCCTTTGTTTTGGTGCAAACCTCGCCAGCCGTTTCCATTACAGCCGCTCAGACGATCAGACTCCTCAGCAGCTTGATTTCTTCAGCCCACAGGCTAGCGTCCGGCGTTTCCAGGATCAGGGGGATTCCGTCGAAACGCGGGTCGTTCATGATCCGACGGAAGGGTTCGATTCCCAGAGTGCCCTTGCCGAGTTGTTCGTGCCGGTCCACCCGGGCGCCCATCCCCTTTTTGGAGTCGTTGAGATGAAAACCCTTCAGGTATCTCAGGCCGACGATCCGATCGAATGCCTGCATCGTCTCCGTGAAGCCGGTTCCTGAAATGATATCGTAGCCCGCCGTGTAGGTGTGGCAGGTATCCAGGCAAACCCCAACGCGGCTTTTATCTTCCACCTGGTCGATGATTTCGGCCAGTTGTTCGAACGCGTGTCCCACATTGCTCCCCTGCCCGGCCGTGTTTTCGATCACCGCCGCGACCCGCACGGTTTTGGAAACCGCCCAATTGATCGATTCGGCGATGCGCTGAAGGCACTGGCCGATCGATATCCTTCCCAGATGTGCACCCGGATGAAAGTTGAGGTAGTTCAATCCCAGATCCTGGCAGCGGGTGAATTCATCCAGAAAGGCTTCCCGGCTCTGAGCCAGCCCCGCTTGTTCGGGATGGCCCAGGTTTATGAGATAGCTGTCGTGCGGCAGAATCTGGGCGGCCGAGAAACCGGCCGCCTCGCAGTTGCGTCGGAAGCCGGCGATGCTGGACGGCTTGAGCGGCGCACCGCGCCACTGCCGGTGGTTCTTGGTAAACAGGGCAAATGCGGTGGCGCCGATTCGGGCCGCATTCAACGGAGCGTTTTCCACGCCTCCGGCAGTGCTGACGTGGGCGCCGACATACTTCATGCGGACTCTCCCCATGAAAAAAGCCTGTCGGCGACAGGCTTTTGAAGTTCACCCGCTCGCGGGGCCTTTCAATTGATGGGCGCGTGCTGCTCGGGTTTCGGACCGCCGCCGATCGAAAACGTGAGGTCCTGCTTGCTGAACAACACCTCTCCGGGTTCCAGCACGAGGGCATGCGGCAGCACTTCGTCCATATGCTCGACCAAGACGATCTCCAGCTGCTTGGCGATCGTCGCGGGAATATCCTTGAGGTCCTTTTCATTCTCTTTGGGAATGATGACCTTCTTGATTCCGCCGCGGTGCGCGGCCAGGAGCTTCTCCTTCAGCCCGCCGATGGGCAGGACGCGCCCGCGCAGCGTGATCTCGCCGGTCATGGCCACTTCACGCCGGCTCGGCCGCCGGGTCAGTGCGGATACCAGGGAGGTGCACATGGCGATGCCCGCCGACGGCCCGTCCTTGGGAATGGCCCCCTCGGGAATGTGGATGTGTACGTCCAGTTTACGGTAGAACTTTTCATCGATGTTCAGATGCGCCGCCCGCGATCGGACGAAGCTGAAGGCCGCCTGGGCGGATTCTTTCATCACGTCGCCTAGTTTGCCGGTCACGGTCACCTGTCCCCGCCCCGGCATGGCCAGGGTCTCGACAAAGAGCAGCTCGCCGCCGACCTGAGTCCAGGCCATTCCGGTCGCCATGCCGACCTGGTCCTTTTCTTCGATCTCGGTGCTGCGGAACCGCGGCGGTCCGAGATATTTGGCCACCATAACCTCGTTGACGTTTACCGGTTTTTCGGTGCCATGTTTGACGATCTGATGCGCGACCTTGCGGCAGATCGCCGAAATCTCACGCTCCAGGTTGCGCACGCCCGATTCACGGGTGTATCGATTGACGATGGTCTGCAGCGCATGCTTTCCGATCGTGACCTGCTCGGGCTTGAGGCCGTTTGCCTTGATCTGCTTGGGAATCAGGAACTTTTCGGCGATCTGGAGCTTCTCATATTCCGTATAACCGGGCAGGCGGATGATTTCCATGCGATCCTGCAGCGGCAACGGAATGTCGGGCAGCGTGTTCGCCGTGGTGATGAACAGGATCTCGGACAGATCGTAATCCAGATCGAGATAGTGATCGTTGAAGGCGAAATTCTGTTCCGGGTCCAGCACCTCCAAAAGCGCGGCACTCGGATCGCCCCGGAAATCCATGCTCATCTTGTCCACTTCATCCAGGCAGAAAACCGGATTGCTGGTCCCGGTCTTTTTGAGGCTTTGGATGATCTTGCCCGGCAGGGCGCCGATGTAAGTCCGCCGGTGGCCGCGGATTTCGGCCTCGTCGCGCACGCCGCCCAGCGAGAGACGTACGAAGCGCCGCCCAGTGGCACGCGCCACGGACTTGGCCAGGGAGGTTTTGCCGACCCCCGGAGGCCCGACCAGACACAGAATCGGCCCGCGGATCTTCTTGACCAGCGCCTGGACCGCCAGGTACTCCACGATGCGCTCCTTGGGCTTTTCGAGGCCGTAATGGTCCTCGTCCAGGATGCGCTCGGCTTCCGCGATATCGATATGCACGCGGCTGCGCTCGTACCAGGGCAGCCCGATGATCCACTCGATGTAGTTGCGCACCACCGTCGCCTCGGCCGACATGGGCGTCATGAGTTTGAGTTTTTTGAACTCCTGGCGCACCTTGTTGGCCGCCTCGCGGGGCATGCGCTTGCGCTTGATGCGTTTTTCAAGCTCCTGCAGCTCGTCGGCAGCCTCGTCCTCGGCGCCCATCTCCTTGCGGATGGCCCGCATCTGCTCGTTCAGATAGTAGTTCTTCTGGGTCTTCTCCATCTGCTCTTTGACCCGGGTCTTGATGCGCTGATCCATACGGAAGACTTCCATTTCCATGGAGATCAGCTCGACCAGCAGGGCCAGGCGGTGATCGAGCGGCATGGCTTCCAGCAGGCGTTGCTTGTCTTCGATCTTGAATGAAAAGTGGGAGGCAACCGTGTCGGCCATTTTGGAGTGGTCGGCAATGGCCCCGATTTTATTCACCAGATCCTTTGAAATATTCTTGTTGCTTTTGGCATAGACCTCGAAGTTCTCCTTGACCGTACGCGCCAGCGCTTCCACTTCGGATTCCGAAGCGACTTGCTCGTCGATCTGCGCAACCTCGACCTGGAAGTAATCCTGGGCGTTGATAAAGGTTTTGATGCGGCCGCGCGTCTGCCCCTCCACCAGCGCCTTCACGGTTCCATCGGGCAGGCGCAGCAACTGCAGGACCGTGCCGATCACCCCGACGCGGTTGATGTCCTTGTCGTTGGGATTGTCGATCCCGGCCTTGCGCTGGGTCGCCAGGAAAATCTGCTTGTCTTCTGTGCCCATGGCGCTGGAGAGCGCCGCCACGGATTTGGGCCGCCCCACGAACAGCGGGGCCACCATATGCGGAAACACGACGATGTCGCGCAAAGGCAGCAGCGGCAGCACCAGCGTGTTATGCGGATTATCTTCATTTTTAAAGAAACGGGATATATTGACCATGGTATCAGCTCTGCTTCAACAATCGATTTTGAATTCATTGGCCGCAGGCTGGCCTGCTGCGACGATCGCAGACAGGGTCAAGCCTGCTTTTTGGTTTGTTCATACAGCAGGATCGGATCTTCTTTTTGCAGGACCACATCCTCACCGATGACGCACTCCTTGACATTGGCGATGGAGGGAATCTCATACATGATATCGAGCATGCACGACTCCAGAATGGCTCTCAGCCCGCGCGCCCCGGATTTGCGCTTCACCGCCTCCGTGGCGATGGCGTTCAGGGCACTGTCGGTCAGGCGCAGGTTGACCCCCTCCATTTCGAATAATTTCTGGTACTGTTTGACCAGTGCATTGCGGGGCTCGGTCAGAATGCGGATCAGGGTCTGAACGCTGAGTTCATCCAACGTCGCGATGATCGGCAGGCGGCCCAGGAACTCGGGAATAAGACCGAATTTGATGAGGTCCTCGGGCTGCACTTCTTTCAGGATCTCCCCGATGGACGCCTCTTTTTCCTTGACGATTCTGGCGCCGAAACCCATGGCCTTGGAGCCGAGCCGGCGTTTGATGATCTGATCCAACCCATTGAAGGTACCGCCGCAGATGAACAGGATGTTGGAGGTATCGACCTTCACGAAATCCTGCTGAGGGTGCTTGCGCCCGCCTTTTGGCGGCACGCTGGCCGTGGTGCCTTCGATGATCTTCAAAAGCGCCTGCTGAACGCCTTCGCCCGAGACATCCCGGGTAATCGACGGGTTGTCGGACTTGCTGGCGATCTTGTCGATTTCATCGATGTACACGATGCCCCGCTTGGCCTTTTCCACATCGTAATCGGCGTTCTGCAGGAGCGAAAGAATGATGTTTTCGACGTCCTCGCCCACGTATCCGGCTTCGGTCAGGCTCGTGGCGTCGGCGATCGTGAACGGAACGTTCAAGAAGCGCGCCAGGGTCTGTGCCAGCAGGGTCTTGCCGCAGCCGGTCGGTCCGATGAGCAGGATGTTGCTCTTCTGGATTTCCACTTCGCCGCTGGCAACGACCGAATCCAGCCGCTTGTAGTGGTTGTAGACTGCGACGGCCAGGGTTTTCTTGGCGGTCTCCTGTTCGATCACATAGTCATCCAGCTTGAGCTTGATCTCCTTCGGGCTGAGAAGGTTGGCCATTTCGCCGGCTTCCTTCTCGGTCTCTTCTTCGATGATCTCGCTGCACAGCTGAATGCACTCGTCACATATGTAGACGGCCGGTCCGGCGATCAGTTTCTTGACCTCTTTCTGGTTCTTGCCACAGAACGAGCAAAAGAGGTTGTCGTTAGGATCGTCTTTTTTGGCCATTTCATGCCTCCGTTTTTTCGATCAGGTCCAAATCATCCCGATTGCGGATGACATGGTCCACGATGCCATACTCCTTGGCTTCCATGCCGGACATGAACTTGTCGCGGTCCGTATCGCGCATGATCTGCTCGAGGTCCCTTCCGGTATGCTCTTTGAGGATGTTGTTCAGGCGCTCCTTCATGCGCAGGATCTCCTTGGCCTGGATCTCGATGTCCGATGCCTGGCCCTGGAATCCGCCCATGGGCTGATGGATCATGATCCGCGAACTGGGCAGCGAATAGCGTTTCTTGCGGGTTCCCGCCGCCAGCAGCAACGCGCCCATGCTCGCCGCCTGCCCGATGCACACGGTGGTGATGTCGGGCTTGATGTATTGCATGGTATCGTAAACAGCCAACCCCGCGGTCACCACACCACCCGGCGAATTGATGTAAAAATTGATGTCCTTGTCCGGGTCTTCGGACTCGAGAAACAGCAATTGGGCGATCAGCAGGTTGGCCACCTCGTCGTTGATCGCCGTGCCCAGAAAGATGATGCGATCTTTAAGCAGTCGCGAGTAGATATCGTAAGCACGTTCGCCCCGGCTGGTTTGGTCGATGACCATGGGAATGATTGTCACGCCGCAACTCCTTTTCTTGGATTGAAAACTGCCGTGCCGGCAGACTCGGGCGGGATAAGGCGCCCGACGCGTGGACCGCAGGTTATGACGCGGTGTCAACGTCCGCGGCACCGGTTTGACCGACATTTTCGGTCGGTTCGACCTCTTCGATCGAACTCTTTTCAATGATAAGCTTCAAGACCTTCTTTTCAAGCAAAGTGTGTTTAAAAAAGGACAACCCTTCCTGGTTCTGATTGTAGTAGCCGCGGATGTGCTCGACAGGCTGTCGGTATAGATCGGCCATCTCCTGAAAACCTTGACTGAGCTCGTCTTCCGACAGTTCCATTTTATTCTGATCGATCAGTTTGCTCAGGATCAAATGGCGCCGGACCTGCTTCTCGGCTGTAGGGCGATACCGCTGAGCCAGCAGATCGCGAGACAATCCCACATCCTCCAGCTTGCGGTTGCTGTTGGCAAATTTCTGTTCGGCATCGTTCAGGATCTGCTCGAGCTCCGATTCGACCAGCGTCTCCGGGACCTCGAAGCTGGTCTTGTCCAGAATGTGCTTGAAAATCTGTTCGTTCAACTCCTGTTCGGTTCGTTTATCATAACCGTTCTGCAGGTTTTCGCGGATCTTCGCTTTGAGGACGTCCAGCGTTTCGAACTGGGAGCCGATGTTCCTGGCGAAGGCGTCATCCAGCTCAGGCAGGATTTCCTCGCGGATTTCATTCAGCTTAACCTTGAACACGAGCTTTTGTCCAGCCAGTGCTTTATTGAAGTAGTCCTCTGGAAACACCACGTCGATCTCTTTTTCCTCGCCCACCTGCATGCCGATCAGGCCCTGGTCGAGATCTTTGACGATCTGCCCTTCGCCCACCTGGGTGACGAAGTTCTCGGTTTTGCGGGTTTCGTCGTGGGGCTGGCCGTCCTTAAGGCCTTCATAATCGATCACCGCGATGTCCCCGGCCTGGACCGGCCGAGGGGGTTCGATCTTGCGCCGCTGGGCGAGATTTTTGCGCAGCAGCTTGAGCTGGATGTCGATTTCCTCGTCACTGATGCGATAGTTGGTTTTTTTGAGGGTCATTCCATCGGTATCGATATCGGGGATCTCCGGCGGGACCTCCACCTCGGCGTCGAACGCGTATGCTTCTTTTTCATTTAATTCAGGCGGCTCGATTTTCGGGTTGCCGATCATCTTGAGGGCGCTTTGCCGGAGGGCATCGATGAAGGCATTCTGGATCAGCTTGCCACGCACATCGGCCAGCACATCTTTATGGTAAAGCCGTTCCAGAAGCGACCGCGGAGCCTTGCCCGGGCGGAATCCTCTGATTTTGGCCGTCTTCTTTAAATTCTGATATGCGTCGTCGATCTCTTTGATCACTTCGGTATGCGGCACTTCGATGTGCAAAACCTTCTTCACCGTACTCCGATCTTCCATCGTAAATTTCATAGCCTCACCTTTCTTGTCCAACAATCGCAACCCAAACTGTTCATATACTGCCGTATCGCCTCAGGCGCCAAGCCCGAAACAAGGGCCGGGCGTGCTGCCCGGAGATCGATCCGCGTTTAAAGCTGGAAACCTATTGGATACTTGCAGGGCGCGGCCCGAGGGGGTCAAACACGAGCGCCTTGGATGGAGGGTCAAATTGGTGCGAGAGGGGAGACTTGAACTCCCACTCTGTCGCCAGAGCTGGATCCTAAGTCCAGTGCGTCTACCAATTCCGCCACTCTCGCAAAATCGACGACCCAGTACATGGCCCCTGTCGATGACGTCGTCCGAAATCGCTAAAGCTTCTTGACTTTCAACCCCGATGCAATGAGACTGCTTTTTCCAACAAGCTGGAATAGTTATTATCAAACCCCAGGCGTGTCAAGCGAATTTCCAGGCTGCTCTGCGCATCCGCGGACGCAGGACGGCGCCGGATTTACGAATGTCCGCCCCTTGTTGCGTATCGGTCGAATGCACGTCCGACGCCCGGGTGCAGCCTGGCGAGACCGCACTGCGCAGAGGAACGGAGGGAATCATGAACAGCAAGAGCCGTCCGGACAGTGAAAACCACGCGACGGCTCCCCTCCGGACCGGCGGATGTTCCGCGCGGACTTGCTTCGCGGCGCTTGGCATGGTATGCAGCGCCCACATCGGGGCGTAGCGCAGTCTGGTAGCGCACCTGCTTTGGGAGCAGGGAGTCGTTGGTTCAAATCCAATCGCCCCGACCAAAAATTCAAAGGCTTGCGGATCATTCCGGGAGCCTTTTTATTTGGATTTCGTCCGTGATCCGGATTCTGATACAAACATGCCGGGATAGCGGCGGCCATCCAGTCTTTACGCGACCATGCTCAAAAATGGTATTGCCTTCCGGTACAGGATTGCCTTAAAAAGGCAGCAATATGAATACAACCCGGTTCTACCTGATCCTGTCGGTTATTGCGCTTTCTTTCTTGACCTCCCACACTATTCGAATGGCGGGATTCACCGATCCGATGCATTCGGATTATTTTCAAGTATCGGCCATTTTGCTCGGGCTGATGGCGTGCCTCGAGAAACCTCCCGAGTTTTAACGGCATTCCCCAGACCGGTACGCCGGATGGGCATCCATCCAGCCGATTCCGGGTCCGGCGACGCGGCATGGTCCCGCGCCCTGGTTCGCCCCGCGCGGATCGGCCGTATTGCGAATCGCAGTCGGACCGACCCGCGCGCTTGGTCGACTGGGGTACCTAAATTTTGAATTTGCCGACAATTTGACCCAACTGGGCGGACAACTGGGACAGTTGGACGGAACCGTCCTTAACCTCGACGCTGTTACGCGACATTTCGGCCGCAGTCACCGAAACCGCTCCAATTTCTTTCGCGATGTGCTGCGAGGCAGCGGAACTGTTCGCGATATTCTGGTTGACCTCCTCGATTCCACTCGAGACCTGGGCGATGTTCTCGGAAATATTCCGGGTGGTGGCCGACTGCTCCTCGACGGCCGACGTAATGACCACGACGATTTCATTGACGTCGTTGACGACATTCGCGATCGTTCCGATCTGGCCGACCGTTTTGGCCGTCGTCTTGCGGATTCCGCCGACTCGCTCCTTGATATCGTTCGATGCCGCAGCCGTTTGCCTGGCCAATTCCTTTATCTCGTTGGCCACCACCGCAAAGCCTTTTCCCGCCTCACCGGCCCTGGCCGCCTCGATGGTCGCATTCAGCGAGAGCAGGTTGACCTGTTCGG
Source organism: Pseudomonadota bacterium (assembly GCA_023435265.1). Taxonomy (GTDB): domain Bacteria; phylum Desulfobacterota; class Desulfobacteria; order Desulfobacterales; family Desulfosarcinaceae; genus UBA2230. Next base: position 17,168 of record JAEYRZ010000043.1, read on the forward strand.
ATATTTCAGTGATTGTTTCAACCACCTTGCCGATGTCATCCGCCGCATGATCCAGTTCCCCGACCTGAGTGGAAGCCTCCTGCGAGTGAGAAACCGCTTCCATGGTGATATCCCTGGCCTTGACGGCATTGCGCGAAATCTCGTTTATCGTCGTGGACATCTCTTCCGTTGCCGTGGCGACGGTGCCGATATTGGTCGCCGCCTGCTCCATGGATGAAGCAATCGAAGCCATGGTGGCACTCATCTGGCTGACGGCGGCGGCCACCGTGTTGGTTTTGCGGGATGTCTGGGCAGAGCCGCCGTCCATGGTTTTCGAAATCTGCGCAAGACCATCGGATGCCTGGTTGAGTTGATCCGCATGGCGGGCGACGTTTTGGATCATGCCGTGCACATTCTCGACAAAGACATTGAACCAGGTGGCCACCTGCCCGATCTCGTCTTTGGATTTGATCTCGAGCCGCTTCGTTAAATCTCCCTCGCCCTCGGCGATATCCTTCAGCCGGACCACGATTTCGAGTATCGGCTTCACGATTTTGCTGGAAACGTAAATCGCCAGGGGAATGGAAAACACCATGCAGGCCAGCGCCACCAGACTGAGCATCATCACCATTTGGCGCGTGTTTTCGGCAATCACCCGGTCGGACTGCAAAAAGGCCAGCGCGCCGATCGGACGGGATCCGGCATGAAAAGGCATGAGTCCCTGCAGATATCCGTGATCCTGGATTTTGATTTCATTGAACAGAAATTCCTGAGCCGAACCGCCTTCGGTTCGAGACCGGCTTGCCTCGGCCGCCTCGGACTTCAGGTTCTGGTACTGTTCCATTGTTCCGGCCGCCAATTTCCCATCGGCGAAGATTTGAACCTCCATCTGGATCAGGCGGGAAAAGCGGGACACATGGTTCTTATCGAGCACTTTGCGGGAAATGGCGAACCCATTCTGTTTTTCTTCATAATCTTCTATTTTCTGGTTGAAGACCTTACCGCTGATGGGTACGGCGGTTTGGATGAACAGCCGCCCATCCTGCGAAACCATGGCGGCCGCCGGTGCGGTCGGCGCCGGGTCCGTGTAGCGCAGCGCAGGGAAGTCTTTTTCCGGTTCGCGGCGCTGTTCCCAGTTCGAGTCATCTTTGTCCATCGCGCCGCTCATTCTCTTAACGGCGTATTCATTGCGCTGAAAATAGCCCTTGATGAAACCTCCGGCGGTTTGGCGTGCAAACGCGATCAGGGTCCCATCCATTTTATAAATCTGCAGCTGCGAACAATTGCCTGAGGCCACTCTTTCCAGCGCGCTACGGGTGATGCCGCGATAGCTGTTGATCGTGATATCCTCGCCTTGATCGCCGAATTCAAGCAGGAATTTGATCTGTTCGCCGGTCTGATTGATTTCGATCATCTGCTTCAAGTCCGCCGCCTGGGCGCTCTGCATCTCCTTGAGATTGTCGCCGATGACGGTGCAGCTTTTCTCCAGAGAGGATCTGACGGCGGCTTTGTTCTGCCGGGCGACAATGACGGAAACGACCAGTGTTGAAAAAAAGCTGACCATCAGGACCAGCGCCAGGGCGCCGCTCAAGATCTTGATCCTCAAATATTTTGAGATCATGGGTTTCTCCCACGCCGATAATATGGTTCCGCCGCAACAAAGAGCCGCCGGTATCCTGCTTATGGGCCGTTTCAAATTAAAACTTGAATTCATAAAATTTTTTGACCGCAGTTTTTGATACCACCAGCGGCGTGTCGACCCGGAGCGGCGATGACGATCGATGCAGTCCCGCCGCCCGGTCGCTCCGGCGACTGCTGCAGCCGATAAGGAAAAGTTGTGTAAGCCGGCATGCCGGCCGAGGCATTTCGAGGGGAACGGATGCCCGCTCTTTTAAGCGGGCCGCCACGCTCAATCCTGGTTGATGGCGTCGATGAGGGCTTTCAGGCGTCCGAAATCCCGACGGTTGAAGTCGATGACCAGCCTTGGCAAATGGTTTATCTCGGGCTCCTCGATCTCTTCCGGGAAGGGACCCGACAGGCGGATATCGCCGCCGCAGGTCAGAATGTCGGCAAATCGGGCCTTCAGTTCTTCAATTTTACCGGCCTCGAGTCCCGTGTTCAGGCGCAGCAGCATTTTATCGCGCAGGTAGCGGATGCTGTGATAGCGGTAGTAAAAACGCCCGATCTTTTCCACCGCGGCATCGATGCTGTCCACCATTTCGAAAAAATTGAAATCCGAGGCACTGATATAGCCCGATGCCAGGAGCTGGCTTTTGCAGAAATCCAGAAAACTTTGCCAGTACATCCCGCCCGGCGCATCTATAAAAATCAGCGGAACCGGATTGCGCTTACCGGTCTGCAGCAGGGTCAGGGTTTCCATGCCCTCATCCAGCGTTCCGAACCCCCCGGGGAAAAGCGCAATAGCGTCGGATTCTTTTAGAAAAGCCACCTTGCGGTTGAAAAAGTATTTGTACATGATGTTCTTGGGGTTGCCGTCGAGCGTGATGTTCGATTTTTGCTCGAACGGCAGGCGGATGCTGACCCCGAAGGATTGTTCGGGCCCTGCGCCGTCATTGACCGCCTGCATGATTCCCGGCCCGCCGCCGGTGATCACCATGTATCCCCGCTCTGCCAGCTTTTGTCCTAGAGCGTACGCCATGCGATATAGAATCTGATCGTTCGGTGTGCGTGCCGATCCGAAGACTGTCACTTTCTTGAGTGTGCGGTACGAGCTGAAAATCTTGGAGGTATAGCGCATCTCTTTCAAGGTCGTGTTCATCAGTTTGAGATCGGCTTTGCCGTCATCTTCGCGGCCCGCTTTCAAGGCGGTCAGGATCATGTTCCGGACGATTTGCGGCCGCCGTATGTCGCCTGAATGTTCGAGGAGCCGCGTGATGGCTTCATCCACGGATGCGCTCTTTTCACCGAATGTTGATTTCATCGTTCTTTCCACTGTGTTGATGGTGCGGGTGAAACGCCGGGGGATGCATTTCCCTGTCGAGCAGTTCGAAATCGAGCCGCCTGCGGCCTACAATAACGATCGTTCCGCGTTTTTCCAGAGGGCCGCTTGGAAGCTCGAATGCACCTGCTACAGTGCCCTCAAGCGCCGAAACCGGGCTATCCCCCATGCCAACGGCGAACGGCATTGATTATTGTATTGTGGTAAGGAGGTCGAAATGAGATTCCGAAAACAAATTGCGATTCTTAGTCTGGCGCTGGCAACCATTTTGGCCGGCTGCGGGGAAGATACCGCCGAGAGGGCGGGCGAGCGCATCGGCGAAGCGACGCGTCAAGCCGAGAAAGCCGCCAAGGAAGGTGTCGACTCCCTCAACAGAGGTGTAGAAAAGTTCAAGGAAGGCTATCGTGATGCCGGAAGATCATCTCCGAATGGCAACCCAGCCGATACTTAGTACACGTTTTTCAAAATTCGATAACGTATCGCCACCCGGCTGGCCTTTTTCGCGCAGAGGCACCGAGAACTCGAGCGATTCGTATCATCCATGACGTACTGCCTGCGGGATCGGTTTGGCTTCATGCTCGCCCGTACCGGAATCGGGTATCGATATCCAGGTCGATCGCGATCCCGATTCAGACCCCGACCCCGAAATGATATGAACACAGCGACACGTTGGGCCTCGGCTCATTGACAACCGCAGTTGCGGTTTCATACGCCAAACGGTATGCTGAACCCCATCAGGAGGTGCTGCCGTAGCGGTGTTGCCCGGCATTCAAATACCCCCTGCTTCCATGCCCGGCGCGCCCGCTCAATCGTCCGGCGGCCTGGTCAGCAACCTGATGTGCATCCATAACCCTTATGGAATCAAGGAGCGGCGATGAAATTCGAGGCCTTGAAAAAAGAGACGGTGATGCTGAACCCGAGTCAAAACATGGCCGAGCGGCGGATCGCCAGTGAGGTCCGGATCGATCCTTTGACCGGCCGAACCGCCCGGATCTGTCATTTCATGAAGCTGCACTGGGAGAAACCGGATTTCGAGGCCTTGATCGCGGGCACGGAAAGTTGGTGCCCGTTCTGCGCCGACAAGGTATTGAAGGTCACCCCGTGCTTTCCCGCGGCGCTCATTCCGGAAGGCCGCCTGCAGCTGAACGATATGGTGATCTTTCCGAATATCGCCCCCTACGACAGCATCGGCGCGGTGGCCACCTTCGGCCCGCATTATATTCCCATGACGGACTTTACACCGGAGCGCATTGCAGCCGCCTTCGGCTTTGCAGTCGATTTTTTCAGGCGCATCGAGCAGTCCGGGCATCCGGAGGCCGTCTATCACATCATCAATTGGAATTACATGCCGCCGGCCGGCAGTTCACTGATCCATCCCCATCTGCAGGTATTCTCTACATCCAGCGCCCCGAACCTCATGCGCCAGGAACTGGAGGCATCAAAGATTTACGCGGCAAAGCACGGAGCGAACTTCTGGGACGACTTGATCCAGGCCGAGAAGCAGTCCGGGGAGCGCTACCTGGGAAGAATCGGGCGCACCCACTGGATGACGGCTTTCGCCCCGATGGGCGTGGCCGGGGACGTGCTGGCCGTAACCGAAGAAGTCTGCTGCACCCTCGATCTCAAGGAACAGGATCTTACGGATCTGGCGGCGGGCATTGCCCGCGTGATCACGGAATATGACAAGATGGGAATTTACAGCTTCAACATGAATTTCTTCACTGGAGCCCCTAAGGACGAGCAATTCCGTTTCCACTTGCTTTTCTCGCCGCGCACATTTTTCAACCAGAAGTTGGGAACTCCGGATATCGGCGCACTGCGCAACCTGTTCAATGAATCGTTGTGCATGGCATACCCGGAAGAAATCAACATACTGCTGAAGAAAAGCTTCTAACGCAGAAACCTTAATAACCTGCTAATAACGATGACGTATGGTTTCACCACAGAGGACACAGAGAACACAGAGAAAAGATAAAAATCATCCTCTGTGACCTCTGTGGTCATAAAATGAACCGACCCGTAATACTTTTCACCAAATTTGTGCCGCAAGCGCTTAGCGGCAATTCAAACAGCTGTGGCGTCTCCTTTGCCAGGATTTCCCGGCACACCGGGGCGCTAAGGCAACATAGCGGGCCCGCGCATTTCAGATATACGCCTCCCCTTAAGATGCAGAACTTTCCTGCTGAGCATCCATGGATACAAATGAGTCGGTGCCCTTCAGTCGGAGACGGCGTATATCACGCGATTCGTCGACAACCCAGGAGAAGATCTTCACCGGTCGCCGGTTCGGCATGGGACTCGCACAAACACGGCGATCGATCGGCATCACAACATCCTGGAACGTATTCCGTAACATCAATCCGAATCCATCACTGGGAATTCACCGGTGAACGGTCGCGCAGGCCGCTCGCCGGCCGGGCCAAATATTCCGCTTGACGCCCGCCCTGATTTGTCCTATTGTCCTATGACAATAGGATGAGTAAGGAATGTCGCGTGGACATTAAAATCGACCGCAAGAACCGTTTACCGATCCACACACAGCTCAAGGCGCAGCTGATTCACCTGATCCAGACGCGGCAGCTGCCCCCCGGCACCCGCCTGCCCACCGTCCGTCAACTGGCCGGTTTTTTACGGGTCAACCGCAACACGGTTTCGCGTGTTTTCTCGGAAATGGAACGAGAGGGTTACGTGGTCTGCATGGCCGGCCGCGGCACGCATGTGGCCCCGGTGAAATCAGAGGCGAAGATGAAAATTCAAAAGGTCCAGGGTTTGATCGAGATCGTCGACGATGCAATTCAGCGGGCCGGGAGCCTGGGGTTCAGCGCCGAGGATCTCTCGCTGACCCTCTATGCGCGGACCCAGACCGCGCAGGGCAATCCGATGGCGGAAATCCGCACCCTTTTCGTCGAATGCAACACGTCCGATACTGAGCTGTTCCGCAAGCAGATCGAGCAGGAATTGAACATCACGGTCGACGCGGTGCTGGTTGACGATCTGCGCAAGCAGGTAAAGCGCAGACCGGATTTCCTGAAGCGCTATGCGCTGCTGATCACCACCTTCTACCACATCCGTGAAGTTCAGGCGATCATCGAAAAATTGCCGATCGACGTGGTCGGCCTGATGCCGGACACCAGCCTCGAAACCCTGATGCGGCTCACGGCGCTGCCCGAGGGCACGGCCGTGGGCGTGGCCTGTCATGATGGAACCGGCGCACAGAACATGCGCCTCTCCATCGAACGCGCGGGGCTGACGCATCTCACGGTGGTCGAAGGATCCTTCGACCGGCCCGAGAGCATCGGGAAAATGCTCAAATCCGCCTCGGTGGTGGTTTGTTCGAGCCTGATCGAGGACAAAATCCGCGCCATTCCGGAATCCAAGACTAAAAATCTGATTGTGGAGTGCCGGCGGCTGGAAGCGGCCGGAGTGGATATGCTCCGGTCGCGGCTGCGCCGCATCGCTTCCAGCTATCCGCAGGAACAGGTCATTCCGTCGTAGAGGGCGCTTGTCATCAAGCGTCAAGGAGGGACATATGGGGGCTTTCATTTTTACAGCGGGTCAACTTCTCCTGATGGCCGCAGCGATCGCGGCGCCGCTGCTGCTCGTCATCCTTTTCTTGAAATACCGCGATCGCAGGGAAGCGGCTTTGAATACCGAGGTGCTGAGGGAACTGAACGCCCCGTGGCTGCGCGGCCTTTACGCCGTTCGGCTGAGGGGCGGTATTCTCGCGAGGCAGAGCGTCATCGTCGACCTGTGGGGCTGCTCCCGGGAGCAGATTTGGGAGGTCATTTCACGCCTCTCGAACCGCCTGCCGTCGCATGTACGCCTGATACTGAACGGCGTCTCCGATCCGGATTCACGGTCCGCGCTGATATTTAAGATCGAGCGGCGGACGGCCGTCTGCGCCACGGCCCCGTGCATGCCGTAGTGCTGCCGCGAACACCGCCGGACGCGCACTTCTCCGCCCCTGCCGGGACGTGCGCGTTCTCCAACAAACCCATCCCGTGAGGAACCGCACGCGTCTGCAGGCGCGCATGCGGCACAAGGCGTGAACCACCTCGATTTTACCCCCGCAACCCGTCAGCACCGACGCCGTCGATGCGAATGACGAAGTGGGGCGACTTTCCCCACTGAAGCAAAATTCCTCATCTCCAATTGCACCGCATCCCATCCATCATCGCGATCTCCCGCTAAAATCGTCATCAAACCGCCTGAATCGGGAACTCCCGGATGCAAATGTAATGGCATACAGATTGCTCAGGAGGTTGGAGATATCGGATTGCCGTTCGAAGAGGCCCCGGAAGGCTGCCCAAAAACAGTGCTCTCGCAAGTACTTTATCGGCCTGGAAGACGATGGCGAAAAAGCGGACGCGTGCATGGTCACGCCGAAGGGAAGCCACGGGCATTGAACGGCGCTGTTTCGAGCTCGATGACAATCCGCAGCACGGCCGCGCGTTAGAAGAGATCGCGCCCGCAGCGCGCAAGCACCTCCAGGCCGCGGAACGGGCGGTACCAGGCGATTGATGCCGGTCAAACCGGCGGCCGCCGTGCACCATGAAACGGGAGGAAAAAACATGCAAGCTGATCCCTTTGGAAACCTGCGGGAATGGGGTTCCGCCCTGCAAACCCTGGATGATCTCGATTCGGCCGGTCGATTGGCTGAATGCCAGAAGGGGCTTATCCGCATTTTACGTTTCAGGGAGAATTGGCGCCTGCGCGAAGCGGTGCTCCAGTGTGTCGACAAGATCGAGACCCCGTCGGATGACTTGATGAATCAGGTGTTCGATCTGGTGTGTGATGAAAATGCGTATTGCGAACTCCGCATCCTGGCCAGCCGGGCGTTCAGGAATCTGGTGCGCAACCAGTACAGAAATGCCGGGCGATCCCGGGCGTACGCGGCGGTGGCGGACCGGATGCGTACGTTGCTCCAGTCCACCCAGCCGCCGATTTTCAGTGAAGCCCTGCGGCAATGCCTGGGGGATGTTCAAGAGGCCTCGGCCATTGACCGGCATTGACATAGAAAGGATGATGAAATGCACATCGGAATTCCAAAGGAAATCCTGGAAGGCGAAAACCGGGTGGCCGCCACACCGGAGACCGTGACCAAGTACCGGCAACTGGGTTACACGGTGCATGTAGAGAAGGATGCGGGGGCCGGCGCACTGATTCCGGACGATTCGTACGCCGAAGCCGGGGCGCTGATCGAACCGGACGCCGCGAGCCTTTATGCGGCTGCGGAAATGGTATTGAAGGTCAAGGAACCGGTTTTCAACACCGCTCAGGGTCAACACGAAGTCGACATGATCCGCCGGGGAGCGACGCTGGTCACTTTTCTGCACCCCGCGGCGCCGGGCAACCACGAGATGGTGGAGCAGCTTCGGGCGCGGCACATCGCCGCCTTCACAATGGACGGCATCCCGCGAATATCGCGGGCGCAGCGCATGGACGCCTTGACCTCGATGAGCACCCTGACCGGCTACAAATCGGTGCTGATGGCGGCGTGCAATCTGCCGGTCGTCATGCCCATGGTCGGAACCGCCATCGGCCCGTTGAAGCCGGCGCGGGCGCTCGTGATCGGGGCCGGTGTCGTCGGACTGCAGGCCATTGCGACCGCCAAACGGCTGGGCGCCGTGGTTTCGGCGGTCGATACGCGCGCGAAAGCCCGCGAAGCGGCCTCAAGCCTGGGCGCCACCGTGGTCGGGTTCGAAGTACCCGCGGAGCTGGCGGAGAGTCCCAGCGGATATGCGCGTCCCCTGCCGTCCGAATGGCTTGAAAAGGAGCGTGATGTCCTCCTGCCGCTTATCGAAAAAGCCGATATCATCATTCTGTGTGCGCTGGTGCCCGGCCAGGTTGCGCCGCCGCTGATCACCTCGAAAATGTTGAGCACGATGCGGCGCGGCGCCGTGATCGTGGATGTCTCCATCGATCAGGGCGGCAACTGTGCCGCCACGGTCCCGGGAGCACAGCATCGGGTCAACGGCGTACTGATCATCGGAACCAAAAACATACCCGGATCGGTGCCGGTGCACGCCACCTGGCTCTATGCCAACAACATGTTCTACTTCATCGAAAACCTGTGCAAATCGGGACCCGGTCGGCTCAATCTGGATGACGAGATCGTCCGCGGGTCGCTGGTCACGCTGGAAGGCAAAATCCTGCATGAGGGTACGCTCAAGGCGCTGCAGGCCAACTGACCTGCACGGATTCAACGGAACCGTCGCGCCCCGATCTTGAACCGGTAAGAAATTGCGTCTTGAAGGAGATCTTCACGCATGACCGATATCCTGTTTGCACTGGTCGTGTTTATCGCTTCGTTCGGCATCGGATACCTGTTGGTCGTCAGGGTGCCGCAGATGCTGCATACGCCGCTGATGTCCATGACCAATGCCATTTCCGCGGTGGTCATCCTGGGCGCCATCGTGCTGCTGGCGACAACCCGCCCGTGGCCGCAACCGGCATTCGCGGCCGTCGCGCTCTTTGCCGCCGCCTTCAACATCGTCGGCGGCTTCTTTATTACCGGCCGCATGCTGAGGATGTTCAAGTCCGAATCCTCATCCTCCCGGGAGGCCCCCCATGACTGAGGCCCTGAAATTCGCACCGGACATGGGCGTCATCCTCGTGTTGCTGGCCGGTATTTACCTGTTCAGTTCGCCGGTCACGGCCAGATTCGGCAATCTGCTGGCGGCGGCGGCCATGCTCGTGGGAATCGGCCTGACGGTCGGCCGCAATGCGCCTGTCTATCCATGGCTGCTGATCCTGGGCACGGGCGCGGGCGCGGTCGCAGGCTGGCGCCTGGCCATGCGGGTCAACATGGTCCAGATTCCAGCCATGGTCGCCTTTCAACACGGCGCCGGAGGGCTGGCGGCAGCCCTGGTCGCCTATCTGGAGCTGGTCACTCCCGGCGAGGCGCTCGCAATCGCCAACCAGGTCGCCGGGGCGATGGGTCTTCTGCTCGGTGCGGCCACCTTTTCCGGCAGCATGATCGCCAGTGGAAAACTCTCCGGCCGCTTGCGACCCAAGCCCCAAGTGATACCGCATCATGGGAAACTTCTGCTGCTTGGCCTGGCCATCTCGGCATTGATCGGCGGATGGGCGATCGGTGTTGGACCGTTGCTTTCCAAGGCGCTTTTACTGCTGCTCGCCGCACTGCTGGCGATCGGCATCGGATTGCTTTTTTCCATCCGCATCGGCGGCGCCGACATGCCGGTGCTCATATCGTTTCTCAATGCTTCTGCAGGCCTGGCTTCCGCAGCCTGCGGCATCATTCTGAGCGATCGTTTGTTGATCACGTTCGGCGCCACGGTGACCGCGTCGGGCTGGATTCTCACCCACGTGATGTGCCGTGCCATGAACCGCAGCGTGATCAAAGTTTTCGCCGGCCTGCAGCAGCCGGCGCGCTCCCCTGCATTCGAAATCTTCGCGGCCGCACCTGCCGCGCCAGCCGCACCTGCCGCACCGCCGCGCAAACCGGTGGATGCCATGATCGACGCCATCCAGATCGCCCGGGAGGCCCGCAGCGTCGTGGTTTTTCCCGGCGACGGAATGGCCCTGGCCCATGCGCAATTCAAAGTGGTGGCCCTTGCGAACCATTTCAAGGAACTCGGCAAAACGGTCCGGTTCGCCATTCACCCGGTCGCCGGCCGTATGCCCGGGCATATGCATGTACTTCTTGCGGAAGCGGATATCGATTACAGTCTGCTTTTTGAAATGGAAGAAATCAACGACGATCTCCAGCATACGGACCTTGCGCTCGTGATCGGCGCCTGCGACGTGGTCAACCCGGCTGCCATGCAGATCGAGGGCACGCCGCTTTCGGGTATGCCGATCCTGATGGCCAAGGATGCTCGCCACGTGGTGGTCTGCAATCTCGATCGCAATCCCGGCTATTCCGGTGTGGAAAATTTGCTCTACGACGACCCCAAGACGATTCTTCTCCTGGGGGACGCCGACAAAACGGTCGGAGGATTGTTGGCCGGACTGCGCAACGGCGGCGAGCCGGATCAGACATCTTCCTGATCAGCGGGCTGTTGAAAAAGACCGCAGAGGTCACAGAGGATCGATCTGTATTTCAATCCGTCGTCTTCGCGCCCCCTGTGTCCTCTGTGGTCATGGCCTTTTCACGAGTCCAATAATACTTGCGTATCTTGAGAACCGCAGCACGGCATGGCGGTTCGAGCGAAGTTCTCCACGGCCCGTCAGTGGAAATCCCCGCAGAACCAGACGCCTCCCTGCCTGAACGGAAGAAGGCAGTCAGCCTGCCCGGCACAACTCGAACACAATCCCATGGCGTTACCGGCCGGCGTGTCCTCCACAGGCGCCGGCTCCTGGGCAGCGGAGCGGTCCGGCGTTCGTTCGGCCGTAGTGGTTTCATATTCGTTGCAGTCCCAGATTGCGCGGCCTGCCCGGCACCCGTTTTGAAAGCTCAGGCAGTCCGATCGATGCAAACACGTAATGCAGATACCCCAATGTCGTATTTCAGAGGTCATGGTCGACTCCCGGGAAAATGAGTTTATGCAGCACCCGGACGGAGACGATGCGGCAGAAGAATATATCTTCAATCACGAGCAGGCGAAAACCAAAGGGGCGCCGCCTCCGTCCGATCATGGAGAAGCAGAAGAGCAAGGGGCGTACCAATGCAGGGCATATGAGGCGGAGGACTTATTAGGCGGGTTTTTGTGGAATTCCAATTACTTGGGATCGTTATGCCCCAGGGGCGATTTTCAGGTGCGCCGGCTCCGCAAGCGCAGGCGCCGAAAAGCCGGGGTACTTCGCCCCGATGGGCGAAATAACCCCGACTCCATGCTTTTCAATCGACAGGGATTTTCTTCAACTTCTGGCGGAGGGTTTTACGGTCGATTCCCAGAATTTGAGCGGCCTGCGTTTTATTGCCGTTTACGGCGGATAGAACATCCCGAATATGATCGAGTTCAACCTGCACCAGCGTTCGGTTCAGGCCTTTGTCCGGGCTGACGCAGAATCGCATGGCGGGCGGAAGGTCGGCGGCTTCGATGCGATCGCCCTCGCAAAGCACCACCAGGCGCTGAATCAGGTTTTCCAACTCCCGCACGTTGCCCGGCCAATGGTAATCATTCAGGATGCGCAGCGCCGCATCCTGAATGACCGGCAGCGGGCGGTTCATTTCACGGGCATAGTTGGCCATGAAGGTGTTGATCAACAGGAGAATATCGCCATCGCGGGCGCGCAGCGGCGGAAGATTGATGTTGAGCACATTCAGCCGATAGTACAAGTCCTCGCGGAAAACGCCGATGCGCACCAACTGCAGCAAATCCTTGTTGGTGGCCGCGACCAGGCGCGTGTCGACCGTATAGGGGCGGCTCGAGCCGACCATGGTCATGGTTTTATCCTGGATGGCGCGCAGCAGCTTGGACTGCATCTGCGGGCTGGCGTCGCCGACTTCATCCAGAAAAAGCGTCCCGCCATGCGCGACCTGAAAAAACCCGGCCCGCGACTCGCCTGCGCCGGTAAACGCACCTTTCACGTGGCCGAACAATTCGCTTTCGATGAGGCTGTCCGGAATGGCCGTGCAGTTCATGGTGACGAAAGGCGCGGCGCGGCGCCGGCTGTGATAATGAACAGCCCTGGCGATGAGTTCCTTGCCGGTTCCGCTTTCGCCTGAAATCAACACGGTTGCGGTGGATTCGGCGGCTTTGGCGATGAGCTTGAAAACGTGCCGCATGGCGGTCGATTCGCCGACGATTCCGAAATCGGCGATCCGTCCGACTTCGGCATGGGCCTTGCGCCGCCGCGCCAGCTTGTCCAGCGTGCGCGTCACGGCCGCACGCAGTTCTTCGTCGGTAAACGGCTTGACCAAGTACTCCTCGGCGCCGGTTTTCACGGCCTCTACGGCGGTCGCGATCGTGGGGAAGCCCGTGATCATCATGATCTCCGCATCGGCATGGTTTTCGCGGACGTGGCGGACAAGGTCCATGCCGCTGACCCGCGGCATCTTGAAATCGGTGATGATCAAGTCTATGGGATTCCGGGCGAGAAATTGAACCGCCGCGTCGACCCCGTCTGTGGTAAAGACCCGGTAGCCGTCGGACTCCAGGTGCCGCCGGACCACTTCCCGGGTATCGGGCGAATCATCCACCACGAGTATCCTGAACGGTGATTTAGCTTTACGGTGCGGCATCGGCCCCTCCTTCACTGCGGATGGGCAGCGTCACTGCAAACCTCGTGCCCTCGCCCTTTCGGCTGCGCACATCGATTTTACCCCCGTGCCCGGCCACGATGCCGTGCACCACGGACAACCCCAATCCCGTCCCCTGATCGATGTCTTTGGTCGTGAAAAACGGCAGGAACATCTGCTCCCGAACCGATTCATCCATACCGACGCCCGTATCCTGAACCACCAGGACGGCCCCTTCCGGCACCGCCGCGGTTTGAATCGAAAGCCGGCCGCCGCCGGGCATCGCCTGAATCGCGTTCACCACCAGATTGACCAGGACCTGGGTGAGCTGTGAAGGATCGGCATTGATCGCCGGCAATGCATCATCAAAATTCTTTTCGAAAATGATTTTGCTTTCGGCGAACCGGGGCTCGATAAACGCCAGGCCTTCCGCAATCAGGTTGTTCAGATTTACTTCCATCTTGCGATTGGGAACCTGGCGGCTGAACAGCATGAGCTTTTTGATCACCTCGCGGGCGTGCAGCGCGGACTGGATGATATGCGCGAGGTCGCGGGCCACCTGTGCCGGCAACCGTTTGCTTTTGGCCGCCAGCTGGGCGAAGCCCAGGATGCTGCCCAACGGTTCGTTCAGTTCGTGCGCCACACCGGCCGTCAGCTGACCGATTTTGGCCAGCCGGTCTGCGTGCCGAAGCTGGTTTTCCAGTTCGCTCTTTTTCTCGTCGGCAAGCTTTTTTTCGATCAGCAGCGCGGCCTGCCGCGCAATCGTGCGCAGCAGGCGGTGTTCTTCCGGTAGAAAACGGATCTGCTCACCCGCCGAATCACCGGCATCCGTCGTGTAAATGATGTCGATCGCCCCACGCGGCTTGCCGGAAATCACCAGGGTTTCCGTCAGCCGCGGCTCGGCGTCCCGGAAGCCGGCCGTGGCGTACTGACTGCCGTCGAGTTCAATTCGCGCGGCCGCCAGGGCGGGATACTGGAATGCCGGCGGCAGCAACTGCACGATCGATCGAATCAAACCCTCCAACGGGATCTCCGGGTGTCCCGAAATGCGGGCGATGTTGTAAAGGCAGCTCAGCTCCTTATTGCGCTCGACCAGATTGAACCGCTCTTCGAGCAGTTTTCTTTCGTTGAGGACATATTCGGTGATATCGCGGCCCACGGCCAGGATGGCCCCCTCCGTTCGGGTGCCCGTCGAAACTGCTTGAAGGGTCCAGGCGACCGTCCGCCGCGGGCCTTCCCTGCCGCTGATTTCCTCCAGGCGTGAAATGGGTGCACCTCGCGCCGAAGCGGCTTCGGACAACAACCGCTGCGCTTCGTCGCCAAACAGCGCATCGGCACACGGCGGGGCCGAGTCCGCCTGATCGAGCCCGAGGAACCGCCGGGCGGCGGCATTGGCGTCGAGCATCCGCCCGCGCTCGTCCAGCAGCAAAACCAGTGCCCCGGAGAGATCCAGGGCCATCCCGTTGATGTTTTCATCGCGCATGGGTCACCGAACCGCCGTTTCGCCCGGCTATCGCCACCCAATCTTCCCGGCCTTCGGTCGCGATCGCCGCATAGCCGAGGCGCGCCATTTTGGCCGCCACTTCGGATCGGCGCGCTTCGATGATGCCCGAGCAGATCAAAAGCCCGCCGGGCTTGAGGGTGCGTCCGACTTGATCCAGCAGATCGAGGATGACGTCGGCCAGGATGTTGGCCACCACCACATCGTACGTTGCCGTGATGCGGTCCGCCAGATGACCGCGGTGCAGGTCGAAGCGCTCCGGCGCCACCCCGTTCAGCAGAAGATTATCACGGGCCACAGCCACGGCCACAGGGTCCGAGTCCACTCCGGTCAGGCGGCCGGCGCCGAGGCGCGCGGCGGCGACCAGCAGGATGCCGGAGCCGGTGCCGATATCCAGGACGGACTGGCCGGGGGCGAGATACCGCTCCAGCAGCTGAATGCACAGCACGGTGGTTGGATGCGTTCCGGTGCCGAAAGCCATGCCGGGGTCTATTTCAATGACCTGCTCGCCATCGCCCGGAAGATATTCGCGCCAGGTCGGCTTGACGACCAGACGATCGGAAACCTTCTGGGGATAAAAAAAGACTTTCCACGACTCGGCCCAATCTTCTTCGTCCACCTTACGGTAGGTGGTGCGGGCGCGGATCGCCTCATGGGCCGAAAGCTGTGCGAGGCGTTCGTCGAGAAACGCGCAGTTGCGGCTCAGCGTGTCGTCGGCCGGCAGGTAGCCGGTGACCGCCGGCTCGGCCGGCGGCGGCAGGGCATCGGCGCCCCAGTCCTGAGTCTCATCCTGAACCGGATCGTCGATCACCACGCCCTTGGCACCGAGGTCGTAGAAAATATCGGCGATCAACTCGGCCGCCAATTCAGCCTGCGCCGAAGCGAAGGTCACTTTGACTTCAAGCCACTGCATGCAAGTCTCTCTCAGGCGAACCAGCGCATGGTCACGATCGCCATTTGAAAGTAAATCGTGATGCCGACGGCGTCGATGATCGTGGCGATGAAAGGACCGGCGGTGAGCGCCGGGTCGAGCCGCAGCTTTTTCAGGAACAACGGCATCAAGGCTCCGGTCAGATTGGCGGCCAGGAGCGTGGCGATCAGGGCGGCGCCCACGATGCATCCCAACATCACGTCCTTGTCCTGCAGGAATACCCGGAAATAGGCCATGCCGCCCAGGGAGACCCCCAGCGCCAATCCCATAATCAGCTCGCGCCGGAATACGCGTCCGAAATCGCGCGGGCGCACCTCGCCCAGGGCCAGTGCGCGCACCATCATGGTGGCCGACTGGGTGCCGGCATTGCCGCAGGTGCCGGTGACCAGGGGGATGAAAAAGGCCAACGCCACCATCCGGCCCAGCACATCGGCGTTCCACTCCATGGCCATGGTGGTCAGCAGGGAAGTAAACAGCAGTACCGCCAGCCACAGAAAACGGCTCCAGAACAGCCGGGGCAGCGGCCGCTTGAAATATTCCTCCTCGAACGGCACCACCGCCGAAATGCGCTGGAAGTCTTCGGTGTCCTCGGCCTCGATGATGTCGATGACGTCGTCGACGGTGATGATGCCCAGCAGGCGGTTCTCGGCATCCACGACCGGCACGGCCAGAAGGTCGTACTTTGAGATGGCCGCGGCCACTTTTTCCACGCCCAGATCGTGCGGCACGCTGATGGTCTGCCTCTGCATGATGGCGCTCAGTTCGGTGTTCGGCTTGGCCATGATCAGGTCGCGCAGCGACAGAATGCCCAGAAGGCGCCGCTCGGTGTCCGTAATGTAGATGTAGTAAATGGTTTCTTTGTTGGGTGCCTGCAGACGCAGCTTTTCGAGCGCCGCGGCGGCAGTCAGGTTTTGCGGCAGCACGGCATATTCGGTGGTCATCACCGCACCGGCCGT
Organism: Pseudomonadota bacterium; assembly: GCA_023435265.1. Taxonomy (GTDB): domain Bacteria; phylum Desulfobacterota; class Desulfobacteria; order Desulfobacterales; family Desulfosarcinaceae; genus UBA2230. The sequence goes on from JAEYRZ010000043.1 coordinate 33,641, forward strand.
GCCTTCCTCGTACTGCCACAGCTTGCGGATGTCATTGCGCTCGGCCTGGGCGATGAGCGGCATGAGCCCTTCGCGCACATCGTCGTCCAGGGCCTTGAGCAGGTCCACGCGGTCGTCCGGCTCCATGTGCTCGATGAAGCGCAGCATGGTTTGCGAGTTGGCCCCTTCGAGACATGCTTGCTGAGTCTCGATGGAGAGCTGGGCGAAGGCATCCACGGCTTTATGGTTGCCGACCTTGAGCAGCACCTCGGTCAGCTGGGCCGGGGGCGCTGCACTGTGTTCCAAGGCTTCTGCGATGTCCGAGGGATGCAGGCTGCGCAACGCTGCGACCTGCACGGCGCACTCCTGCGTCAATGCCGGATCCACAAAGCAATTGATATTGAGGGTGTATGCCAATTGGCGCCTCCTTTCCTCCGACGGCCGGGCCGGTCGTCAGAACGAAAGGAGCGCCTTAGCGGGAAACCGCAAAGTTCGCCGGGAGGCGCAATCGTCTGAGGGCCGGATGGACGGCGACCGCCGTATGGCACGGTCTACTGGGAGGTTGTGTTTCGCAACTTCCGCCTGAATCTCTGTCCATATGCTCCTCTTGATGATGCTCGCGGCCCGAAAGTTCACGGGCGCTTGGATTGAAACGGTGCGCAAGGTAGTCCATCGATAGGCAAAATGCAAGTTCAAACTGCTCGCTTTGGAGCCCCCGGTTCCCTCGAAAAGAGTTTGTCATTCCGCTGCGGCATTTTGACGGGGATCTAAAATCAGCGCCCGGCTTTAACTATTTCGCATCACCGCCCGCAGACCATCTACAATCCAGCACTTTATTCGATTCATACAAAAATAATGTTGAGTATCGGGGTTTTGAACGTGCCAAGTACGTTCTGGAGCGTATTTCAGGCGTTTTCTTCCCGATGTACGTTCCCGCCGTCGGTCTGCAGACGCATCCTCACATGATCGACAAATCCACTTCAAGGAGACGCATATGAAAAAAGGACTACTATTCGTCTTGCTGGCTTCATTGGTCGCATTTCCATCCATGGTTTGGGCCCAGGAAAGCTACGGGTACAATCCCGGGGATTGGGAGTTCACGCTGAACGGCAGCGGCTCCGCCGACGAAGATTTCGACGATACGCTGTTTTCCGTCGAGGGCAGCCTGGCCAAGTTTCTCACTCCCGGGTGGGAAGTGGGCCTGCGGCAGGGAATCGGTTTCGCCGACCGGGAGGGCAGTGACAATGACTGGAACGGCTCGACCCGCCTGTTCACCGATTACAACTTCGACCTGAATCGGTTGAAGCCGTTTGTCGGAGTGAATGCCGGTTACCTGTACGGCGACGGTGTGAACGACACGTGGATCGCCGGTCCGGAAGCCGGGCTCAAATTCTTTGTCTCCCCGGACGCCTTCGTTTACGGCAGCGCGGAGTACAATTATCTCCTCGATGAAGGTGACGACGACGACCTGTTCGAGGACGCCCGCACGGTCTATTCCGTCGGGCTAGGCATCCGCTTTTGAGATGCCGTTATGGTGAGGTGAGGCAGCCCGGCTCCGGGCTGCCTTTTTTTGTCCGGCCTGCCTCGGTAACGACCCGGTCCCTACCTGCCGCGCGGCTCCGGAGTTTCAATGCCCAAAAGGCGCAGCAGTCCATCCAGGATCGTCCACGGGTGCGGCGGACAGCCGGGCACGAAGAGGTCGACCGGCAGGATGCCGGCGATGCCGCTGCGGCATTCGGCATGACCGGCATAGAGGCCCCCCGAGATCGCGCAGGCGCCGACGGCGATGACGATCTTGGGCGCCGGCACCGCTTCATAGGTTTTCAGAAGCGCGAGCTTCATGTTTTCAGTAAGCGGACCGGTGACGATCAAGCCGTCCGCGTGGCGCGGCGAGGCCACGAACTGGATGCCGAAGCGGCCCAGATCGAAAGTCAGGGTGGTCAGCACATTGGTGTCCGCCTCGCAGGCGTTGCAGCCGCCGGCACTGACCTGGCGCAGCTTGAGCGACCGCCCGAAAAGCCGCCGCAAGGGCGCATCGAGCGCTGCGTCCGCCGTGCCCGTCATCAGCAGGTCTTCACGGCGGCGCGCCGCCAGGCGGTAGTCGCCGGTGAATCGAATGGCGCCGGCTGTGCAGGCCTCGGTGCAGTCGGTGCAGAAGAGACAGCGCCCCATGTCGATTCGCGGGGCGCCCTGCTCCCGCTGCGCGGTGCCCGTCGGACAGGCATCGAAACAGGCATCGCACTGCGGCCGGCACAGGGACGCATCGACCGCCGGACGCCCCCGGAACAGCTCGGGGAGCTCCGGTGCCTGTCGGGGGAAGGCATGCGTGCGGTATTTTTGTTGCCGGCGCGCCTGTAATACTTTGAACATGGCGTTCCTCTATAAATCGTGCCCGCAGTAGGAGAGATTGAAACTCTTGTTGCACAGCGGGAAGTCGGAAATCTGCTGCCCGCGCAGGGCCAGCGCCAGCGCGAACCAGTTGTGGAAGGAGGGGTCCACCACCTTGTAGGCGGCGAACCGCCCGTGAGCGTCGGTCACGGCCACGTGACAGATTTCGCCCCGCCATCCTTCGGTGAGCGCAACGGCGATGGACCGGGGAGCCGGCTGCGCCGCTTCGCCCAGGAACGGCCCGCCCGGCATTTCCTGAAGCTGCTGAAGAATGAACTCCAGGGAACGATTCATTTCCAGCCAGCGCACCCGAGCGCGGGCGAAAACATCTCCGGTGGGCCAGGTGGCGGGCGGAATCAGGTGGACCTTGAAGGCATCCCAGGGATGGTCGTAGCGTACATCGCGGGAAACGTCGCAGGCCCGCGCACATGGACCTACCCAGCCCAGCGCCCGGGCGTCCCTGCCGTCCAGTCCGCCGGTCTCCTCGAAGCGCGCCCGTACCGATGGCGTGCTCCACAGCAATTCCACCGCGCTCTGCACATCCCGGAACGCGACCTTGAGCCGTTTGGCGAGTTCGACGGCGGTACGGACCGAAAGGTCGAAGCCCACGCCCCCCGGGCGGACCAGGTTGCGGCCGAAGCGGCTGCCGCACAACAGGGCCGTGGCGTTCAGGAAATCGCCGCGCAGCCGCCCACAGTAAGCTGCGGTCGGCAGGAAACCCACGTCGCCGGCCAGGGCGCCCAGGTCGCCGGTGTGGTTGGCCAGACGCTCGAGCTCCAGGGCGACGGCGCGGATCGACTGCGCGCGCGCCGGTGCCGGCCGGCCGCTCAGCCCTTCCATGAGCAGGGCGAAGGCGGTGGCATGACCGACGGTGGTATCGCCGGCCAGGGTTTCCATGTAACGCCGCGTGCGCGCATCCGGCCCGCCGCGCAGGGCGCGCTCGATGCCGCGGTGCTGATATCCTAGTTCGATCTCCAAGTGCAGCACCGTTTCGCCGTGGCACTGGAAGCGAAAATGTCCGGGCTCGATGATGCCCGCATGGACCGGGCCGACGGCCACTTCGTGGACCTCCTGCCCCTTCACGCGGAAATAATCGGTCACCCCGATTTCAATCGCTTCCGAGGCGCTGGGTGTTCCTCCCATCGGAGGCTGAAAGCGGATCGGCTTGTTCCATGGATGGCCCTCGAGGGCGAGGCCCCACTGTTCCGCGATCTCGCGCTCGAACCAGTGCGCCTCGGGAGCTTGCGGGGTGAGCGCGGCGATGCGGCCCTCGACGCGCGTGCACAGCAGCTCCAGGTAGCCGATCTGGTCGAACCCAAGGACGGCCGTCAGGACCACACCGCCCTGTCCGTCGGTCCAGCCGAAGTACGCACACAGGCGCCCGCCGGCGGCGAGCCGTTCGAGTACCCGCATGCGAAAACAATCCGGCGCAAGTTCGGGAACCGCCGCGAGCGGCAGGCTTTGTCCATTGCGGCAAAGAGCCGGCGACGTTTTCATCCCCTGCCTCCGACGAGCGCCGCGGCATCGCGCAGCACCTCTTGCAGGCCGGTGGGAACGTAAAGACCCAGCGCAAGGGCGAGGATTCCGAACAGCATGGGCGGCGCCACGCACCAGGGATCGGTGCGCACGGGCGCCTGCCGGGGATCGGGTTCCCCCAGAGCCATGCGGATCACGATGCCGGCCATGCCCACGAACACCAGCGTCAGGAAGATCAGGTAAAGCGCGGCCACATAATAACGTCCCTGGTCCAGGGCGCTTTGCAGAATCGTGAATTCGCTGAAAAATGTACCGAAGGGCGGCGAGCCGGCGATGGCCAGGAAACCACCCATCCAGAGCAGGCCCGAGGCCGGCATGCGTCGGATGACGCCGGTCACCTGGGCCACACGCTTGGAGCGGTAGGCCCACAGGATGTTGCCCGCCGCCATGAAGAGCATGGCCTTGACCAGTGAGTGGTTGACGGCGTGCAGCAGGGCGCCGAAAGCACCCGTACCGGCCAGGCCGACCCCCAGCGCAAGGATGCCCATGTGTTCGACGCTCGAGTAGGCCAGCATGCGCTTGTAGTCGGCCTGGCGCAGGATGAACACCCCGGCCAGCCCCATGGAAACCAAGCCGAAGAGCACCAGCAGCTCGTTGCCGAATTCCGCGAGGCCGGCCGCGACGCAGACCTGCTGCAGGCGCAGGATGCCGATGAAGGCGCAGTTGAGCAGCGCACCCGACAGCAGGGCCGACACCGGCGAAGGGGCTTCGCTGTGCGCATCGGGCAGCCAGTTGTGCAGGGGGGCAAGCCCCATCTTGGTGCCGTAGCCCACCAGGAGGAAAATGAAGGCCAGCCTGACCCAGCGCAGGTTCAGGCGGTCGGCGTTTTCCGCCATGGCGTCGACGGTCAGGTGGTGGATCACGTCGGCACCGGCCAGGGCCAGGCTGAAGACACCGACCAGGGCCAGGGCGATGCCCACCGAGCAGATCAGGAGGTATTTCCAGGCTGCCTCGAGAGAGCGGCGGTTGCGGTGGAAGTAAATCAGCGGCGCACTGGCCAGGGTGGTGGCCTCCACGGCCACCCACTGCAGGCCGAAATTGCGGCTGAGGATCACCATGGTCATGCTGGCCAGGAAAAAAAGCATGCAGCCGGTGAAGACCGCCTCGGGCCGCCCGCCGAAGATGGGGCTGTCCTCTTCCATCTCCGGGTGGGGCTGAACCGTGTCCCGGCGCAGCGCGCCGATGCCGTAAACGGTCGCCGCAAGGAACAGCAGGCTGGTCAGGGGCAGGAAGATGCGGCTCAGATCGTCGAAGCCGATCCATTCGCCCGTCACGCCGCCGCCCCGCCAGGCGAGCAGTCCGGAAAGCAGCGCGTGGCCGGCGGCCGCAAGGCCCCACATCATTCTGCGCGGCCGGTCGGGCCGGACGAAATAAGCCGCCAGCCCGCCACAGGTGGGCAGCAGGATCAGAGCCCAGGCGATCATCGCGGCACCTCCCGTTCGGCGGCCGGCGCCTCGGAAATCATCAGATCCGACAGCTCCGTGAAACGGTCGACATCGGTATGCTCGAAAACGCGGTCGATCTGGAAGATCATGATGCCCATCAGGAAGACGCCGACGAAGACATCCAGCAGCACCCCCATCTCCACAAGGAAGGAAAATTCATGGCCGATTCCCAGGCCCATTGCGTAAACGCCGTTTTCCATCACCAGGTACCCCAGGGTCTGGGCGATGGCCTTGCGGCGCGTCACGATCAGAAAAAGCCCGGTAAGCAGCAAAAAGAGCGAGACGGCGAAAAGGGCCGGCGAGATCGCCCGGCTGTCGATCCCTGCGCGGAAGGCGATCCAGGCCGACAGGGCCAGCAGTCCAGCGCCGCACAGCATCGAGGCGCCGAAACCGACGAACGGTTCGATCTCCAGCCGCGCCCCCGAGCGGCGCAGCACGTACAGCAGAAGCCAGGGCAGCAGCGCGCCTTTGAGCAGGATGCCCCCCAGCCCGATCGCCCAGCTGTCCATGGAGGGGCTGTACAGGCCATCGAGAATGGCGGCGATGCCCAGCAGAATCCCCTGCAACGCCACCAGCCGGATCGAGATGCGCAGGCGGCTGGCGCCCAGCAGGAAGATGCAGGTCAAAGCGAGAAGAATGGCCAGTGTATTCACGTTACGTCCGAATCGATGCGCGTTGAAGGCGTTTTAAGCTTCAAGCTCCAGGCTTGAGTCAGATTACGCCCGGTTCGTCCCTGTTTTCATGCGTTTGGAACGCGACATTTCAGTTTCATCGCGATCCGATCAATTGCATGATCAGCGCCGTTGCGACCAGGACGCCCGCACCGATCAGCAGTTTTGGTACCTGAACGAGGCGCAGGCGCGCCATGACCGACTCCACCACGCCGACCACCACGGCCATGCCGAGCGTGCCGGCCGCGATCAGCACGACCTGCAGCCAGGCTTCGGCCGGGCGCATGGGAATGACCAGGTTCGCCAGAAGCGTGCTGAAGAGCCAGAGCTTCAAAGCGGCCGCATACATCAGAATGCCCAGATCCGGACCGGAGTGGTCGAGGATCATTACTTCATGGATCATGGTCAATTCGAGGTGCGTGTTGGGATCGTCCACCGGGATGCGCGCGTTTTCGGCCAGCAGCAGCACCATCCAGGCGCACACCAGCAGAAAAAGGATAGCCGGCGCCGAACGCCAGGCGGCCGGGTCGATGCCTGCCGCGATCTCCGACAGCCCGGCGCGGCCCGATTGAACCGCCAGCAGCACCATGCCCAGCAGCAGCGTGGGTTCGGCCAGCGCCCCGAACTGCACCTCGCGGCTGGCGCCCATGCCCTCGAAACTGGATCCGGTATCCAGGGCGGCCAGGACCATGGCAAAGCGCGCCAGGCCCAACAGATAGGCCAGCAGGACAAAATCGCCGCCGAAGGCCAGCGGGGCCGCCAGGCCGCCCCAGGGGATCAGCGTGGTGGCCAGCAGCAGGGCGGCCAGGATCACGGCCGGGGCCGCCCGGAGGACGCCGCTTGCGGAGCGGCTGTAAACCGCACCTTTTCTCAGCAGCTTGAGCAGATCGTAGTAGCCCTGCAACAGGGGTTGTCCTTTGCGTCCGGCGAAGCGCGCCTTGACGCGGTTGATGATGCCGCCCAGCAGGGGCGCCATCACCCAGCCCATCAAAGGCAGCACCCAGGCGAAGGTGCGCATCAGGCGCCCCCTTTCCAGACCAGAAGACCGATCAGAATCACGGCCACGTAAAGTACGTAGAGGTGGATGCGGCCGTGCTGCAGGGCCAGAAGCGGCGACAGGCAGCGGGCCACGGCGCGGAACAATGGATCGAAAAACCAGGTCCGCACCAGGTCGGACGTTCGGGTGGCAAAACCGATGCTCTCCGGGAAATAGCCGGTAATGGCGGCGCTGCTGCGGCGCGTGCGCAGGAACGCATGCAGCAGGTCCGAAAGCGGCTGGACATACGAAGACCCGGTATACTGCATGCGGGCCGAAGGCCGGGCATACCCGCAGTCCCAGGTCGTCACCGGACCGCCGCAGCCGCGCCGGCGGTTCTGCAGCCGCCGGAGCGCCCACACCAGTGTCGCCCCAATCAGAAAAAGCGCGGATACCAACGTCACCCGCCACAGGATGGAAACGGTCGCGGCCGGGTAAAGTTCCGCCGGGCCGCCGGCATTCAGCACCCGCAGGGCGGGCGTGACCAGGGCCAGCATCCAGGGTCCGGCAAGCCCCGCCAGCAGGCAGAGTCCGGCCAGCAGCAGCATGGGGCCGCGCAGCGCGCCGGGGGCCTCATGCGCTTGTTCCGCATGCTGGCTGCGCGCTTCACCCAGGAAAACCAAACCGGCGCATTTGGTGAATGCGGCGGCGGCCAGTCCGCCGATCAGCGCCAGCCCGCCCAGGATTGCGGCGGAGAGCCCGACGGACGCGATGGTGCCGGACAGCGCTGCGTGCACTCCGGCAGAGTAAATCAAAAACTCGCCTGTGAAGCCGTTGAGCGGCGGCAGGGCCGAAATCGCCGCCGCGCCGATCAGGAAAGTGCCTGCGGTCCAGGGCATACGCTTGATCAACCCGCCCGATTGATCGATCTGACGCGTCCCGGTGGCGTGCAGCACCGAACCGGCGCCCATGAAGAGCAGGCTTTTGAAGAGTGCGTGATTGAGCACGTGCAGCAGTGCGCCGCCCATGGCCAATCCGGCCGCCAACGGCATTCCCCGGCTCAAGCCCAACAAGCCGGTGCCGATGCCCAGCAGGATGATTCCGACGTTTTCGACGCTGCTGTATGCCAGCAGCCGTTTGAGATCTTTCTGCGCCAGGGCCTGGGCCGCTCCGTAGATGCCGGAGGCCAGCCCGATGCCGACCAGCGTCCAGCCCCAGGCCGGCGGGGGCGGCCCCAGGAAGGTGATTGTGCGCAACAGACCGTAAACGCCGGTTTTGATCATCACCGCCGACATGATGGCCGAGACATGGCTCGGCGCCGCCGGATGGGCTTCCGGAAGCCATACGTGCAGCGGAAAGATGCCTGCCTTGGATCCGAAACCAACCAGCGCCAGGATGAACAGAATGTGGGCCGGCCCGCTTGCGGCGCCGAAGCCCTCGAATGCGAACGTGCCCGCCCGGCCGCCGAGCAGCGCGAAAAATACCAGCAGCGCGGCGGCGCCCAGGTGGGTGGCGGTCAGATAAATCCAGCCGGCCTTGCGCACCGCTGCGGAACGGTCCTCAACCACCACGAGGAAAAATGAGCTGAGCGCCATGAGTTCCCACGCCAGCAGGAACAGGATGCCGTCGCGCGCGGTCAGGACCAGCAGCATGCTCACGATCAGAAGGTTATAAAAGCACCAGGAGAAGCTGGACCCGCTTGCGCGCAAGTAGGCCCGCCCATAAAGGCCGCATAGCGGCGCAAGAAGCAGGAGCGGCAGTACGAACAGCGCCGAGAGGCCGTCCAGGCCGATGGCGAAGGCGCCGAAGGGAATGCTCCAGGGGACGGCCAGGCGCTCCTGGGGCAGACCGGCCAGGGTGCCGATCACCGGATGCAGCGCGGCCAGGCACCCCGCCCATACCGACAGGGTGGCCAGCGATGCCCCCAGCCGACTTCCGCGGCCGGCGATCAAGGGCGCCAGTGCGCCGGCCAGCATGATCGCGCATCCCACAAGCAGGCTCCACATCGCGGCTATTCTCCTATGGCGTTCTACTCGGGCATGCCGGTTTCGATTTCGCCCAGGGCGGCCAGGATCGCCTCGCGGGTTTCCCGCCGCTGCACCACCGCTTTGAACCTTCCATCCTTGAGCGCAAAGGACAATCGTCCAAGAATACGGAGATGGACGCGGATCGTCGGCGATATCAACAGGAACAGCGCCTGGACCGGGTTGCCGTCCAGCGCATCGTAATCGATCGGTGTTTCCAGGAACGAGAGCGACAACAGCGGACGGTTCACATATCCCACCAGGGGGGTGCGGGTGTGCGGAATGGCGATGCCGTCGCCGATACCGGTGGAGGCGAGCGCTTCGCGTGCCAGGAACATTTCCAGAAGAGAGCCCATGGCGGCTTGTTCGATGCCGTTGATCATCTTCAGCGCGTTTTGCAGCACCTGATGCTTGGTCGTACCGGCTACACGGTAATAGATCCCCCCTTTTTCGAGACATTCAACGATGCTGCCGGGGTCGATCGTTTCAGCTTCCTGAAGCAGGCGCGGCGAGGGGCGCAGCCGTTCCTGGATGGCGAATTCGAAGAGTTCCGCCCGCTCGAACAAATATTGATCGCCCAGCCGATGAAAAGGGATCTTCCGGTCGCCAATCCAGCGATAGATCGTTTTGGTGGAGACACCCAGCAAATCTGCGGCTTCACGAACTTTCAAATGCATTGGCCACACCCTTCGATCCGGCACCATAACGCAAACGGAGGCGTGGTATACGCCTCCGTGGACACAATGTCCACAATATTCGAGCAGGGGTGCAAACCGCGCCAGCAACGACATTATCGTCTTTTCTCGCAGCAGACATGAGGAATCTGAAGGATGATGCGTCAACGGGGTCGATCGCCGCGGGCGGATACAGGTCGGTTTTCCGGCCGCGCGACGCCTGTCTGAAAGGGCTGGTACCGCCATCAACGGGAAGCGGGTTTATTCCAAGCGCTCCAGGGCTTCCCACCCGCCGCCGAGTGCTTTGTACAGAGCCACGAGGTTGCTTGCCACATCCCGCGTGCTCTGCACCAGGGCGTCTTCGGAGGTGTAGAGCGCGCGCTGGGCCTGCAGCACGTTCAGGAAATCGGTCTGGCCTTCGGTATAGAGCAGTTGCGCAAGGCGCACGGCCTTGCGGTTGGCGGCCACGGCTTCGGAAAGGGTTTGCCGGCGGGCCTGCTCCTTGGCTGCGGCGATCAGGGCATCCTCGACCTCCCGCAGCGCGGTCAGCACGATCTGCTGATAGAGGATGACCTCCTGCTCCTGCAGAGCCCGCTGCAGTTCGACACCCGCGCGGATGCGGCCGGTTTCGAACAGGCGCCAGCGCACCGAGGGCCCCAGGGACCAGAACCGATTGGCCCAGTCGAACCAGGAGCCGAAATCGTCGGATTGATACCCGAGGGCCCCGGAAAGCGTGAACTTGGGGAACAGTTCGGCGGCGGCCACGCCGATGCGGGCGGTGGCGGCATGGATGCCGGCTTCGGCCGCCCGGATGTCCGCGCGCCGGCGGAGGAGATCGGAGGGAACGCCCGCGGGCACGGCGGGCGGCGCGATGGGGATCGCCGCCTCCGGGGAAAGTTCGGCGCTCAAATCGGCCGGCGGAGCGCCCAGAAGCACGCTCAGACTATGGATGGCCTGCCGCGCCTGGGCCTCCAGGGCGGGCAGCTGAGCGGCCGTCGTGGCGGCCTGGGCCTGTGCGTTGGCCACATCGAGAGCGCTGACGAATCCTCCTTCGAAGCGCTGGCGCGTCAAATCGGTGCTGTGCTGCTGGGCGGAAAGATTCCGGCGCGTGATGACAAGCTGCTGCTGCAGGGCGCGCAGCCCGATGTAGTTGCGGGCGACTTCCGCGATCAGGCTCACCCGCGCGTCGCGATGACTTTCGATGGCGGCCTGCAGATCGGCATCGGCCGCCTCCAGGTCCCGGCGGCGGCCGCCGAAGAGGTCGATCTCCCAAATGGCGTCGAAGCCCGCCTGGTACTGATCGCCGATGATCTCTCCGCTCCCGCCCGAAGCGCCCCCCGACCGGCTGCGTCGATAAGATCCCGAACCCTCGAGTGCCGGCCCCAATCCACCGGCCGCAATGCCCCTCGCCGCACGGGCCTGGCGCAGACGCGCCTCGGCCAGCCGGATGTCGGGATTGGCGGCCAGGGCCTTGCGGATCAGCCGGTCCAGGGTCGGATCGTCGAAATGCATCCACCAGCGGGCCAGCACGTCGGGAGCGTCAGCCGCCGGAGGCAATTGGTCCGCGACTGCCGGACCGGACCACCGATCCGGCAGTTCCGGTTGCGGTTTCGTAAAATCGGGCCCCACGGCACAGGCGGCCAGCAGGAGGGTCAGGGCGACGGCCGTCGGCAACGGCCTGCGGCGTGGTTTCAGAAGCAGTCTGTCGTTCATCGGCATCTCACTCATAGCGCAGCGCATCGATCGGATCGAGGCGTGAGGCCTTCCAGGCAGGGTAGAAGCCGAAAATCATGCCCACCCCGGCCGAGACCAGCACGGCGGCCGCAATGGCCGCCGGGGACGTTTCAACGGGCCAGCGCAGCAGGAGGCGCACCAGCATCGAACCGCCGTGGCCCAATGCGATTCCCAGGGCGCCGCCGGTCAGGCACAGCACCACCGCCTCCACCATGAACTGTTGCATGATGTCCCTCGCGCGCGCCCCAACGGCCATGCGCAAACCGATCTCGCGGGTCCGCTCGGTGAC
>JAEYRZ010000103.1 GCA_023435265.1 Pseudomonadota bacterium
GTTCTGCGGTTCCAGCTCTCGTTGACTCAACAACGGGTGCCGCAGCCGGTGGCGTAGGCTCAGCAATTCGGTCGCCATTCGCGCTACTTCCCGGGTGACCCGGACGCAAACGCTCTCTTCCAGGCGCTCCTGTTCGATACGGCGGGCGCCTTCGGCGGTGCCGATGTCGCAGCCCAGCAGGTCGGAGCAGGCGATCGATTTGAAACGCTCGCGAAAATGCCCGACAAGATGGTAGGTCAGCGTGTAGCAAAGCCCCTTGTCGTCACCGGGAGCGGCGCGGCCGGTTAAAAGCCCCAATGCCATGATCCCGCCGGACAATGCGCCGCACATCCCCGATGTGCGCGACATTCCACTGCAGAACCCGGTGGCGATTCTGGAGAGCGCGGCGTTACGGAGACCATGCGACTCGGCGACCGCCTGCAGCACGCTCTCGGCACAATAAAAACCTTCGGAAAACAGAGCCGCGCCGCGTTCGGCGACGGCCTCGGGGTCTGCCTCCTCCCCGGCACCGGTCGTTTTCCACCGGGGTGCCACCTGTTCGAAATATGCATCGGCGTCCATACAAATTCCTTTCACGGGGTCACGGCGCAACCGCAATCGCCGCCCTTCAGTTCCGCGGCCATGGAATCGACGAGCGTCTGGAACGCCTCGAACACGGCCTGCCGCCGCTCCGGGTCGATCCGCGACAGCACCCGGGCATATAACGCGTCGTTGTTGGTATTGATCAGATCGCAGGTGCTGCGGCCCTGGGCGGTGAGCGAGAGGCGGACGCTGCGCCGGTCGGCGGTGTCGGTCGCGCGCGCCACCAGGCCGATATTGACCAGCCCGTCAATGGTCCGGCTCAGGGTGCTCTTGTCCAATCCGAGCTGCTGGGCCAATTCGCTGAGGCTGAGCTCCCTGCGTGCTTCGATCTCCAGAAGTGCATGGCACTGGGCAAGAGTCACGCCGCTGCAGCAGCCCGACCCTTTGAGCTGAGCCGCCACCAGCTGTTCAAAACGGCGCAATGTTTTACGGAATCGACGAATCTCGGGATGCTTCATCCAAATCCTCCTGAGTGTAATTGACAACTATTGTAAACTACAACTGTTGGCATGTCAATCTTTTTCCATCGTTCGCGGCCCCACCGCCGGTGAGGCAAGCCGGGGGGTTTACATCTCGCGGGCGGCAGATTATGGTGGCGCCCATGCCGAAGCGCCTGACCCATACCGATTCGAGCGAAACCGTTGTGCGGGCGTGGCTGTTGGCGGCCGCGTGCTGGGTTTTAGCAGCCTGTGCGTCCCCCCCGCCCGTGTTGACGCCGTCCCTGCCGCAGCCCCCTCCGGCTGCGCCGCAGAAGACGGTTCTGCCGCCGCCCCCTCCGCCGCCGCTCATCTCGCGCCTGCCCTCGATCGAGTACACCATTCAGGCCGGCGTGTTCTCCACCGCCGAACGCGCCCAGGCCTATATGGAGCGTCTGATCAAAAACGGCCTGGATGCATACTACTTCCTTGACCGGGACGGCTTTTACAAGGTGCGCCTGGAGCGCTTCGATTCCAGGGAAACGGCCTACTACCGCGCAGGAAAGCTTCAGGACCGCGGCATGATCGAGTCGTTCTACATCGTCAAACCGCAAGCGGTCCAGCCGCTGATCGACCAGCGGGCGGAATTGCAGCACAAGCTGGTCGAAACAGCCGGAACGTTCATCGGCGTTCCCTATCGGTGGGGCGGCACCTCCAAGCAGAACGGATTCGATTGCAGCGGATTGGCCATGACCGTCTATCGTCTGCACGGAATGGAACTGCCGCGCAGCGCAGCCGAACAATTCCAGACCGGCGATCCGGTCGACAGGGAGGCGCTCCAGAAGGGCGATCTGGTATTCTTCAGCATCGGAGGCTCAAAGCGCATCAACCACGTCGGCATCTACAGCGGAGACGGCCGTTTCATCCACGCGCCCAGCCGCGGCAAACGCATCTGCCGGACCGCTTTGTCCGACCCGTACTTCGAAACGCGGTTCAAAGGCGGTCGGCGCTATTTTTAGTGCACCGCACGCCTTCGCGCGAGCCGGCAACCCGGCGGATCGATCCCGCGCGAATTAAAAATCCCATGCAAATCGATCCATGATTGCCGCAGCGCGTTGGAAAACGCGTATCGGGCCGTCAGCCTGGACGGCGGCTTTCGAGCCGCTGCGCCACGCACCGGAAGAAGCATTTGAAGCCGGCGCGATCCGGCATGGCGGTTTGAAGCGAAGTTTATCGGCAGACCGGCTAATGCTTTCGATCCAGCGGGCGATAAAAATAACGATATCTTCCGTCCAGTCGAAAGGGTTGAAGTTATGCGATGGAAAGATCAACGCATCAGCGTCAAACTGGGTACCGGGTTCGGCGCCCTCCTGGTATTGGTCATGATTATCGGCACATGGAGCGTCCTCGGCATCGAAGGCATCCTGGACGACGCCGACGAAGTCATTGTGAGCAATGGGCTGGACGCCAGCCTGGCCCAAATGGAGATCGATCACCTGAATTGGATCAAAAAAGTGAACCTGATGCTCACCAATCAGTCTTCCGCCGACCAGGAGATCGAAACCGACGCTCAAAAATGCAGTTTGGGCCGCTGGCTTGAAGGGGACGGCAGCCGCAAGGCCGCGGCGCTCGTGCCGGGGATCGAACCGCGGATCAGAGAACTCGGGGATTCCCACACCGAACTGCATGCCTCGGTTGAACAGATCGTCCGGGTTTTCAGACGGGCCGATGAAACGCTCCCCGCCACGCTGCTGGCCGCCGAAATCGACCTGTTGGAGTGGTCCGGCAAAATTCGTGAAACCTTCATTAAATTTCAATCCACGCTGCCCGTGTCCATCGACCCGGCCCAGGGGGTTCTCGGCGCATGGCTGCATTCGGAGGCCCGGAAGGTTTCGGCAAACGCTTCATCCGCGGTTCAGAAGGGAATCCAATCGCTGCAGGAAACCCACAGGCAACTGTTTCAATCCGCCGCCGCAATCGCCGAAAGTATGAAGGAAGGCGAGAATGATCCATCCAAGTACCTCGAGGCCCGCCAGATTTTCGAGACGCAAACATTGGCGCGGCTTCAGACGAGCTTGAGCGCGCTGAGGGAACTGAAGAAAACGGCGGAAGCGGATCTCTCCGGCATCCTCTCCGCGCGCCGCCTTTTCGCCCGACAAACCGAACCGGCCACGGCGCGGATCCAGGAGCACTTCAGCCATTTGCGCAAAGAGGTGAAAAACGCGCTGGTGACGGATGCCCAACTGCTTAGCCGCGCCGCCGCCGCCCGAACGGTGGTCATCGTGCTCGGCGTTGCCGCGATCGCGGTCGGAATCGTGCTGGCGATTTTGATCTCTTTGGGGATCGTGCGGCCCCTGCACACCGGCGCTGCGTTTGCCCACGCGCTGGCGGATGGCAACCTGAAAGCGCGCCTCACGCTGGATCAGCGGGACGAGATCGGCATTCTCGCCAAAGCCTTGAACGCCATGGCCGACAAATTGGGCGCGATGTTCGCCGACATCTCGCGCGGCGTGGTCACTTTGTCTACTTCTTCCGGAGAGCTTTCGGCCATCTCCGGAGAGATGTCGCAGGGTGTCGAGCAAACCGCAGCCCAGACCAACATGGTGGCCGCCGCCGCCGAGCAGGTCAGCGCCAACATCACGGCCGTGGCCACGGCTTCGGAACAGGCTGCGGCGAACATCGGGATCGTCTCCTCGGCCTCGGAAGAAATGTCCGCCACCATTAATGAAATCGCCAAAAACACGGCCTCGGCGCGCCAGATCGCGGCCGAGGCCATGTCCCAGAGCGAGGAGTGCTCGCAGCAGGTCAGCGAATTGGGTCACGCCGCGCAGCAGATCGGCAGGGTCCTGGAGACGATCACCGAGATCTCCGAACAGGTCAACCTGCTGGCGCTGAACGCCACGATCGAGGCCGCCAGGGCTGGTGAAGCCGGCAAGGGCTTCGCCGTGGTAGCCAATGAAATCAAAGAATTGGCCCGCCAGACCGCCGCGGCGACAACCGACATCAAGCAGCAGATCGGTCAGATCCGCGGTTCGATCCAAGGGACGGTCGGCGGCATCGGGGCGATCGGCGCCGTGGTTTCCAAAGTGAATGAGATCGTAGCCGGAATTGCGGCGGCCATAGAAGAGCAGTCCGCCACCACGCATGAAATCGCCGGCAATGTGGCCCAGGCGGCCGAAGGCATCCAGTCGGTCAACGCCAACATCGCCCAGAGTTCGACGGCGGTCAACGATATCGCCGGTGAGATCGCCCATGTGGGCCGGGCGGCGGACGCGATCGCCGGCAACAGCACGCGCGTCGATCGCAGCGCGGCGCAACTGGCCGTCCTTTCCGAGCAGCTCAAAGAAATGGTCGGCCGATTTTCTTTGTAGGGCGGGCGGCGACTAGGCGGGTTCGTTCCATTTGAGCTGGAATTCGATCTCGTGCGCCCCCTTCTCGCGCTCATGTTCGATATTCACCAGAGCGTCCCCCGGAACCGTGATGCGCTCGCCTGCCACCTGGATGCGGAACGGTCTGCCCTGTTCCAGGCAATCCGCCAGGCGGCGCAGCTTTTGAACGAACTGCTTCAGGGGATAATGTTTTTCGATATCGCGGTCCTTTGGCATGCTTCCCACCTCCTCGCCTGACAGAGTGTCACAGTGAATTGAAGACCGGGCGTTCATTGCCGGCCGACAAACCTTCGGCAATGCGTTCGAGTACGCGGCCTTTCTCCTCAGGGAATGAATACCCCTCGTAACTGTGGCTGAAAAGCAACCGCCCGTCCCGACGCTTCCAGTAGTTGCCCGCATGGTCGAAGCAGACCCTTCCGGTGACATCGAGCTCTTCAATGGTGAGTTTGAGTTCGTGCAGCTGCACATCGGGCGGAAGCATCTGAAAGCCGCCCTTGCGGACCGCTTCGGTCAACGGTGTTCCGGGCAGCGGATGAAAGGGGCGCGAGCGGATGTAATGCGGGTTGATGGCGCTCAGCACCCGGGCCGTGTTGCGCGCGTGCGCTTGCCAGCGCTCCAGCCCGCCCAGTCCCGGCATCCAATATTCCGATAGCTGGAATCCTGCGGCCAGGGCTTTCCGGCCGCCGGCGATGTGCCCTTTCGCGGTTACCCCTTTTTTGATCCGCTGCAGCACCTCGTCATCGCCCGACTCCAGGCCCACATGCAGGCGGTCCAGGCCGGCTTGACGAATTGCTTCGAGCGCTTCGGCCGATTTTTGCATCAGGGTGCGCGAGCGGGCGTATGAGGTGACGCGCTGCAGGCTGGGAAACGTTCGGCGCAGGTATTGCAGCGCCTCGACAAGATGTTCCGTCTTCATGATCAGGCTGTTGGCATCCTGCAGAAACGCGGTCCGCCCACCGGAGCGCCACCACTCGTAGAGCATGGCAAAGCCCGCATGGAAGTTGAGGGCGGGATGGTCGCGCAGCAGCGCCAGGGCCGCCCCCTGACCTGCCGCCGGCCCTGTACCGAATGCAGCCGCACGCTGCGCGAGTTCTCCGCACAGCGCCGCCATGGCATCGATATCGGATTTAATTTCGCTCAACGGACGGACTTCGAAGCGTTCCGTTTTGTACATGCCGCAAAACGTGCACCGGTTCCAGGGGCAGTTGCGCGTAAAGCGCACCAGCAGGGAACAGCTGCCGCCTTCGCTGGGCGGTCGATAGACTCCGGTTTCGAATTCAAAAAGAGCGGCCATTGCGTCACTCCTTGATCGTGCGGTCATTTGCGTTCAGACAGAATATCGGGGGCGTCGCAAGAAGTCCAGGCGGTAAGCTGAAAGCTTAACTAAAGCTGAAAAGTGAAAGCAAGGATCGAATCGACTGTCTGAATGACACCATACCTCCCTTTTCATCTTTCACCCTTCATCCCATAGGCATTTACGGGCGCATTCACTATTCGGCAGACAACTGACCGGACGCCTGAATGTCCGGACCGCCGTGCCCCTTGCGCCCGGGCGAACCGAAACGGTATAGTCCCTCCATGACGAAATCTGATTGAAACGAGGCTGCCATGCTCCCCACTCTGACCGACATCGAAGTCCGTGTTTTCGGAAGCCTGATCGAGAAAGCGATCTCGACTCCGGAGTATTATCCTCTGTCGCTCAATGCTCTGGCCGCGGCCTGCAACCAGAAGTCCAGCCGCGAGCCGGTCACCGACTACTCCGAAGCGGATGTCGAGCAGGCGGCCGGCGAATTGATCGCCAAGGAACTCGTCCACCTGAGCCGGGCGGGGCGTGTGCCCAAATACGAAGAGCTCTTTACCCGTCAACGCAACTTCGTGCCCCGAGAGAGCGCCGTCCTCGCCGTTTTGCTGCTGCGCGGCGCCCAGACCGCCGGAGAAATCCGCAGCCGCACGGCGCGGCTGCACGATTTCGCCTCCCTGGAGGAGGTGCTGGCCGCACTGGCCGACCTCGAAGGTTGGGGACTGGTGCGCCGGCTTGAACGTCAGGCCGGGCGCAAGGAACCGCGGTACCATCACCTGCTGGGATCCCCACCCGCCTCCCCGGGTGAGGAGGCGGCACCCGCCCCGGGGAATGCCGCCCGGGCGGCCGAAAGGATAACGGCCCTCGAAGCACGGGTCGCGGTCCTGGAGGATGCCCTGAACGAAATGCGCGCGGCTTTCCGCGATTTCCGGGCGCAGTTCGAATGAGGCCTCAGCAGCTGCACCCGGCCGAGCAATCGCATCCCGAACCGCAGCCTTCCGCCTGCGTCGGGGTATCGCTGATGCCGACCACCTCGATCTCGAAAGTGAGATTCTTTCCGGCAAGCGGGTGATTCAGATCGAAGGTCAGGTGCTCGTCATCGACCGAAGCGACCATGGCTTGCAGGTTGTTGCCCTCGGGCGTCGTCAACGTTACGCAATCGCCCACTTGGGGATGAACATCCTCAGGCACTTCGGAACGCGGGAATCGATGGAGCTGGCTTTCGTCGCGGTCTCCGTAGGCCTGCTCGGGATTCAGCGTGACCACCTTCTTTTCATGCACTTCCATCCCCATCACCGCATTTTCGAACCCGGTGATCATCTGCCCGGCCCCGACTTGAAATTCGAGGGGCTGGCGCCCTCGGTTGGAATCGAATGTTTCGCCATTATCCAGTTTCCCGGTATACTCCACACTGACATACAATCCGTCTGCTACTCGTTGCATATGCGCTCCTTTTTTTGGCGATAAAACGCAACCATAGGGCGGAAACAGCCCAAGTCAACCGCTTGTACGAGGGCATCGGGAAATCGATATTATCCTGTATCGAGTGCCACTCGGAGGGCACCTCACCACAGCACTGCTTCGCGAGCGGGGCGGCCGGATCCGTGCCGGATGCGCTGAGACCCAACCATTTCAGGTTTCGAAACCCCGGCAACCGGTCATCAGTCCATGCTTGCGGCTGACAGGATAATTGCGGCAGATGGCGGGCTTCACTTCGTGGATGCGGCAGACCCAGCGGTTGCGGGCGGAACGGTGCCTCAGGAAAGGGCACACTTCGGCGAAACGATTGGTCCCGGGCACGACCCAGATCTGGTAGGCCCTTCGCCCGTCCGGCCGTCGTGCCGTTCCGACCCACTTGAGGATATCCCGGCGGCCGGCCTCTTTCCAGCGCTGCACATCCTCGGCGGTCACTTCATTGCGGTAGTCGAGATTGCGGCAGCATTGACCGCACTGGCGGCAGGCAAAACCCTCCATTCCGGTGTCGATTGCAAAACCGGAGCAGCCGCTTTTCGGGTCCACCGCCCTCCGCACGCGCGTCTGGAACACGCGGCTGCAGACCGCTTCCAACAGCGACGGCTCCGCACCCCTGGCATTCAGCCACCGGCAGACCAGTTCGGGCAGCTCGGCATTGTCGAACCACTGGGGATTGTCGCGCCCGCCGGACGAAAGCCATACGCCCTTTCCGTCGGCATCGCGCTGAACGATCGACTCGGAACCACTCAGCACGCGCATGATTTCGCACATCAGCAATACCTGCGGCTCGTACTGCCGCAGATCGCGGCACACGGCTTCAAGGGCTTGATCGAAAGTCAGGTGAATGGTTGTGGAATCCACGGAACGCTCACACATCGAAATAATCGTCATCCTAACCGAGCCATCGCCGGGAGGCAATCCTTCCGGCCGATCGCCGGCGCTACTTCTGGGCGTATCCGATGACCCCGCAGGCCAGACGGGCGCCCGTATTGCCGGAGGGCTGCGTGCGGAAATCGTCCTGGCCAGCGGAGATCACCACGCTGCGGCCGATGATCGATTCATCCCCGCTCAGACTGATCGTGTCGACGACGATATCCATGCGCGCGTTGCCTTTTTCATCGGCCAGGACGTTGCCCAGATCGCCCGCGTGGCGCTGCTCGGAATCCGGCCCGCCGTGGATCTGGTTACGCGGGTTGAAGTGACCTCCGGCGGAGGCGCCGTCCAATGTCCGGCAATCGCCGAATTCATGAATGTGAATCCCATGCAGCCCCGGCGCAAGATTGCTCAGGGTGGCCGTTACCCTCACCCCTTCCGGCACCTTGGCGAAGGCGGCCGCCCCCCGCACCGGGCTGTCTCCAAGAGGTGATAAAACGGCCACGGCGTCCGCCTTGGGCATGCCTTCGGGACCTTGCTGGCAGCCGGCGAGCGCCAAACCTGCGGCCAGGCATAAAGCGATGATGTACCGTGTGCTGGATGACGCGATCATAAAGCTCCTTTCCGCCCCGGCCCTGCATGGCCGCGGGATACGTCCGGATGTGTTCCGGACAGGTTGAACCTGAATTTCGAGAGGGAATTCGAGCGATCACCGGCAAAATAAGGCGTGAACGCCGCAGGGCAAGCAGATCCCTCCGGATGCCGGGGGCATGCCGCACGCAATTCACGCCGCTCACGGAAGAGACGCCCACGGTGGGCCTGCCGCGGCCGACGGCGCGCATTGCGTTCAAAAGCCTGTTGCCAGGCTGCACTTTCTGGTACGATGCGCTCCACGCTTGGAATGAATATACGTTCAGCGATCCGGGAGGGTGAAATGCAATACGGCGCCATGAATTTTCCAATAAAGCCGGTCATTGACGAGATACACGCCATTGCCGACCTGGGCATGGATTTCATGGAGCTGGCCCTCGATCCGCCCCAGGGCCATTATCAACGTATCCGGGAGCAGTCTTCAGCGATCCTGCGCGCGCTGCGCGGGCACAATCTGGGATTGATCTGCCATCTGCCTACCTTTGTCCATACGGCCGATCTGGCCGACAGCATCCGCCGAGCTTCGGTCGAAGAAATAATCCGTTCGCTGGAAGTCGCCGACGACCTCGGCGCACGCAAGGTGGTTCTTCATCCGGGAGTAATAAAAGGCTTGGCGCTGCATGTTCTGGATCAGGCCCTGGATCTGGCCCTGGAGAGCCTGGGACAGATCGCTCGGTGCGCGCGCGCGCTGGGCACGACGGTCTGCGTCGAGAATATGTTCCCGGGCGTGGGCCCCTTCATCGAACCGGACGATTTTCGGCCGATCTTCGAAGCCTTTCCCGAATTCAGAATGGTCCTCGACCTCGGTCATGCCCATATCGGAGATCTCCACGGCGATCGAATCGAGCGGTTTATCCGGCGCTGGGGCGATCGGCTCGATCACCTGCATGTGTCGGACAATCACGGTCTGCGCGATGACCACCTGCCGCTGGGCGACGGTTCGCTTCCGCTGGCGGATTGCGTGGCGGCGCTGCACCGGATAGGGTACGACGGCAGCCTCACATTGGAAGTCTTCGGTCAGAAGGGCCGACGGATCGTCGAAAGCCGCGACCGGTGGACGGATCTATTTCTCCAGGAGGCGCAGCCCGAAAGGCGCCGCTCCCGCGAATCGAAAGGATAGCCGGGGGCGGCGAAGCGGGTTGCTCCGGCTTGACCGCTCCGGCCGGGTTTGGCATACTGGCGCTGATCGATCCCGACGTCATCCCGGACTTCACCCAACCCGCTCAGCTTTTGGAAGGCATCCGTGTCGAATCATCCCCTCATGGAAGACGGACCGTTCCACCCGGCCGAACAAGCGGCCGACGCAGCCCAGCGATTTCCCGAGGCCGCGCACTTCAGCAGCGGCACCTTGTTCGAAGAAATGGCGCGCTATATCCGCGAAGCCTTCCGGCTGTTCGAATGCCGTCGTAAAGCGTTCGTTTTCGCCTCGCCGGCCTACGCGCAGATCTGGGGACACCCGGTCGAGCGCCTGTACGCGGACCCGCACGCCTGGATCGATGCCATCCGACCGGAGGACCGCGGCGCCGTCGCCGCTGCGTTCGAGGAGGTGGTGAAGCGGGGCGGCAGCTGGCGGGGAGAGTACCGCCTGACGCGTGCCGACGGTACGCAGCGCTGGATCGCCGAACGGCATTTCATGGTTCAGGACGATTCCGGCCAACCACCGAGGGTTATCAGCATCGCCGAGGACATCACCGAGCGACGCAATGCCGAAGCGGAAAACCGCCATCGCCAGAAGTATGTCGAATCGGTTCTCTACAACGCCCCCGACGCCATCGTCACCCTGGATCCCGATCATCACGTGGTGGACTGGAACCCCGGCGCCGTCACGATGTTCGGGTACTCGCGGGAAGAAGCCGTCGGCCGCAATCTCGATTTTCTCGTGGCCCGCGAAGATTGCATGCACGAAGCGGTCGCCAAGACCCGGGAAGTGCTTTCCGGAATGCGCGTGCCGCCTTTCGAGAGCGTGCGCTACCGCAAGGACGGCACGCCGGTGCAGGTCATGGTGGCCGGCTCGCCGATCATGATCGGCGGCGTCCTGGCGGGGGTGGTGACGGTATACACGGACATCACGGCAATCAAGCAGGTGGAGCGGGCCCTGCGGGAGAGCACCGAGCAGTTGCGCACGATCGTTCACACCATTCCCGATCCCATGGCCCTTGTACGGCTGGCGGACGCGGTGTGCGTGGATATCAACGATGCATTCACCGACGCGACCGGCTTTACACGCGAAGCGACGGTGGGCCGCAAAGCCGCGGAGGTACCGATCTGGAACGACCCGGCCGATTTCGACCGAATCGTTGAGCGCCTCTCCGATGGCGGCGAAATCAAAAATCTCGCGATCCGTTTTCGAGACCGCCACGGAGGCTGCATCGAGAGCCTGCTGAGCGCACGCGTCGTCACTCTCAACGCGCAACCCCATCTGGTGGGCATCG
The DNA here is from genome assembly GCA_023435265.1 of Pseudomonadota bacterium. Classification (GTDB taxonomy): domain Bacteria; phylum Desulfobacterota; class Desulfobacteria; order Desulfobacterales; family Desulfosarcinaceae; genus UBA2230. The sequence continues at coordinate 11,117 of JAEYRZ010000103.1, forward strand.
CCCGCGACATTACTGCGCTGCGCGCGGCGGAAGCGGACAAGCAGCGGCTCGAAATCCAGCTGCGCCAGGCGCAGAAAATGGAAGCCGTCGGGACCCTGGCCGGGGGTATCGCCCACGACTTCAACAACCTTCTGACCGGGATTCACGGCCGCAACTCCCTGATGTTGAACGAGACGCCCGAGGGCCATCCCTTCCACGAACATCTGCGGGGCGTGGAGACTTACGTGCGCAAGGCCTCGGAGCTGACGCGCCAGCTCCTGGACTTTGCACGCGGCGGCAAATGCGAAACCCGCCCGCTGAACCTGAATGAAGTGCTGCTGCAGAGTCTTTCCCTTTTCGGCCGCACCCACAAAGAGCTCGACATCCAAACGCGCTGCCAGAAGAAGATCTGGACCGTGGAAGCGGATCCCGGCCAGTTCGAACAGGTTCTGCTCAACCTTTTCCTCAATGCCTGGCAGGCCATGCCGGGCGGCGGCAGGATGTGCGTCGAAACCGAAAATGTCGTCCTGGATGCGGCGGCGGTGATGCCCTACGGCCTTTCCGCAGGTCATTATGTCCGCGTGTCCGTGATCGACTCCGGGGTGGGCATGGATGCCGCCGTCCGTGAACGCATCTTCGATCCCTTCTTCACCACCAAGCAGCGCGCGCACGGCACCGGACTCGGACTGGCTTCGGCATACCGGATCGTCAAAAACCACGGCGGCTTTATCGGGGTCGAGAGCGAGCAGGGGCGCGGCAGCCGCTTCATCATCCATCTGCCGGCATCCTCCAAAACACCCTGCCCGGCCCGCTGCGCTCCTGAAGCAGCCGTCCGGACCGGCAGCGAGACAATACTGCTGGTCGATGATGAAAGCATGATTCTGGACGTCGGGCGCGAGATGCTCAAACGGCTGGGCTATGAGGTGCTGACCGCTCCCGACGGCGAGGCGGCGCTGACCCTTTACCGGGAACACGGGTCCCGGATCGACCTGGTGATCCTGGACATGATCATGCCCGGGATGAGCGGCGGCGAGCTCTTCAAGCGATTGAAAACAGCCGATCCTTCCGTTCGGGTGCTGCTCTCCAGCGGCTACAGCATCAGCGGCCAGGCATCCCAGATCATTGCCCAGGGCTGCCGCGGGTTCATTCAGAAGCCGTTCAGTCTGCAGCATCTTTCGCAGAAAATCCGTTCGGTGCTGGATTCGGCCGCCCCAGCGGTTGAACCGCCGTCGCCGCCGTCTTCGTCGAACATCTCTTGAACCGTATATCGAGACAGGATGAATTCATGAAACCGCGCCGTTCAATTCTCTCCGTTCCGGGACACTTTCCCGGAATGCACGCCAAAGCCGCGGGCAGCGCGGCGGATGTGATCATGCTCGACCTGGAGGACAGCGTGCCGATCGAATCCAAGATCGCAGCGCGGCGCCAGGTGATCGCCTCCCTGCAGGAAATCGACTGGCACTCCAAAACCCTGACCGTGCGCATCAACGGCCTGGATACCGCGTTCGCCTACCGGGATCTCCTGGAAATCGTCGAGGCGGCCGGGCAAAAGCTGGACACGGTCGTCGTCCCCAAGGTGAATCATCCGGGAGACATCCATTTCGTCAGCCGCATGCTGGACGGCATCGAACAGGCCCTGGCGTTTCCCCGGGCCATCGGCATCGAAGCATCCATTGAAACCGCGCCCGGCCTGGCCCGGGTGATGGACATCGCCGCAGCCGACGCGCGGATGCGAACCCTGGTGTTCGGCATCGCCGATTACTCCGCCTCTGTGGGCGCGCGGCTGATTTCCATCTCCGGACATGGAGAAGGGGAAGAGGCGCTCTATCCAGGCCACCGCTGGCATTTCGCCCTAAGCCGCCTCATCATGGCGGCCAAGGCCAACGCCCTTCTGGCGGTCGACGCCCCGTACGGCAATTTCAAGGACCCGGCGGGTCTCGAACGATCTGCGGCAATGGCCGCCGCGCTGGGCTGCGATGGTAAATGGGCGATCCATCCCGACCAGATCGAAATCCTCAACCGGAGCTTTTCGCCTTCTGCCGAAGATATCCAACGCGCCTTGAACGTCATCCGGGCGGCCGAAGCCGCACGCAGTGGGGAACGCGGTGCGGTGGCGGTGGAGGGGCGCATGGTGGACCAGGCCACCCTGCGGCTTGCGCGGCAGCTCTATGCTCAGGCGCAGCATCTCGGTCTGGTCTGACGGGCGTGCGGTCGATAACTTCTTCCCGGGCCGCCCCGCCGCGCGAATCTACACCCCCGTAACGCGATTGCCGGATCGAGGCAAAGATCAGCGCGAAACCCTCGGTTGGCCCGAAGCAGTTAATCCCGGCAATTCCCTGATGAAACGCGCGATGGCCTCGAGAATGGACTGGGTGTCGCCGGACCACCACCAATGATCGCTGCCCGCAAGCTCGACATACTGCGCCCGCGGAATCCGGCCGGCGAGATAACGGCCTGCCATTGCCCGTACGGCCTGATCGTCGCGCCGATGAATGATCAGCACCGGGACCCGGATGCGGGGCAAGAGCGGGCGCACATCGATGCTGCGCAATACTTCCAATACCAGGCGCACACTGCCGGGGCTGGCGCCCAGGCGCAGCAGCTCTGCCCACCAGCGGCGCAGCGCGGTATCGTCGCTGCGGCTGGGGGCGAAAACCTCGATGTTCACCGGACTGCCCCAGGCATTCAGCATGTGCTGCAGCCAGCGGTCGTATTGATCGGGACGCAAGGCAAAGGGGTAATCGGGGCTGCGGGTGCCTTTGGCCATGGTGCCGTACAGCATCAATCCCCGCACGCGTTCGGGGTGCAGGGACGCGAACTGGAGACTGGCCGGACCCCCTTCGGAAACGCCCAGCAGTAAAATCTGCTGCGACCCGGCCGCGGTCATGACCGCTTCGATATCCTGACACGTCTGCTCGAGACCCGGAGCATATCCCAGGCGATCCGAGAGCCCGATGCCGCGCTTGTCGAACAGGATCAGCCGCCCCATCCCAGCCAGGCCGTTTAAAAATCCGGCCAGCTGCGGCTCTTTCCAGATATGCTCCAGGTGTGAAACGAATCCCGGCACCACCAGGATATCTGGGACATCCGGCCCCTCGCGGCCGACGACCTGATAGGCGATGTAAATCTCCCCGCTTTGCACGTATCCGGTGCGCGGGATGGCCGACCTGCGCACCTTCTGCTCTGGAGGAACCGAGGACTGGATGCGCTCGAAAAGGGCACGCGTCTCCGCCTGGGGCGTAGTGCCCAGTTCGGCCTGCAGCAGCCGGACGCATTCACGGAACTGGCGCAGGGCGGCGGCTTTTTGTCCGGTCTGGAAATAGAGCGTCATCAACCGCCGCTGGGACGGTTCGTGCAATCCGTCGAACGCCACACGGCGGCGGGTGGCGTTCAGGGCCTCCTGCAGGAGTCCTGCCTGCAGCGCATTCTCGGCCAGGGCATCGAGCACCCGGATCAAGTCCTGGCGCAGCGATTCCTGCTGAAAGAACTGCCATTCGTCGAACGCGGGGCAGTCCGGCAAGGAAAATCCGGCCATGAAATCTCCACTGTAGAACCCTGCCGCTTCAGCCAGCAGCGCCTGGCAATCTACGACCGTAATCGTAGCGGGTGGCGCTTCGAGAGGGCATCCCCGGACCTTCTCCTCGAAAGCCCACACGTCCAGCCACAACCGATCGCCGGCCGCGACAGCGACCTGATCGCCTTCAAATTGCAGGAACCCGTCTCCGATGATGCCTTTGAGCTTGTACAGTGTTCTGCGGAGGTCGGCGCGGCCTGTGGCCTGGTCGCTTTCGGGCCAGAACATGGCGGCGAGTCCGTCCCGGTTGTGCGGCCGCCGGGTCACCGCAAGAAAGACCAGCAAGGCCATCGCCTTGCGCAGGGCGATCGGCCGTGCGCACCCGTCGAGTTCCAGGTGCGGCGGTCCCAAAAGAAACAGCTTCATGCGTGCCATATCCGTCCTTCCCCGGGCCCACACTCGAAAAAAATGAGCGTGCCGTGATTTTCTTCCAAGACGACGCGGGCGGTCACGGCGGCGGGGACGCTCCGGGGACGGGCACCGCGTAATGTAGCAGTCAACGCCGTACGCCTTTTCTTTGCCGGTACGGCACCTTTCGCCGAGGAGGTTCCCGCATGATCACAATGTTTCAAATATATGGCCGCAGCCCGGCAAGACAATTCGATCGGCTGGCCTGGCCCGGCATCCCTGCAGTGGGTGGTAGAATGCGCATCCGCCTGAACGACGGCACGCGCATGCAGATTCGGCCGGCCCGGCCTGCGGACAGCGACGCGGTGCTGGCCATGCATGAAAAAGTTTCCCCAGCGAGTCTCTTCTTTCGGTATCTGGGCGCCCGCCGTCCGACCCGCACGGAAATCGAACGCATTTGCCGGCTGAATCGTGGAGGGGGCCTGGCCCTGGTCGCCACCACCGCCGGCCGCCACCCTGTCGTCGCCGGTCTGGCCTATCTGGTGCTGGAAACGGACCGTTTGAGGGCCACGGCGGAGCCGGCCATCATGGTCGAAGATGCCTTTCGCGGCCGCGGGCTCGGCCGCAGGCTCTTCGGGCGTCTGTGCAGCCTGGCGCGCAAAAAGAAGATTTCGGTGCTGCATACTTATGTTCACGGCGAAAACCGGAGAATGCTGCGCATCCTCGAAGGTCTGGGGTATCCTCTGGTGAAGCGGTGCCATGCGAATATGGTGGAAGCAGAAATCGTACTGGATTCGGACCTTTCTGCCTGGCTGCCCCCGGAACTGGCCGGCTTCGGCGCCGCAGCTGCCGAATGCGGTTGAAAGTAGATGCTTCCGCCACCCGGCATTCCCTTTGGCTACCGGTGCGGGGTATGTTATGAACACCTGACCCCCGAGAATCAAGGAGCCTTCGATGCCCTTCCAGGAAGATGTGCAGCAGATCGGCCGCATGCTGGAAACATACCGGCGGGACAGTCAAAGCGGGAAGACCCCGGTGATCCGGCAACGCGCGCTCCCGGAACTCATCCGAACGCTGAGACTCGCCGAACGGCTGCGGGACGGCGGCCTGGAAGGCGGCGCGCTTTCAGCCTTCTTTGCGGACTACCTCGCAGATACCACGCGCCTCGAGCATCCGGGCTACATGGCCCATCAAGTGTCGGTGGTGCACCCGGCCGGTTCCGTGGCCGCCCTGGTGGACGCCTTTACCAACAACCCCATGGCCATCTACGAGATGGGACCTGCCGCCGCAGCCATCGAATTTTTCATGATCAACTGGATGCTCGCGCATGTGGGCTTCCAGCCCGCGCCTCTGGACCCGCCGGCGGCGCAACCGCCGGCCTGGGGCGGCGGCGTGCTGGTCAACGGCGGCTCCCTGGCCAATTTGACCGCCCTGATCGCAGCGCGCACGCACCTTTCGCCCGGAGTGTGGGAACACGGCAATCCGCAGGACCTCGCGCTGCTGGCGCCGGCCGAGTGTCATTACTCCATTGCGCGCGCCGCGGGCATCCTGGGCCTGGGCCGCAAGGCCGTCTTCCTTCTGGAAGTGGACCGCAGCGGCGCCGTAATCCCGGAGCGCCTGCCTTTGGCCTACGAGCGGCTGCGCCGTGACGGCAAGCGCGCCCTGGCGCTGGTGGCGAATGCCTGCAACACGCCGGTGGGCATCTATGATCCCTTGATGGAGATCGGGGCGTTCTGCCGTCAACACGGCATCTGGTTTCACGTGGACGGGGCGCACGGGGCGGCGGCTTTGCTATCGAGTCGCTACCGGCACCTGCTGAGGGGCGTCGAAGGGGCGGATTCGGTGATCTGGGATGCCCATAAACTCATGCGCACGCCGCCGCTGTGCGCGGCCGTGCTGGTCCGGGACCATCGGCACCTGGACCGGGCCTTCGAGCAGGAGGCCAGCTACCTGTTCCACGCCAAGAACCAACCGGGCGTCGACTTCATCCACCGCACGGTCGAATGCACCAAGTCGGCACTGGGGCTCAAGCTTTTCTGCGTCATGGCCGCGCTCGGAGAAAGCGGCATGGCCGCATACATCGAGCGCCAGTACGACCTGGCTGCCGAGGCCTACGCCTACCTGCGCGCGCAGCCCGATCTGGAATGCCCGGTGGCGCCCCAATCGAATATCGTTTGTTTCCGCATGCCCGGTTCTGACCCGGACCAGCTGCGCTTCCGGGACCGACTCATCGCTTCGGGCGAATTTCATCTCTCGACAACGATGTTTCAGGGGCGCCGCTATCTGCGCATGGTCCTGATGAGCCCGCAAACCACGATAGCGGATATCAAGGCGCTGGTAACGGCCCTGCGACGGTTACGATAACTCCCCCGTAGCGGCAGGCATCTGGAAAGAAGAATCGAAAGATACCCAGCCTTCGAATGTGACGCGGTTACAGGTACGCGCCGCCGGAGGCCTCGATCCGCTGTGCGTTGATCCAGCGTGCATCTTCGGAACACAGGAATGCAACGATGCCGCCGATGTCTTCGGAAACGCCCACCCTGCCCAGGGCTGTGCCGGCGGCGATCTGTTCCCTCAATTGCGGGTGGGCCTCAAATGTTTCTTCGTTGAAATCGTTGTCGATGGCGCCGGGGGCCAGCACGTTCGCGGTGATGCCGCGTGGCCCCAGCTCTTTGGCCAGGTAGCGGGTATACACTTCGATCGCCCCTTTCATGGACGCATAGGCCGCCGAGCCCGGAACGACGAAGCGCGTCAGTCCGGAAGAGAAATTGACGATCCGTCCCTGGTCGGCGATCATCGGCAGCAGCTTTTCGGTAAGGAAGTAAACGCCCTTGAAATGAACGAGGTAGAGACTGTCGAAGACATCTTCGGCGGTGCCTCCGATCGGCGTCGTTCCTCCGAATCCCGCGTTGTTGATCAGAAAATCGAATTTGCGGACACCCCAGCGTTCCCGTAACAGGTCCTGAACATGGGCCGCCATATCATCGAGCCGTTCGATCTGCATGAAATCGAGTTCGAGGACCGCCGCCCTCCGGTTCAACTCTTCGATTTCGGCGACCACCATAAGGGCCTCCTTCAGGCGATTGCGATACGTCAGAATGACGTCCGCTCCGTGCGCGGCGAGCCGCAGGGCGCTGTCCCTGCCCAAGCCACGACTGCCGCCGGTCACCAGTGCGATTTTACCGTTTAACGGCGATGTTTTCATGTCCACCTCCTTTTGGGAGGCCTGCGGCTCGCGAATCGCGGCCCAGGCCCGGTCGAACCCACAGGCTAATCATGAAGTGGCGGAGGGTCGATTCGGGAAAGCCGAATTACGGGGTTTTCCGCAGGGCGATCGGATGTAGATTTAACTTATTGCATAACCGGTCGGGGTCGGTATCGGAGTCGCATCCCAATCGCAACCCGTCGCCAAAATCTCTCTCCAGAACCAGGCCATACCGTCGGCCTTTTCGATTCCGATTCCGATGCCGATACCGCCCGGTGATTGAACTGCATGCGCTTGTCTGGTTTTACCGCCTTTGTTTGACATTCGCCGGCCGAAGTGCGATTGCGGATAGCGCGCGAGAGCGTTGCGGGGATCCTTCGGAGATTGATGTGCAATCGAATCGATTCAAAAACCTGCAGATCTTTGTGCCGTTCGCGACCGGCTTTTTTCTTTCCTACGCCTTCCGTGCCGTCAATGCGGTCCTGGGCCCCCACCTGGTTTCCGATATCGGCCTCACGGCCTCGGATCTGGGGCTGCTCACCTCGGTCTACTTCATCACCTTTGCGGCCACGCAGCTGCCGCTCGGCCTGTTGCTGGACCGCTTCGGGCCGCGGCGCGTGGAGGGGCTGCTGCTGTTGGTGGCTGCGGCCGGCGCCTGCTTTTTTGCGCGCGCCGACTCGCTGCTCGGCCTGGTGCTGGGCCGCGGGCTGATCGGTCTGGGCGTCTCGGCCTGCCTGATGGCCGCTTTCAAAGCCTACACAACCTGGTTTCCGAGCCGGCAATTGCCCCTGATCAACGGCTTTCAGGTGGCCGCGGGTGGTCTGGGTGCCGTCTTTGCTACGGCCCCGGTGCAGATGCTGCTGGGCGTCACCGACTGGCGCGGGGTCTTCATCGTTCTGGCGGGTCTCACATTTTCGACAGCCGCCTTGGTCTTCTGGATGGTGCCGCGCGATCCGGCGGTGCGTGAACGGCTGAGCTGGGTAGAACAGCTGCGCGGGCTGGCCTCGATCGCGACCAGCCTCGCATTCTGGCGCATTGCGCCCTGGTCGACCATCAACCAGGCGGGCTTTCTGGCCATCCACGGCCTCTGGCTGGGGCCTTATCTTCGGGACATGCAGGGGCTGGACGGCAGTGGGGTGGCACGGACGCTGCTTTGGACCGCCTGCGGAATGGTGGCCGGATACATCGGTCTGGGCCTTGCCGCCGAACGCCTGAGCCGCCGGGGCATCGCACCGATGCACGTGGGCGGCGCGGGCATGGCGATGTTCATCGGCCTGCAGGCCTGGATGCTGCTGGGCCTGCCGCACGGCAGCCTCGTGTTCTGGGTGCTTTTCGGATTTTTCGGCACCTCGGGTATCCTCACATATGCCGTGCTCTCCCAGCAATTCAGCGCCGCACTGGCCGGCCGCGTCAACACGGCGCTCAACCTGCTGGTGTTCGTGACCGCCTTTGCCGGCCAATGGGGCATCGGCGCGGTGATCGACCGCTGGCCTCCGACGGAGGGCGGCGGCTATGCCGCCGCAGGATACCGCACCGCCTTCGTGCTGCTGCTGGTTTTACAAATGTCGGCCGCGGCCTGGTTCTGGATTGCAGGCGGACTGCGCGCAGGCCGCAGGCGCCTGTCGGCGGACGCAAGCCGCAGGCCTGTGCAAAGAGAATGGGAGCGCCGGTGAACCGGTGTGGCCGCCGCGCCCGCGAATGGACAGGGAGCAAATAAGACATGACGTCAGGCGAACGCATTCTTCAAACCTACGGCACGCCCGCCCTTGCCGACAAACTGCTGCACAGCCTGGCTGAAGCCGGGTGCGACCTCGACGCGCTTTCAACGGCCGATCTGATCGCCTTTGACGAACTGCACCTCATGGGGCGCAAGGCCACTCTCGAATTGGGCCGCCGTGCCGGCCTCAGTGCCGCCATGCTGGTGCTGGACATCGGCTGCGGCGTGGGCGGTCCGGCCCGCACGCTGGCCGAACACTTCGGCTGCCGCGTGGTCGGCGTGGATCTTGCCGCAAGCTATGTCGAGGCCGCGACAGCCCTGACGCGGCGTGTGGGCCTAAGCGAACGGGCTCAATTCCGGTATGGCGACGCGCTGGACCTGCCTTTTTCCGCCTCCTTTTTCGACGCGGCCGTGATGATTCATCTCAGCATGAACATCGCCGATAAAGCCGGACTGCTGCGTGAAGCCGCCAGGGTACTCAAGCCCGGCGGCCGGTTGGCCGTGTGGGAAATATGCCGGGGAGACGGAGCGGTGTGCTTTCCGGTTCCCTGGTCGGACGATGCCGCATTCAGCCACCTGGTTTCCATCGAGGCGCTGCTGTCCCTGATTTCCGAAAACGGATTTCAAAATGCGGCCTGGGAAGACGCCACACCCGAAGCCGTCGAATGGGTCTCCCGCCGAATGCAGAACACCGGCAGGAATCAGTCGACCCGCAAGACGCCGGATCTGGATCTGATCATGCCCGAATTCCGGCGCAAGCGCGCCAATATCTCCAAAAATCTGCTGCAGGGTTCCATCCGGGTGCTGCGGGCGGTGGCTGAACGCCCCTGACCGATCATCCGGCGGCAAAGGAACACCTATCCCAGCAGCCGCAGTCCGTCGCGCGCCAGGAGTGCGGCGAAGGCAAGCAGCATCAGACCGAGACCGCGGTTGATCCAGGTCAACACCCGGGGGCTGAGCAACGTGCGGCTTTTCCCGGCCAAAAGGGCCAGCACGATCTTGGAACCGACCAGTGCGGCATAGAATCCCACCACCCACAGGACCGCGTTGGCAGGAGCATGAACCCAGGCTTTGGCCAGAAAAGGCGTTCCCACGGTGAGCCAGAATAGATAGGGATGGGGATTGAGCAGGTTCACCAGGGCGCCCTTCTTCCAGGAGTCGGCCTTGCCGGGCCCGGGCGCGTCCCCCGGCGCCGCGGGGCAGAAGCTCTGATATGCCAGCCGCAGGACGAACAGGGCGCCGATGCAGGAGAGAAGGCCCAGGGGCCACGGATTGTGCTGCAGCCAGGAAACAAGCAGGAGCGTACCGAGAATGATCGGCAGGTCCGTGATCACTGGGGCGACGGCGACTTTCACGCCCTCCTTGATGCCGTGGCCCAGGGCCTGCGAGATCACGAGCGTCAGAAGCGGACCCGGAGAGAGGCCCGCGGCCAACCCGAGCAGCACGCCCGATGTGAAGGTCAGGGAAATTTCCATGGCCTCTTTGTAAACGATCCGCACCCGAATGCAATCCATTTCGGAAAAGCACCGCGCCGGGGGAGCCGGCTTCTGCGCCGTCTCCGTTGTACGGGCCTTCGTGAAATTTCAGCTCCGCAAGGTGTCGATTGCCATGGGGCTGAGGATGCGGTATGGAAACGGGACCCCAGACGACCGCCCGCGGACCGGGCAGGCAATCTTCATTCATCGCCCTTCCCGAGAAGGTAGGGTCGAGCGCAACGGCTTCGCCGGAAGGAGCGCTATGCATCAGGAATTGACCCGCGCGGATCTCGAAGCGCGCATCCGAGAGCTGGAACAGGAGGTCGAAGCGGCGTCGGTCTCCAATGCTGCTTTGAGCCGGTCGGCAGCGAAATACCGCCTGATGGTCGAGCACGCCAACGACGCCATTTTCATCCTGCAGGACGGCCTGATCAAATACGCCAATCCAAAAGCTTTGGCCATGGCTTCGATCATGGCCGAAGATCTGCAGAAGGGACACTATTCCCGATACCTGCACCCCGATGACAAGGCAATGGTGGTCGAACGCCACGAGAAGCGGCTGCAGGGCGAGAAAATCCTCAACATGTATCCACTGCGCATCCTCAACAGCCATGGCGAAACCATCTGGGCGGAAGTCAACGTGGTCGTGATCGAATGGGATGATAAGCCGGCGACGCTCAATATCATCCGCGACATCAGCGCCCAGAAGCTGGCCGAGAAGCATCAGCTGCAGTCCGAAAGCATCGCCACCTTGCGAACCATGGCCGGGGGGCTGGCGCACTCCTTCAACAACCTGATGATGGGCATCCAGGGGCGTGTTTCGCTGCTGTTGAAGCGGCCGCAGCAGGAGTCCCAATTCTACCTGATGCTCGAAGGAATCGAGCAATGCGTCGGCGAGGCGGCCCGATTGACCCGTCAAATGCTCGGCTTCGCGCAAACCGGCAAGTTCCAGATCGAGCGGCTGAAGCTGAACACCATCGTCGAGCGCGTGACCCGCATCGTCCTGCAAAGCGCCGGATCGATCGAACTCAACCTGCAGCTCGCGCCGGACCTGTGGACGATCGAGGTGGACGGCAGCCAGATCGAGCAGGCGGTCATGAACCTCATGCTCAACGCCCGCCAGGCCATCCCCGAGCATGGAACGATCACCATCTGCACCGAGAATATCCAATGGGAGCAGGGCAGCGGCCGCTTCCATCAACTTCCCTCGGGGCGGTACATCAAAATGACCATCAGGGACACGGGCGCCGGAATGGACGAGGTGGTCCGCAAACGCGCGTTCGAACCCTTTTTCACGACCAAGGGAATGGGCGAGCACCGCGGCCTGGGACTTTCGCGCGTTTACGGCATCGTCGCCAACCATGACGGGTGGATCGACATCGACAGCCTGCCGGGGATCGGTACGACCATCAGCCTGTTCCTGCCGGCCGCCGGTGACACGTCTCGCAATACGGTGCGTTCACCCTCTGCGCCGAACCCATAGAAACAGGACGGCTCACGATGCAGACCCCACGCGAACTCATGCCCGACGAACTCCGAACCCGTTGCGACCCGTCCGTGTTCACATTCGCCAGCACGGCCGAACTGCCCCCCCTGGAGGAAGTGATCGGCCAGGACCGGGCGGTCCAGGCGATCCGCTTCGGCCTCAACATGCCCAGTGCGGGCTACCATATCTTCGTGACCGGCACCGAGGGCACCGGCAAGACGACCATCGTGCAGGATATCGTCCTGGCCCACGCCCGCGGGCTCCCGACACCACCGGACTGGTGCATGGTCAACAACTTTCAGGATGAGTTCCGGCCCAGGACCGTCTGCCTGCCCAGCGGCAAGGCCGGAGTATTCGCCCGGCAGATTCAGCGCCTGATCGACGGCCTCAGGGAGCGGTTTCCGCAGGCTTTCGAGGAAAATGCTTTCGTGGCCCGCAAAGAGGAGATCGAACGACACTTCGCGGCACAGGAACAGACCCTTTTTCAGGCCCTGGAAGCAACCGCCGCCGAGCATCAGGTCGGCCTGCACAAGACCACCACCGGCATACAGCCCATCGCCCTTGCGGACGGGCAGCCCCTGACCCGCGAGGCGTTCGATGCCCTTGCCGATGCGCAGCGGCAAACGATCGAATCCGCGCTTGAAGTCGTGCGCAGCCGGACCGAAGAAACGGTGCGTGAAATCCGCAAAATCCGGCAGGCTTCGGCCCGCGAACTGGAAAAGATCTACGCCCAGGTGGCCCGCTTCGTGGTACGCGACCGGCTGGCGCTGGTCCGCGAAGAGTATGAGGAGTGGCCCGAAGTGATCGATTATCTGGAAGCGCTGCAGGAAGATATCGTCGAAAATATCGGCCTCTTCCTGCAATCCGAGCACGAGGAGCAGGACGGCGGAGAAGAAGCTGCCGGGCCGCAGCCTTCTTTGCGCCGCTACCTGATCAATGTGCTCGTGGACCGCCGGAAAACATCGGGCGCCCCCGTGGTCTTCGAGCCCAACCCGACCTACCACAACCTCTTCGGCTGGATCGACAAGCGCGCCATAATGGGCACGCTGGAGACCGACTTCGGCATGGTGCAGGCCGGTTCGCTGCTGCAGGCCAACGGTGGCTTTCTGGTTATGGAAATCGAACCGCTGTTGATGAACCCGCTGGTCTGGGATGGTTTGAAGCGCGCCCTGGTCAACAAACAGCTTTATATCGAGGATGCGCCCGGCAGCAGCCCGGCGACCGCCTCGCTGCGGCCCAATCCCATCGATCTGGAAGTCAAGGTGATTCTGATCGGCGGCTACGAGCCTTTCGAACTGCTTCAGAATTACGACCTCAAATTCAACAAGATCTTCAAAGTCCGCGCCGACTTCGATTACGAGGTGCCGCGCACCGAGCAGACGGTTGACCGGTACGCCCACTTTATCGCCCGCGTGTGCCGCGAGGGGAACCTGCTGCACTTCACGCCTTCGGGGGTGGCGGCCGTCGTGGAGTTCGGCCAGAAGAGCGTCTCGCACCAGCATCGACTTTCGCTGCGCTTCGGACCCATCACGGGACTGATCAAGGAAGCCGAGTACTGGGCGCGCCAGGAAGGCACCCCGCTGGTGGAGGACCGCCATGTCTACCGCGCCTTCGACGCGTACCGCTTCCGCTACAATTTGTATGAAGAGAAGATGCAGAATGCCTGCCTGGAGGGAAGTATCCTGGTGGATGTGTCCGGCGCCGTAATTGGCCAGGTCAATGCCCTGGTCGTTCACCAGATGGGCGACTTTTCTTTCGGGCGGCCGTCGCGCATCACCGCCGAAGTCTTCATGGGCAAACAGGGCGTGATCAATATCGAACGCGAGGCCCGGCTGAGCGGCAACACCCACGACAAGGGCGTATTGATCCTCTCCGGCTACCTGGGCCGCACCTTTGCCCGCACCCGGCCCCTGAGCCTTTCGGTGAGCATCACGTTCGAGCAGAGCTATGGCGAAGTCGACGGCGACAGTGCATCATCCACCGAGCTTTATGCCATTCTCTCCAGCCTGGCCGAAGTCCCCGTGCGGCAGGGCATCGCAGTGACCGGCTCGGTCAACCAGAAAGGCGAAATCCAGGCCATCGGCGGCGTCAACCAGAAGATCGAGGGATTTTTCGATTTGTGCAGGGTGCGCGGGCTGACCGGCGATCAGGGCGTGATGATCCCGCGCGCCAACGTTCAGAATCTGATGCTCAAGAAAGAGGTGATCGACGCCGTTGCAGCCCGGCGTTTTCACATCTACGCCGTGGCCGACATCGGCGAGGGCATCGAAATCCTGAGCGGCATGCCGGCGGGAACGCCAGATGCTCAGGGCCGCTTCGCCGAAGGCACCCTTTATCACCTGGTCCAGCGGCGACTGGACGACTTGTTCGCTCAGGCCCTGAAATGGCATGCCGCCACGGCCGGATTGTAGAAACGCCGGCGTGCCA
>JAEYRZ010000150.1 GCA_023435265.1 Pseudomonadota bacterium
CCCCCCCCCCCCCCCCCCTCAGCGCTGAAACGCGGCTCAACTCTTGATCATCGACTGTCCCGGAATCATTGTTTGGGTGCTGAGCACGCCGGGTATTACGCGAATCTGATCGTTGACGAACTCGTGAATGATTTCGGCGTCGGAAGAGAGCATGTCACGGGTCAGCAAAATCTTGATCAGCACGTCCACATTGCCGTGAATGGAATGAACCTCCTGGACTTCCTTGAGCGCGAAGAGCTTCTCCAGGATCCGGTTTTCATTCTTGGCGCGCAGGTTCATCAGTACGAATGCCGTGATTTCGCGGAGCATTTCCGGGTATTCGCTGTTGCATTGAGTGGCCATTTTATCGCGGAACGCCTCCATGTCATTGGGAATCAACCGATCGATGCCGATACCGTATTTGCGCTTGCGCCCCTCTTCCCATTGGTGCAGGCTGATGTAGGCGTAAAGGTCATCCAGGGTCCGGTTGGGAAAGGACTTCAACAGGTCGCCCTTGCGGATGATGGCGCTCAAGGGCCGGTAAATCGTCTCATACCAGTCTGCGGCGGCCTCCTGCAGGCCGATGCCCGTCCGACCGCTTTGTTCGAGATGCTCGCGGTGGCGGGCGATCTGATTCAACAGGTGGTCGTATTGGCCGAGTTCCGTCAGGGTGACGGCATAGGGTAAGCCGGTCTTCTCGCTGAAACGCGCCCGCTGCCGGAACAGAATCCCCTCCAGGTTGTCCTTGGAGGGGATGAATTCAACGATATTGGCGGCAACATCGGTATGGCCGAGTTCCTTGGCGGCCGCAATCCGGTGATTGCCGTCGAGCACGTAATACTCGTCCTTGATTTGATAAAGCATCACCGGCGGCAGCCGGCGGCCCTGACGCAGCGCCCCCTTTATGCTTTCGTAGCGGCCGCCGGACATGTGGTGCTTGGGCCGGAACCGGCTGTCGAAATCCTGGTACCTTCCCACGCTGCCCACGATGCGATCCAGGGGGATGCGCTGCGACCCGCGGTCGATCGTGTCGAACGCCGCCTCCTGCTGCTGATCCTTCCTGAAAGACTTCGCCAGGTCCGGAACGCCGGCGAGCCGCCGGCACATCGTCTTCAATCTGTCAAGCAGTTGCATGGTCATCGATCTCAAGCTGGTAATAGCGATAGCAATTGATTACCCGCGTTCCGCCCACGATCGTAATCCGCTGGGCGTCATCGTCGAATCGGGCATGGATGTGGCCGTGCAGGAAATAACGGGGCGCATACCGCTGGATCAGCCGGCGGTATGTTTTGAATCCACGGTGGCAGAGATCTTCGGCATCGTGAATATAGCGCGGCGGGGCATGCGTGACCACCAGATCGGTTCCACCGTGCCACCATAGTCTTGGACGCAAACGCCAGACCAGATGCCGCATCTGCCCCTCGGTGTATTGATTCGGTCCGCCATTGTACCAGCGCGATCCTTCGAGGCCCAGAATTTTCAAGCCGCCGTGCTGCACCACACGCCCGTGGACATTCATGCAACCCATCGGAGGATTACGCTCGTAGCGGATGTCGTGATTGCCGCGCACATAGAAGAGCGGCACATGGAATATTCCGGAAAGCAGGCGGAGGTATTCGGGCGGCAGATCCCCGCACGATATCATCAGGTCGGGCGTCGGGATTCGGCCTGACGCCGCCAGACGAGGCAGTTCGGAAACCACCTCGTCGGATACGCACAACACTCGCATCGAAACTCCGTCTTGAAGCTGAATTCGGCTTTGCATCCGCGCCAGGAGGCGCTGGAAGCCCGTCCCCTTTGGGGTGGATGGTCTCAGGCCGCCTTTCCGGGAAACGGCTGGATTCGAAACTTATCACACTTCGCGGACAATTGCATCGGGGTGGGTTCGGGCCGGCTGAACCGGCCCGGTGCGGGTGAGCGTTGATCTACCATCGTTCGGTGATGCCGAAATGCAGGCTGTAGCCCGAATCGTACACAGAGGCGGCGAATCCATAGGCACTCGGTGCACTGTAGTAGCGGTGCACCGGCGGTGCCGGGCGGTGCGGCCGTCGATAGGTCCAGCCGCTGTAATGTTGATGCGAGCGGTGATGCGGCCCGTAATAATGCGGACGTCCATAATAATGAGGACCGCGGGGGATATGCTTGCGATACGTGTGGCGCGGACCGCTATAAGGGCCATGGCCATAGTCCGGCCGATGGTGTTGGTAGATTCCGTGCCGCTGCCCCCTTGCCGGGGTATCCCCGGTGGGAGCGGTCCCCGGCCCAGGCGCTGCCCACTCCCAGCATGCTCACAATCGCAAGGGCCACGATGAAGTGCTTCAGGCGAGATGCGTTCATTTCATTCCTCCATCCTTGGTTGGCGTTGACCATTCAGACGCCCGCCAGGCGCAAAAGTCTACCCGAGCGAATCGACGGAGGAAACCGGGAAGGGTTTTCCTTATCTCCTTTTGCGGGGCCGACGTTTCCGACGTCTGGAAAAGCGCGGCTTGATCTTGCTGCGGTAGTTTTCGATCGTTTTGAGAACGACCCAATAGGATGCGATCGCCAGGGGAACACCCAGGATGATGCCGCCCGCCAGAAGGTCGACCATGATCAGCGGCGTGCGCTTGATCAACTCGATGGCGCTGCTCAGGTTGACGCCGTCCAGAGAGGGCACTTCCGATACACCCAAAACTTTGGCGCCGACCCAATACACGACGGGATAGATGAAGGGGGCGGTAAAGACGTTGGTGATCTGCACGCCGATGAGCGCGGTCAGCTTGCTCCACTTGAGGATGGCGGCCAAAAAAACGGCAATCAGCATTTGAAAACCGAAGAAGGGCGACATCCCCACCAGGATTCCCAAAGCGAAGCCCAGTGCGATTTCACGCGGTTCGCCGCGTGTCTTGAGAAATCGCTTATAGGTTTGCCTCAGGCGATCCCGCCATGACTGAGCGCGTTGATTGTTCTTTTTTTTCATCGAATATAACACCACACCCGTGCGTACGCAGAGGAAAGAGGTATCTGCGTCGGCGCTAAATAATCGAAAATCGGCTGTTGATCAACTCTAACCGTTATCGGGGGTCGGCAGGATCGCGGTCGTGATCTGAAACGGGTCCGGCGGGCGGCAGGCGGGAAATCAGGTCGCGGGCAGCGTCTCCTCGTCGGTCGGGAACGTTTCGTCGAAAATCGTCAGCAGCTTGAGCACCTGCTCGCTGATTTTGAGGCAGTCGTTATTGATGCTGTAGAACAGGATGCTCAAGCGGGTCTTGGAAAGTCCGGCGCGGATGCGGTCGATCTGATTCCGGTCCAACTCCTGAGAAAGCTCTTTCAACTCCACGTAGTGGGCCACCACCTCGCGGTATTTGTATGGCTCCCCGGAAAGCATGATATGGGAGGTCTTACTGAGCAGGGCTTCGGCATGCATGCGGACTTGTTGCAGCTCCTTTTTCTGAGCTGCGAGCAGTCCGGCATGCTGGTTGGAGGTATGCACATGACAGCGCAGGATAAGGTCCCGCAAGCTCTCGGCAATCTCCTGCAGGGCTGAAATCACCTGCGCATATTTACCGGCCCCCCTGGCCTGCTCCCACTGGAGCAGCCGCAGCGTTTTGAAGACATTCGCCACGATGGTGTTGGACCACTTCTGGATCTTGCTCGTTTCCCGCCGCAGTTGTTTGAGTCTTCTGCGGTCCTGAGACATGATGCCGTCGAAACAGGCGCTCAGCTTGTCGTGAACCACGGCCAGATAGCGGCCGCTGTGCTCGAAACAGGTCCGGATGGCAAAGTCGGCGTCGGTCACGCGCTTCAAATCGAGCAGTTCCAGTTCCTGGGCCGCGCTTTCCCGCCTGCGGTGTATTCTGAAACTGCGCACGATGGCGATGATGAAGATCACCGGCAGGGCGGCGATGGCGATTCCACCCAGGTAATGAATTGCAAAGGCGAGGCTCAGCGCCACCGTAAAGGCGACCAGGGCGGTGAAAAACCAGCCCCCGATCACCATGAGCACGCCGGTGATTCGGAACACGGCGCTTTCAAACCCCCAGGCCTGATCGGCCAGCGAGGAGCCCATGGCGACCATGAAGGTCACATAAGTGGTGGAAAGCGGCAGTTTCATGCTGGTGGCCCACGCGATCAGGGCGCTGGACACCATCAGGTTGACGCTGGCGCGCAACAGATCGAAATCGGGCGTCACACCGTCAAAACCGGCCTCGGGCCGGTAGCCGCCCGGGTCCAGCCGGCGCTGAACCCAGCGCTGCAAAGAAACCGGGAGCACCCGGCGCACCATTCTGAACGGTCCGATCACCATGCGCAGGATGATGCGCGCCAGCTGAGTGGAATCGAAACGCTCGACGCCTTCTTCCTGGCGTCCCAGGCTCACCTCGGTACGCGTCACCGTATGCGCCTTGCGCGACACCCACAAGGTCGCCACCATCAGGGCGCCGGCCACAAGCAGAAAAGAGGTGCGGGTAACCAGTGGTTGCTGCAACGCATCCATCGAGGCGGTCATGGGATCGGCCGCGAGGCGCGCCACCGAGAACGCCTGCAGACCGGCGAGCGGCACGCCGATGAAGTTGACCAGGTCATTGGCGGCAAAGGCCATGGCCAGGGCGAGTGTACCGGTGAGCACGATCAGCTTCAGAATATTGATGCGGATGATCAGCATCAGAATCTGCAGCATGAGGGCGAAGCAAAGCAGGCAGATCAGCAGGATGGTCCAGGTATGCGTGGCGACCCAGGCGACCGTTTCGGCGCTCATGAAGGAGGCGCCGCGGGCGCCTTTGATCAGGATGAAAAAAGTGATCAGAGACAGGGCAAGGCCGCCCCACAGCGCACCATAGCGCCGCAGGCGCCGGCTGAAATCGAAGGTGAAGATCATCCGGGTGACGAATTGTGCGGCCGCGCCGGTGCAAAAGGCAATCCCCACGGAAAGCAGGATTCCGGCGATGATGGCCATCACCTTGCCGGTGTTGATGTAATCCGCCAACAACGTCAGGCTCTGGTCGTTCTGGAGGATCTTGGCAACCGATACGGCCACCCCTGCACCCAGCAGGCCGAAAACCAGGGAGACCGTCGTTGATGTCGGCAGGCCGAAGGTATTGAAGACGTCCAGCAACAAAACGTCGGTCAGCATCACCGCCAGGAAGATGGCGATCAGTTCGGGCATTGAAAAAAGCCGTGGATGGAAAATGCCTTTGCGGGCCACTTCCATCATGCCGCTGGAAAAGGTGACCCCCAACAGGATTCCCACGCTGGCCACCAAAAGGATGGTCCTGCGCGGCGCCACGCGCGATCCTACGGCCGAATTAAGGAAATTGACCGCATCGTTGCTGACCCCGACCATCAGATCCATGATCGCCAGGGCGAACAATATTCCCAATGCCACCACGTACAATTCCATAGATCCCTCATTTGCAAATGAGCCCGGCCACTGCTATGAGGCCGGCGCTGCAGGCGCGCCTTCCATAACGTGCAATTGTTAGAATATTGTCAGCAAAAATCAATTTTCGATCGCTTTTTCACACGATCGGCCGGATGCCTTCTCGATTGACGCACAAGGTATGGCCCTGCAGATGAAATTTACATCGGATGGAGGATAGGCGTGGAGAGGGCGGCCTTCAACCCGACCTGCCGAATACCCCCCGAGAATCGTATCAGGTCGGTTTGGTAATGCCGTATGGTATCGGACATGCCCAGCCGGGCGACGATGCGGATGCCTTCCGCAAGATATTGATACCGGGCGAATTCCTTCCGCGCATCCAAAGCTTCCGCCAGCCGGCCGCTCATTTGAGCGGGAATTAAATTCCCGAACATTTCGGGCAGCAGACGGAACGCCAGGCCCCCCACGACGGCCTCTTCAACGGCCATCCAGTCGTGGACCACGGCCTCCACCGCTTCGCGATCCGGAGAATCGAGTTGCTCCAGATGGCAAACGATGGCGTTCTCGGTGGCCTCCCGTAAAGCGATGTGCAGCGTTTCTTCGACCGGAGCGATGAAGACGTTGAGTGGATTACGGGCGCTGTTGCGCCAGATCGTGAACGCATCGCGGACGAAGTCGATGCGTCGGTCCCGTCCGATCACCAGATGGGACGAATAGGTGCCGATGCGCCCGCTGAATTCCCGATTCCCGAGGCGGATCATGACCCTGCCGGTCTCGGCCTGGGGGGTGTAAAAAAGATACTCTTCCACGTAGTCGTCGGCGACATTATGGACCAGATAGGCGGTTACGCCTTCCCCGGGTGCGGCCTCGGGAATCGGCATCTCCGACGGTGTCAGAATCCGACGGTATGGATTGGGAAGCTCCAGCCGTTGGAGCACGAAGGCGACTGCGTCACGGCAATAGCGCTCAAAAAGATCGGCGTAGCCATAGCGTGATTCCGGCACCACGAGCAACCGCTTGGTGGCGCGGGACAGTTCCCAGTGCAACGGCCCGCCAGGCAGCTGAGCGCGCAGGTCCTCCTTCAGGCCCGCATTGTTTTCTATAAAAGCGATGTTCTGACGGTTCAGACGCCGGTCGAAATCGCGTTCCGTGCTGAACGGCAGCAGCGGATCGGTCCGGACTTCACGTGAGATATAATCAAGGAGTTCGTCGTAGACGCCGGGGCCATCGCCCGGGTGTGCCATTTGAAGCGGCAGCATCCAGAAGGCCAGCCAGGCGCTCATAAGGGCCAGCCATCGTTTTTGCGCCGGCCCTGAAAAAAACAGGGTCAGGCCCCGGAATGGACCAAACCCATCTGGATCAAATTCATTTTTTCCCGATCCCATGCCGCCTGAATTGGCAAGAAGCACGCCAGTCGGCGATATACCGTTTCCGTTTGGGAACAGGCAATAATTCAATTGAAAAATAAAGGGGTTATCTGCGTGATGGAGGATACGCACATTTTCGTTTGGATACCGAATCCCTGCCGGTTTTTGTCAAGGCAGCCGAATTCCGGCCATATATCGGCATTGCGATGGAGCGGGCGGCACGGCAGGGTCGCAAACGGCGCTCTTTGCAGTCGGCTAAACGCCGTTTTTGTACGCTTCCTTATGGATGCCGTATTTGCTCATCAGCTTGTGCAACTGGCGCGTGCTGATCCCCGCTTCGACGGCCGATGCGTTGATGCGGCCGCGGTTGCGTGCGATGAGTTCCTTGATGTAATGCCGCTCGAAATCCTCCAGGGCCGTTTTGCGGGCGTCGGCCAGCGGCATGCGCGTATCGACGGGCAATACCGGCGCACATCCGTTGCGGTTGAAAAGCTCTTTGGGGAAACCCTCGGGAGTCAGAACGGCGGTCGTTTCCAGGATGTACGCCCGTTCCAGAAGATTTTCGAGTTCACGCACATTGCCGGGCCATTCATAATGCGAAAGCGCTTCGACCACCTGCGGGTGCACCCCCTGGATCCCTTTCTGAAATTCGCGGTTCAGACGCTTGAGCAGCAAATCGATGAGATGCGGCAGGTCCTCGATGCGTTCGTGCAGCGGCGGGATTTCCACCGGGAAGACATTCAGGCGGTAATAGAGGTCTTTCCGGAATTGGCCCTCTTCGCAAAGCTTTTTGAGGTCCGAATTGGTGGCCGCGATCACCCGGGCATTGGTGTGGATGGTCTCCTCCCCCCCCACGTGCGAAAAGGTTCCATCCTGCAGGACCTGAAGCAGCTTGATCTGGGCCGATGGCGTCAGGGTTCCGATTTCGTCCAGAAAAATGGTCCCGCCGTGGGCGATTTCGAATTTGCCCAACTTCTTGCGCACGGCGCCGGTGAAAGCACCCTTCTCATGCCCGAACAGTTCGCTTTCCAGAAGGGTGTCCGGGATCGCGCCGCAGTGCACGCTGATGAACTGCATCTTCTGCCGGTTGCTGTGCTGATGAATCAACTTGGCCAGAATGCTTTTGCCGGTCCCGGTTTCCCCCACCAGCAGCACCGTGGTCCGCGTGGAGGCCACCGACCGGATTTTTTTGAAGACTTCCGACATGGCCGCGTTCCTGGTCTGGATCACGTCGAGCGCATCGGTCTTCCAGAATTTGTCCCGCAGGTAATCCAGCTCGGACTGCCGCAGGATCGATTTGGCGATCGATTCGGTAACCAGTTTCACTTCTTCCGGCGAAATCGGGTAGGTGAGATAGTCGCTGGCGCCGGCCTTGACAAGCCGCACGGCCTGGCGTACCTGGGCGGGTTGAGCCAGAATGACCACTTCTCCGGCCGGATTGCGCTGCTTGAAGTTCACCAGCGCGTCCTCGTTCGAAACCGCTGCGCCGCCGGCTTCGAGCGCCGCGAGATCGATAAAGATAATATCATAGCGGGCCCGCTCCAGCACACGTCGGGCCGATTCCAGATCCGCCGCCACGGAAAAACGCAACTCCGGTGCAAAGGCGGACCGTATGCGCTCCACTTCATTTGTCGGGGTGGAGATCACCAGCGCAGAACGCATCCAAACCTCCCCATCGCGTTTTGACCCTCCTCATGTGACATCAACGTTGCATTCTCTGCCGCCGGCTCGACGGGCAGTGGTTTTTTGCGCTGCCCGGCCTGCCCGGATCTTTTGAACGCAGAACCGTGGGACCTGAGTTTCGAGAGCGGCGGCAGGCGAGCGATCCTGCGGTTGCGTTTTTATAAAAGAAACGCCGCCCCCGCAATCATTTTTCCGCATTGAGCGTTTTTTTTCAAGGCGTTGAAGAAGTGCCGGATCCGATATGCGCGCAATTCGGAAGTCTAAGTTCTACTCGCTGCGAAATCCGCTCCGGGAGTTCTTCGCCTCCCCCCGAAGTGAAGCAGAGTTCTGCCGGAATGGCGGCTTGTCTGAAAACCGGAATCACAGATTCTGCAGGCCGGGCGGGCACAGCGCGGAAAATCAACGTCAGGGGCCGCCGAAAGCATGGCACGCTTCTTGTTTATTTTGCTGGAGCGGGGTTCTCGGTGGCAAAGACAATTCAGATTCGAGGGTGTAGGCGCAATGCGGGGGATCAACTGTATTGGGATTATTGGCGCTGGGGTCATCATGCTGACGGTTGCGGCGGCAGGAGCGACCGATCAGATCAAGATCAAGGGCGTTGTCACGAGAGATTTCCAGATCGTGGATTCCGGAGGCCGAAGCTACGATGTGGCCGAAAGTGACGCGGCGGACGACATGCTTACGCATGCGAGCGGGAGAAACGTTGAGGTGACTGGAACGCTCGAAGAGTCTGCGGGAATCCGAACGATCACGGTCGAAGCGTTCAAAGTTCTGGATAAGTAGATTTCTGAAAGTTACTGACTTGCTCGGGTTGCGCGTGCCGCTTTCCCGGCAAGCGGCCGATGACGCTCGGACAACGGGTCGTGCCCCGGAATTTCGGGCCGCGGTGCCTTGGTGGACTGCCCGGCGGGTCAAGATTTTGCGGGCCTCCAGCCGGAAAATGCCGTAAAAAAGCACGCCCGAAAACGCCAACCGCTTTTCTCCCGCACCGGCCGAATCGATCCCGGGCGACACCGCCGGCGAATCGCATCTCGATTGCCTCCCCGCGGCCAGGATTTCGAATAATCCGCGAAGGACGCTCTTTCCGGTTCAGGCTTGACCCCCCTCACGGCGACTGCTATGGATAGTGTGTTCGAGCAACCGGTGGAAAGGTTGACGGCCAGCCGCTGGAGTTGGTTCATTTGCCCATATGGAGTGATTGCATTTCTGACCACATGCTCTTTGTTCGCCGCGCCAATCGCTGATGGGACCTGCAATGAGCGTTTCCAACGCCAATAACCATACGCTCCGGTTGTCGGATGACAACGGCGAACTCGATGCCGCGCCGAAAGCGATTCCCGCCTCAGATAAATTCAAACAACGCACACCCGGCCATCTGCCTCAGCGGTATACGGTAAAGACCAGCGGCGAGGAACGCGTCCTGATCTGCCAGGAAGCGCCCAATCTGAACGTCCATATCGAAATCGGATTGACGATTTCGGGATCCGTGGCCCGAAAATCTCCATCCGGAACCATTTTCCTCGACGGTGTGGCCCAGTGCGAACCTTTCATGGATCACGAGCGCCAAGTCTATAACCTCGACCACCATGAAGGCTGTGTGCGCGCCTTCACCCTGGCTTCCTGCGAACAGGCGCTGGTGATGTACATGAAGGGCCTCGATCTGCAGAGCCGCGAATGGCATATATTCGCCAACGAGCCGGACCTCGATACCATAATGGCGCTCTGGATCATCCTCAATCATGCCCGCATCGGCAGCCTGGAGATGACCCAGCGCCGGATCCTGTTCGCTCTGGTCCGCTACGAGGGAATCGTCGATGCGTTGGGACTGGAGCTCAGGGAAATCAGCGCGCTGCCGCCGGATCTGATCCGTAAAATCCAGCGTGTGGTGGACCATTTGCGCAGCGATGAAATCGCGCTCAAGAAAGAAGGCCGCTGGACGCAGACCGATTTTCTGGGATATACGGCCGGCATCCTGCACAAAATCGATCAGATCTTCTACAAGGCCAGCGACTTCGCCGATTACCAGGGTATCGAGGAACTGGCGCGCATCGACCTGACGGATCAGCGCATCTGCGCGGTCGTGGAAGCAGATATGGGGATCTATGAAATCGAACCCCACCTGACCAAACTGTACGGGAACCGGCTGGGTATCGTCTTTCTCAAAAAAGGCAATCACTCGTATACAGTGCGCCAGATGGACGTCTTCATGCCGATTTCCCTCGAGGATATCTACGAACGTTTGAACTATGTGGACCCGGCGGTCAAATGCCGCGCCCATTCGAACCGTTGGGGCGGGGCCGACGATATCGGCGGTTCTCCGCGCGAAACCGGCACCCGCCTCGAACCAATGGATATTGCCCGGGCCTGCAGGGATGCCGTACGGAAATTGAGCCTGCTCCAGCAACTCGGCCGCCTGGGCACCACCACCGCCATGGTGGGATTTGTGATCCTCTGTGCGCACATCGTCCGGCTGTATTGGGCGCCTGCCGAATGGTTGAGCCTGTCCGAAGCGTCCGGTTTCTGGACGCTCGGACCATTCGGCTTTGCAGCCACGATATTGCTGGCATCCTGCATCTCCCTGGCCTTTATCGCCCTGTGTCAGCCATGGCAGTATGGCTGGATCTGGCCGATCGGCCGAACATGGTGGCTGCTCCTTCCAATATCCCTGACCGCCGGCATCATGGGTGGGGTATGGATGCCGGAAGCGCTTGTCCTAAAACGCTCCCCGATGACCGTTCTCCTGGTCGCCGGATTGACCATGCCGGTTGCGGCTGAACTGCTGTTTCGAAGCCTGGCGCTCGGTTTGCTTGGCCAACGCCTGCGCACCCAACGCGACGATACAAACTGGTTCATCTCGTGGCCGGCGATCTTCAGCACTCTGTTTTATGTGGGCTTCATCGCCCTCCTGCAGACCGCCGGGCCGGATGCTCCGGCCCTCAGGAACTGGCGTTTGGCCTACACCCTGATTGCCGCCGCCGTATTCGGTTTATCCGCCGCCATAGTCCGTGAACGTTCCCAAAGCATCTATCCGCCCGTTTTGTTCCACATCCTTACGGCAGTAACCGCCTTCCTGGCGATACGCCTGTTTTGACTTCCGAGCCTGCGGCAGGAGCAACGGCATGCCTTTCCCACTCACCAGACGCGGCCGATCACACCTTTGACACCGCATTGCTTTTCTTTTATAAAA
Source organism: Pseudomonadota bacterium (assembly GCA_023435265.1). GTDB lineage: Bacteria > Desulfobacterota > Desulfobacteria > Desulfobacterales > Desulfosarcinaceae > UBA2230. The sequence goes on from JAEYRZ010000150.1 coordinate 11,573, forward strand.
ACAAGGTATTCAATCCTTATCCCGAGGGGCGGCGGCAAACGTGTGCTGTCCGGGCCTGCGGCAGGTACCGATCCGGCCTTCTTGACAAGGAGTAGCGCATGGACCAACGCCTCATTGCCGAAATCCTGACCAGCGACAGCGATGAAATTATCGACCTTAAAGCCAATACCGCGGTTCTGGATGGATTCATCGAACTCGCCAAACAGATCGATGCCTTACCGGACATCAGCAAACGTTTTTACGAAGAATCCCGCAGCCTTTTTCAGGCCACCGCCACCGGCCGCGAGATTGAATGCCTCGAGGATCTGCTGTCCAAATTCTTCGGCCCCCCGGTCAAGCCGGCCGGCAAACCCCTGCCGCGAAAATTACGTAAAAGCGCGTCGGTCAAGTACCTTGGCGGCATCGAAAAGGAGCAATCCTTTTTCCTGCTGAATCTGAAGACCGGTGAATTCTACGCGGCACTCTGGCCCTGGCGGCGCAATAAAGCCAAGATCGAGATTCATCTGGGATACTGCTCGGACTGGATCACCGATCAGGATTATCTTCAGCTTGAAAACCTCGTCCGGCGCAGTCTGAGCCGAAATACATTCAGCCGGATGGACACGGGTGCGGGCGGGCAGATCCATGGCATCAGCCTGCCCTCTTTTCTCCAGATGGCCGAAATGGAACGGTCCAATTTCAGCCTCCGCGTCACTTCAGGCAACCGCAGCGGGATGCTCTTCCTCAAGGAGGGCGCGCTGATTTCCGCCCGGACCGAAGACCGCAACGGCCGCGAAGCGGCTTATCGCATCATCAGCTGGGATAATGCCTCGATCGAAATTACGCCGGCGGACGAATCGAAAACCGATGAAATCAAACAGCCCTTGATGCACGTGCTGATGGAGAGCCTCAAGATGAAGGACGAGGCCGCCTCTGACGACGGACCTCCGCAACCGATCCCCGCCAGGCCCAAACCGAGGCCGGGAGTCGACCGAAAACTCGTTCGCCTGGAACGGGCCCCGATGCCCCGCCAGCCGGCCAGAAGCGTCCGGCCGGTATTCCTCCTGATGATGGCGGTTGTCTTGATCGGGCTTGCCGGCGTCGGCCTCGTCGTGCATTTACATCTTCAGAACAGCCGCAAAGTCGAAGATGGATATCGGGAAGTGATGCGCCGGGTGGACCAGACCGCCGGTCTGGAGGAAAAACTGCTCACCCTGCAGCAATACCTGACGGATCAGCCTAAGTCGCCCCACCGGGCGCAGATCGAAACCCGGCTCAGGGAACTGCGCGGCGCCGCCGAAGAGCACGATTTCGAACAAATCACGCTTCAAATCAGCAATCTCGAAATCAACGACACCTACGAACCCGAAGTGCTCTCGATGTACGCGGCATTCCTGGAAAAATATCCGGACAGCCGCTATGCCGAGCGCATCGCGAAATCGTTGACCAATATCAAGGACCTGCTCGATCAGTACTATTATGAGGAGTTGCGCCGCGCGGCCCGCCTCGATTTCGGCGCACGCCTGAAAACCTACCGCGACTACCTGAACCGCTTTCCGGACGGGCGCTACCGCCCCGCCATGGAAACCTTGATCCTGGAAATGGGACGCCGATATCTCGGGTATCTGAAAACCGAACTCGAACAGTGCGAAAACAATCAGCGTTGGGAGCCTTGCATCGCCCACAGCGAAGCGTTTGCGGAATCGTATGGGGGGACGCCATTGGAGCCGGAGGCCGTGCAGTTCAAAAACGCGGTCGCGGACAGCCGCGATCTGGGGCACCTGCGCAATACCGCCGCGGCGCTTGGAACGGACTACCAGAATGCCTACCTGGGATACAAGGCCTACCTCGAAGAACATCCACGGAGTACGCAGCGGCCGGCAATCCAGGCAGACATGGCGGAGCTGGAGACGAAGCTTGCCGCTCAACGGACGTGGCTGGCTGTACAGAGCTTCGGGCTCGATCCTCAAAAAAGCCTCGCGCAGCGGGTTCAGAAAGTTGAGGATTACCTGCGAAGCAATCCCGACAGCCCGTACATTTCGGATGCCCAGACCTTGAACAAGGCGCTGGATCTTGAGCGGCGCACGTCGCTACGGCAGAGGCAGCTGGCGACCCGGCAGCAGGAGGATGTGGCCCGCCTGCAGCGTGAAAAAGCAGAGCAGGAGCAGCGCCAGAGACGCATTCAGCAGGTGCGGGCCGACCTTGAAAGCCAGCTCGGCAGTTCGCCGCGCTTCCGCAGCAATGCCGATGGAACGGTCACCGATCTTAAAACCGGTCTGACCTGGTGCCTGTTGGACGCTTACCAGGAGCTGGGCGGCTGCGTCACGTTCCAGAATGCCCAGGACTATGTCCGCACGCTGCGGCACGGCGGATACCAGGACTGGAGGCTGCCTACCGCATCGGAGCTTGCGGCGATTTACAAGCAGCCGCCTTTCTTTCCGTCCAGCGGCGGGGACTGGTATTGGACCTCGGAATCCTATGTCAAAGGATTCCATAATGTCGCCAACATCGTCACGGCGGAGCCGAAAACGGTTTACGAGAGAGAGAGCCGCAGCCTGGATGAATGCGGCGGCGTACGCGCGGTGCGCCCCTGAGGCGACCGGGGCGACGCCCGTTTTTTGATTGAATTCCGGAACCGATCATATTATAGGGGGCGTCGGAATCACCACGGCAACCACCACCTGCCCGGAACGGCGAAATCGAAACACCCGCACTCGAATGCTTTTTAAGGGGGAAGCAATGCGCAAAGGACACCTGAAGAGAGCGATCATTTTACTAACTGGTTTGTTCTTGATCGGGGCGGCGGTCGCCATCGCCCAGGATGAGATGTGCGTTCCCATGGGCGACATCACCATCGTTCCGTTAACGGATAAACCACAGCGCTCTGAAGTGAATTTCCCCCACGCGGTCCATTTCGCCTATAAATGCCAGGAATGCCATCATACCTGGAACGGCCAGGAACTCATCACCGGATGTTCGACCTCGGGGTGCCACGATGCTGCCGCATCGCCCGTCGATGCTTCCGGCAAACCGGTGAACAATCCGGCCCAGTCGATCCGCTACTATAAAAACGCGTACCACCAAATGTGCATCGGGTGTCATAAAACGATCGCCGCCCAAAACCGGAAGATCGAAGCCACCCGCATCGGCAGTCAAACCGTTCTGCCCAACGGTCCGACCGGATGCAAGGACTGTCATCCCCAGTAAATCCCGAACCGCTGAAATGACCGCACCGGCCGTCCTTTTGGACGGCCTTTTTTTGCCATTAAGCAAGCAGGACCCGAACGGCATAGTAGATCAATGGAATGAAGACGGCCGGCAGCATATTGCCGACCCGTATCGCCTTGATCTCCAGCATATTCAATCCAAGCGCCACGATCAGCAGGCCCCCGACGGCCGACATCTGGGCGATCACCGTCTCGGTCAGCAGTGGTTGTATCAATCCCGCCCCGATGGTGATCAAACCTTGGTAGATGAGTACGGAAAACGCCGAAAAAAGGACTCCGATCCCCATGGTCGAGGCAAAAAGCAGGGCAATCATCCCATCGAGGATCGATTTGGCGAAAAGAGTCTGATGATTGCCGGCCAGGCCGCTCTCCAGCGAACCGACAATCGCCATGGCTCCTGTGCAAAACATCAAACTGCAGGTGACGAACCCTTGCGCCAGCCCCTCGCCCTGCACCGCCACCCGCCGTTCGACAGCGCGACCGAGGGCGTTGAGCCGCTCCTCGATCTGAAGCATTTCACCCAGCATGCTCCCCGCAGCCAGGCTGATGATGATCAGCAGAAAGTCGGCGTTCTGAAACGCCCCCTTCAACCCGATGGCGATGATCGCCAGGCTCACGGCCTGCATGACCGTCTGGCGATAATTGATTCTGATGCCGCTGCGGATAAAAACCCCCAGCAGGCTTCCGGCGATGATGGCCGCAGTATTCACGAGCGTTCCCAGCACGATCGCTTCCTTTCGTATCGATGGAGGAGCCTCCATCGATCGGCGCGTCCGGCCGCCGGACGCCATGCCGAAATGCCTTGCGGACGTTCGGTTGAAAAAAAAGGCTGGAGGTGCGCCCGACGCGACGGTGCGACGCCCCTGTTCAGGACTTATGGGCCACGAGGCCACCCTTGAAGATATCGAAGGCGGTCTTCAGGGTTTCTTTGAGGTAGTCCTTTTTTTCGTCTATGATCTTTTTGCTGGCCTCCCAGAGCACGACGCCTGAAAAAAGCGACCAGAAAATATCGGCCAATGCCGTGGGATGCCGATCCACGAAAACGCCCTGATCGATGCCTTCCTTGAAAATCGTGGCGATCGCGCCGATCGACCTGCGCGACAGGTCCTTGATCTCGATCAGCAGATCTTCCGAAAGATTCTTCAGCGTTTCGCTCGATTGCAGGTGAAACATGTTGATGATGATCAATGGATCGAAATCATAGACATCGTACATGGCCTCCATGAGCGCTTCCACTTTCTGAAGCGGTCCGAGGCTGGACTCCTTGTTCACGTGGGAGACGCGGATATGCAGGAACTGCAAAATCCTCAGGGACAAGGAGGCGTAGAGTTCTTCCTTGTTTTTGAAATAAAGGTACAAGGTGCCGGGACTGAGTTCGGCCTCCTTGGCAATATCTTCCATTGTCGCCTTGTTGAATCCTTTTTCCGAAAAAACACGTTTTGCCGCGACGATGATCTGCTGCCGCCGACGTTCCTTTTCCCGTTCCTTGCGCTCTTGAATTCCCATCGTTTCTTCCTGAATTCGATTTAGTCAGAATTGCTGCTCTCTTGTTGATAGATCTTCGTTCACCGACAATAATGATCTGATTTAAATAAGTATTTGATTAAGTCACTTCAAGGTGACGCAAAATCAGACTCGTGTTACTTCCCCCAATTCACTTAAAATGTCAATTATTTAATGAATGAATTTTATACTCGAGCGGGCTCGAAACGCAGCCGTACGCCGGCACCCTCTCCGGGCGCGCTGCAGCTTCCGATCGGGTTCCCGGGCGCTCGGAGGCGGCCGCATCGCGCAGCGCCGGGAATCCAGTCGGAAGCGCTCGGTCGGGGCAAGACGGTGCGGTGACGGTCAGGACGCTCTTCACGCCGGTGCGGGGTTGAAGAGATCGGTGCTGATGTAGCGTTCGCCGGTACTCGGCAGGATAACGACCAGGCGCTTGCCTTCATTTTCAGTGCGCCGGGCGACCTGCAGCGCAGCCCACACCGCCGCGCCGGACGAGATGCCGCACAGCAGGCCCTCCTGATCGGCCAAGCGCCGCGCGGTCTCGAAGGCATCTTCATTGGAAACGGTGATCACCTCGTCGACCAGAGACTGATCCAGAACCTTGGGGATGAAGCCGGCCCCGATACCTTGAATTTTATGGGGGCCCTTGCGGCCGCCGGAAAGAACGGGCGAATCGGCGGGTTCTACGGCGATCGCCTTGAACCCGGGATGCCTGGGTTTGATGACTTGAGCCACGCCGGTGATCGTGCCGCCCGTGCCGACTCCCGAAACGAGCATATCTACCCGGCCTTCGGTATCCTCCCAGATCTCGCGCGCGGTCGTTTCGCGATGGGCCAGCGGATTGGCCGGATTATCGAACTGATTGGGCATGAACGCATCGGGATGTTGGTCGGTGATTTCGCGGGCCTTGGCAATGGCGCCGCCCATCCCCTCGGGCCCCGGCGTCAAAATCAGTTCGGCTCCCAGATGGCGCAACAGTTTCTGCCGTTCCCCGCTCATGCTGTCGGGCATAGTCAGGCACAGCCGATACCCCTTGGCGGCGCAGATGAACGCCAACCCGATGCCGGTGTTGCCGCTGGTGGGTTCCACGATCAATGTTCCCGGACCGATCTGTCCCATTCGCCGTGCTTCGCTGAGCATCGATTCGGCGATGCGGTCCTTGACGCTGCCCAGGGGGTTGAAGAATTCCAGCTTGGCCAGAACTTCGGCCCCCATGCCGGCGGTAAGGCGGTTCAGCCGCACCAGAGGCGTTCGGCCGATGGTGGCGGCGATATTCGTGTATACGCGCATGTTCAGACTCCTTTGTTGGCCGACTTATATTTGAGGCGCGGCTGTTCCATGACCACCGTGGTGTCGGGCGGCACCGATTCCGTCAGCCAGACATTGCCGCCGATAACGGCGCGCGCGCCGATAACGGTGTCGCCGCCCAGTATCGTGGCACCCGAGTAGATGATGACGTCGTCTTCGATGGTGGGATGACGCTTCTTTCCGCGGAAGCGCTCCCCGGCATCCTTCGGCAGGCTCAGGGCCCCCAAGGTGACCCCTTGATAGATCCTGACGTTCGTGCCGATCCGGGTGGTTTCGCCGATCACGATCCCCGTGCCGTGGTCGATGGCGAACCGCGGGCCGATGTCCGCGCCGGGATGGATGTCGATGCCCGTGATGCTGTGCGCGTGCTCGCTCATGATGCGCGGCAGCAGGGGCACCTTGAGTTCGAAAAGACGGTGCGCCACGCGGTGAATCATCATGGCGTAGATGCCCGGATAGGCGAAGATGATTTCATCGTGGCTTTTCGCGGCGGGATCGCCCTCGAAGGTGGCCTGGACATCGCTGGCCAGAAGCCTGCGGATTGGCGGCACCGATTCGAGCAAGGCCAACGCCATCGCCTGGCCGCTTTGTTCGCATTCGCTGCAGGGCAGGCTGTAGCGCAGGCAGTCGTGCCGGATATGGTGCGCGATCTGTTCCGAAAGCATATCGTACAGCACCGAAACCGTCTGCCCCAGACTGTATTTCACATTGGCCGGATCGAGCCGTTCCCGGGTGAAGAAACCCGGGAACAGAATGTCGCGCAGCTTATCGATCAGGTCGCTCACATGCCCTTCGGCGGGAATCGGTTCGTAATCGATATGCGTGTAGCAATCGTCACCCTGGCACTGGGCGATCAGTTTCTCCGCGATTTCCGGGAGGCGCGCGCGCATGTGACGGCACGCGGCCAGGTCGGTTTTGCAGGTATCCGGTTCGATGACACAGACGTCGTCGGGCTTGTCGGGAGTATGCAAGGCGTCTCCTCCTCCATTTCCGGTCACGTTGAAGTTCAGCGCGCGGCTCAGGTCCTTCCGGACGGCTAATTATAAGGCCCTGGTCTGCTTGCGCAAGCCGTGTGCCGGGCTCATCCGGCGAGCAGCGGAGGCGGCCGGATTTCAATATGCCGCCGGAGCGGCGATTCTCGAATCCGTCCGGGCGGGACAGCCGGAAGCGCGCTGCTTGATTTGAGATGATTCATTGGCATCTTATGCCTGCTTTGCTCAGCGCAACGGATCATGATCCCGAACACCATCCCCAGACAAGGAGGCCCCATGCAGACCAATGCGACGACGGACGTGGTCATCCTCGGAACCGGACCGGCCGGACTGCAGGCCGCCATTCATGCGGCCCGCAAGCATGTATCCGTCCTGGTTCTCGGCAAAGAAACGAAAAGCAGCCTCTACCATGCGCATATCGAAAATTTCTGCTGCGTATTCAGTGTCAGCGGCGAGCAGATCCTGAGCACCGGGCGCCAGCAGGCGGCCGGTTTCGGCGCCCGTTTTCTGGACGAAGATGTGATGAGCCTGAAATCGGTAGCTGAAGGCTTCGAACTCACGACCGAAAACGGTTCGGCCGTGCGCACGCGCAGCCTGATCATCGCCACCGGAAGCCACCGCAATCGCCTGGGGGTTCCCGGCGAAAGGGATTTTCTCGGCAAAGGGGTGAGCTACTGCGTGGACTGCGACGGTCATTTCTACAAGAACGAGGATGTTGCGGTGGTGGGGGGCGAGAGCGCCGCCGTGGACGGCGCACTGGCCATGACCGCGATCGCCCGGCAGGTACACCTGCTGTGCGGGCAATTGAATGTCGCCGAAGCCCTCAAGACCAGGCTGCGCAACAGCCCGGTCCGGGTGCATGAAAATGTAAGCGTGAAGGCCATTCAGGGCGAGCAGCAGGTCGAACGCCTTGTGCTGCAGGACGGAGGCGTCGTGGCCGTCAGCGGCGTCTTCATCGAGCTGGGCGCCAAGGGGCTGCTGGAATTGGCGACACGGCTGGGCATCCGGTTGGATGATGAAATGCGCTACATCCAGACCGACAAACAGCAGGCGACCAGCATCGCGGGGATTTATGCGGCCGGCGATGTCTGCGGCCCTCCCTGGCAGATGGCCAAAGCGGTCGGCGAAGGCTGCGTGGCCGGAATCAATGCCGCCAATTACGCCAAAAAGCTGCACTGACCGCATCGGGTGACGCTTTAAGGAGCCTATTATGACCAAGCGGGTTGTGATCGATGAAGATGAATGCATCGGCTGCGCATCCTGTTCCGAGATCTGCCCCGAAGCATTTGAATTCGATGAAGCGAGTGGAAAAGCGAGGGTGATCAACCCGGACAGCGCCGTGGCCTGCCTGCAGGAAGCCATGGATACCTGCCCGGTGGAGTGCATTAAATGGGTCGAAGACGATCAAACGGAAGCGGATCGGTGATCTTCACGCCGAGAATTCTTTCCTGAGATCGATGCCGTACTTCTTGATCCGTTTCCAGACCGTGATGCGGCTGACGCCCAGCCGGCGGGCGGTCTCGGACTGATTGCCTCCGGTTTCCTGCAATATGCGCAGCAAGTCGTTCTTCTCGCTGCCGGGGTGCTGCGCTTCGGGCGGCGCCGGGCATTCCGGCGACACCCTGGCGATGCGCGGCGGAAGATGGCGCGCGTCGATGCCGCCGCCCGAGCAGAGCACAAATGCATATTCGATTGCATTGCGCAGCTCGCGTACGTTTCCCGGCCAATCATAGCGCAGCAGCTTTTCCATCGCCTCGGGAGACAGCCCCAGGATCTTCTTGCCGCTCTTTTCGGCATTGGTGCGGATGAAGCTCTGCAGAATCAGGGGGATGTCTTCGCGCCGTTCGCGCAAAGCGGGGCAGTGCAGCGGAAACACATTGATCCGAAAATAAAGGTCCTCCCGGAAGCTGTTGCCGCGCACCATCGCATCCAGGTCCCGATGCGTGGCGGAGAGGATGCGCACATTGACCTTGACGGGGATCTGTTCCCCGACCCGCTCGATCTCCTTTTCCTCCAGCACCCGCAGCAGCTTGACCTGCGTCGAGACCGGAATTTCGCCGATTTCGTCCAGGAAAATGGTCCCGCCGTGGGCCGCCTCGAAGCGGCCGATGCGCGCGCGCTCGGCGCCGGTATATGCCCCCTTGGCATGGCCGAATAGTTCGCTCTCGAGCAGGTTTTCGTTCAAGGCCGCGCAGTTGACCTTGAGAAAAGGCCGGCCGTGCCGGGGACTGACTTCATGAATGGCCCGCGCCACCAGTTCCTTGCCGGTTCCGCTTTCTCCGGAGATGAGCACCGGCGCTTCGGTGGCGCCCACATTTTCGATCAATTCGAAGAGCTGCTGCATGGGCGGCGATTTGCCCACGATTCCGTGGTAGCCCTCGTCGAGATGCAGGGACTTGCGCAGGGCGTGGATCTCCTCCTGCTGGCGCACCACCTCCGACATGTCCCGCAGGCTCTCCACGGCCCCCAGAATTTCTCCCCCTTCACTGCGCAGAATCGCCGCATTCTTGATGATGGTCACCGTGCGGTGGTCTTTGTGCGTGATGGTGCAGCGCTTGGCCTTGACCCCGCCCGCCACGTACAGCCCGCACCACTTCGTGCCGGCGCCTTTGCCGATGATACGACAGCCCGTGCAGTCCAGGATGCGGCAGGAGCGGCCGACCAGCTCGTCGGCGGAATAGCCGGTCAGCTGGGTGACCGCAGGATTGACCGCCACGATCCGGCCGCGCGGGTCGACCACCATCACGCCGTCCTGAAGCGTATCCACGATCGTTTTCCAATAGGGTGATATGTCCATGGTGTGCTTCCCCCGGGTGTTAACAAATTAACAGGTGTTAACATACTCCGACCGCGCGCGGCGTGCAAGAAGAAACGCGCGAATCCCTAACCTCCTTTAAACTTTGATCTTTTCTAAAGCGACCCCATGGCATGGCCGTTGCTCAGGCGATGTAAACACCACCCATCACAAGGAGGAGACCATGGGAACGTACCAACGGGATCGTTCGTGGCACTGGCCGGGGGTCGTTTGCGCGCTGTTGATCTGGCTGACGGTTCTGCCGTCGGCCTGGGCGGCCGAGGACACGCAGGAGC
>JAEYRZ010000160.1 GCA_023435265.1 Pseudomonadota bacterium
ATCCCGTTGTCCTTGCGGCGTACTACAGTACGCCTCAGGACACGGGATTCGCGCGCCTTGATCTTGAACGTTTACGGCGCCGTCGGTTTGGGTTTTACGAAGTCCATGAAGATCGAGGGTACGGTAAAGTCCAATATCTGCGTTGCGCTGCATCCCGTTGTCCTTGCGGCGTACTACAGTACGCCTCAGGACACGGGATTCGCGCGCCTTGATCTTGAACGTTTACGGCGCCGTCGGTTTGGGTTTTACGAAGTTCATGAAGAGATCGAGGGTACGGTAAAGTCCAATATCTGTGTTGCGCCGCACCCGTGGTCCCTGCCGCGTTGCTTCAGCTTATTCCGCATCGGCCGCGGAGGCCCGCAGCTGGCCGCAGGCGGCCATGATGTCCTGCCCCTTGCTGTAGCGCACGATGCTGGTGAAATGCTTGGCGATCAAGAAGTTTTGAAAAGCCTGGATGCGTTCCTCGGAGGGACGTCGAAAATCGCTGCCGGCGTGCTCGTTGAACGGGATCAGGTTGATCTTGGCCTTGAGCGGCGCCAGAAGCCTGGTCAGCCGGCGGGCATGGTCGAGCGAATCGTTGAGACCGCGGATCAGGATATACTCGAAGGTGATCTTGCGCCCCGAGGCCAGCGGGAATTTGCGGCAGGCGGCCAGCAGGGCTTCGATCGGATAGGTTTGGTTGATCGGCATCAGGCGGCTGCGGGTTTCGTCGTCGACCGCATTCAGCGAGACCGCCAGATTGGCGCGTGTATCGCGCCCCAGATCGGGTATGCGCGGCGCAAGGCCGGAGGTCGAGACCGTTACCCGCCGCCCGGCGAATTTCATGCCCCAATCACTGTTGGTGAGCGTGTTGATCGCGGCGACCACGGCTGCGTAATTGGCCAGCGGTTCCCCCATGCCCATGAACACCAGGTTGGTCAGTTGATCCGGGTCGTCCATGCGCGTGCGCACCTCCCAGACCTGGCCCACGATCTCGGCCGGGGTCAGGTTGCGCTCCAGCCCCCCCTGACCGGTCAGGCAAAAGCGGCAGCCCATGGCGCAGCCCACCTGGCTGGAAACGCACAGGGTGCTGTGATCGCGTTCGGGAATCAGGACGCTTTCGACGCTGCGGCCGTCGTCCAGTGTGAAAAGGTACTTGCGGGTCCCGTCCGAAGAATCGAAGGTGCGCGCCGCGAATCGCGCAATGCGGAACCGCTCCGCCAGAAGCTGGCGGAACTCCTTGCGGATGTCGGTCATCTGATCGAAACCGCCGGCCAGGCGCACGTAGAGCCACTTGAGGATCTGGTCCGCCCGGAAGGGGCGTTCGCCGTGCGCTGCGAGCCAGGCGACCAGTTCGTCGCGGGTCAGGGACTTGATATCGGGTTTGTGAAGATCGGCCGATCCGCCGATCGTTGAAGGAGAAGGGGATGACATGGATGTTCGAGCACTCCGTCCTGCCGCCGTCATTTCACCCGGAATGCCGGGCGGCGTCGATCCGGATTGCTCCGGGCGTTCGTTGGTGCTATACGACGACGTTTTCGGATAACGGTCGATGTCGGTTCCCGGCGCCGGTTCCCTCTTCGAAGGTTTATCCCGGTCCCGGCAATCCGACGCCGGTTTTGACTTTTGCGCATCGCCCGTTAAGCCGTTTGTTTTGCTTGACTTAGCATTTATTTCAATCTATTTTCAACAATTTCTTGGATGAGAGGCCATGTTCGACAGCCTGAGCGACAAGCTGGATGCGGTTTTCAAGCGCCTGAAAGGCCACGGCAAGCTGAGCGAGAGCAATATCTCGGAAGCACTGCGCGAGGTGCGCCTGGCGCTCCTGGAAGCCGACGTCAACTTCAAGGTCGTCAAGCAGTTCGTGGCCGATATCAAGGAGCGAGCGCTGGGCCAGGAGGTGATGACGAGCCTCACCCCGGGCCAGCAGGTGATCAAGATCGTCAATGAGGAATTGACGCGCCTGATGGGCGGGCAGCATGAGACGTTGTCGCTCTCCGGAACCCACCCGGTTCCGATCATGCTGGTCGGGCTGCAGGGCTCCGGCAAGACCACGACGGCCGGCAAATTGGCCGTACTGCTGCGCAAGCAGGGCCGGCGCCCCTATCTGGTGCCGGCCGACGTGTACCGGCCGGCGGCCATCGATCAGCTGCAGAAGCTCGGCAGCCAGCTCAACGTGCCGGTGTTTGCTTCGCGTACCGACATGGACCCGGTGGACATCTGCCAGCGGGCCCGCGTCGAGGCGCAGAAAAGCGGCTGCGACACGGTGCTGCTCGATACGGCGGGGCGCCTGCACATCGACCAGGAACTGATGGGCGAGCTGCAGCGCATCAAGGCGGCGGTGCGTCCGTCCGATATCCTGCTGGTGGCCGACGCCATGACCGGCCAGGATGCCGTCACCATGGCCAAGGCCTTCGATGACGCCCTGTCGATCGGCGGCGTGGTGTTGAGCAAGATGGACGGCGATGCGCGCGGCGGCGCGGCCCTGTCGATCAAGTCGATCACGCAGAAGCCGATCAAGTTCATCGGCGTGGGCGAAAAGCTGTCCGACCTGGAACCGTTCCACCCCGACCGCATGGCCTCGCGCATCCTGGGCATGGGCGATGTTTTGACCATGATCGAGAAGGCTCAGGCCGTGGTGGATGCCAAGCAGGCGGTCGAACTGCAGAAGAAGCTGCGCCGCAACGAATTCACCCTGGAGGATTTTCGGGACCAGTTGCGGCAGGTGCGCAAGATGGGCTCCCTGAGCGAGATCATCGGCATGCTGCCGGGGATGAACAAGCTCAAGCAGATGAAGAACATGGATGTGGACGAACATGAACTGACGCGTATCGAGGCGATCATCAATTCGATGACGCCCCAGGAGCGTCGCCAGCACGCGATCATCAACGGCAGCCGGCGCCGGCGGATCGCCGGCGGCAGCGGCACCTCGGTTCAGGACGTCAATCAACTGCTCAAGAACTATACCCAGATTATGAAAATGATGAAGAAATTCCAGAAGGGCGGCATGCGCGGTCTGGGACGCGGCATGTCGCCGTTTTGATCAGGAGTTCAAAAGGAGAATGAGGTAATGGCAGTTAAAATGAGACTGGCCCGGCATGGCGCCAAGAAACGCCCCTTCTACCGCATCGTGGTGGCCGACAGCGAAAGCCCGCGTGACGGTCGTTTTCTCGAAAACGTGGGCACCTACAATCCGGTACACGAACCGGCCGAAGTGAACCTCAAGATGGAGCGGGTCAAATATTGGCTGCAGCAGGGCGCCGTCCCCACGGACACGGTCAGGAGCATCCTCAAGAAGGAAGGGCTCTTCACCCAGGCTCCGGCACAGGCACAATGACCCATACCGACCGCGCGCAGGGGGTACCGATGAAGGAACTGGTCGCCTACATTGCGCAGGCGCTGGTGGATAATCCGGACCAGGTGCGGGTGACGGAAGTGGAAGGCAGCCAGACTTCGGTTCTGGAACTCAAGGTGGCCAGTGCGGACCTGGGCAAGGTGATCGGCAAACAGGGCCGGACCGCCCGGGCGATCCGGGCCGTCATGAGCGCCTCGGCGGTCAAGGCCCGAAAACGAACGGTTCTTGAAATCATCGAGTAAATCAGCGCCTGGGGATACCGGCGATCTGATTCTGATCGGCAGGATCGTCGGAGCGCACGGCATCCACGGAGCGCTCAAAATATACTCCTATGCCGAATCGGAAGACCTCTTTGCCGATCAGGAGGAGTTGATCCTGATCGATCCGGCCGGCACACGGAACCGGTACGCGGTCGCGGCGGTCAAGGCGCATAAAAAGAGCATCCGTCTGAACCTGAAGCATGTTGAAACGCGCGATCAGGCCGAAGGGCTCAGGGGCGCCGACGTGTACATCCCCAAGAGCGGGTTGCCGCCCCTGGAAGAAGGCACCTATTACTGGGTGGACTTGATCGGCCTCGCGGTGCGGACGACGGAAGGAAGGGAGTTGGGGCGGGTCGCCGAGATCATCCCCACCGGCGCCAACGATGTGTACGTGGTTCGGAATGAAGGCGACGCCGAGGTGCTGATACCGGCGATCGATTCGGTGGTACTGGAAATCGATCTGCAAAAGGGGTGCATCAGGGTCGAACTGCCCGAGGGGCTTGAATAACGAAAGTCGTTTCAAGTGTTACGTTCGATGAATCGTAGAAATTATTTTTAAACCACAGAGAGCACAGAGGACACAGAGAAAAAAACCTCATCTCATAATCCTCTGGGTTCTCTGTGCCCTCTGTGGTCATTCGGCATTTTTGCGAGTCCATCAAACTTAACACGGTTATGAAATTTATCGTACTGACCATTTTCCCCGAACTGCTGGCCGCCTTCTGGGAAAATGGGATCATGCGGCGGGCGGTGCGCAGCGGAACCATTCAGCCTTCGGCGATCAATATTCGCGATCATGCCGCAGGACGTCACCGCGTGACCGACGACCGGCCTTACGGCGGCGGCTGCGGCATGGTGATGAAACCCGAACCGCTGGCCGCGGCTTTGCGCAGCGCCCGCGAGTCGGCGCCCGATGCCCCGGTGGTGCTGCTCTCCCCCCAGGGGCGGACCTTCGATCAGGCCATGGCCCGGCGGCTGAGCGCCGCTCCGGGGCTGATTCTGGTTTGCGGCCGCTACGAAGGCATCGACGAGCGCATCAGCGAGCAATTCGTCGATCTTGCCGTCTCGGTCGGCGATTACGTTTTGACCGGCGGCGAACTGCCGGCCATGGTGGTCATGGATGCGGTCACGCGCCTGCTGCCGGGCGCTCTGGGCAACGAGGACTCGGCCGGCCAGGACTCTTTCGGCGCAGAAAGGCTCGACTGCGCCCATTATACCCGGCCGCCGGAATTCGAGGGCCGCGCGGTACCCGAAGTGCTGCGCTCAGGTCATCATGAGGAGGTGGCGCAGTGGCGACGGGAAGATGCGTTGATGCGCACGCTGGTCAAACGGCCCGACCTGCTGGAGCGGACCGTGCTTACGGAGGGGGAACTGAACCTGCTTGTCCGGTGGCGCCGTGAGATCGACCGCCTCCTGCATGCACAGGGTCTCGGTCGCACTGATCCACCATCCGGTGGTGGATAAAAACGGCGAGGCCATTACCGCCGCGGTGACGGCGCTGGATCTGCATGATATCGCCCGGGCGGCGAAGACCTTCGGCGTGGGTGCCTTTTACGTGGTGACCCCCCTGGAGGATCAACAGCTCCTGGTCCGGCAGATCATCGATCATTGGGTGACGGGTTACGGAGCGACGTACAATCCGGACCGGAGGGCGGCCCTCTCCCTGATCCGCCTGCAGCCGTCCCTTGCGGCGGTTCTGGACGACCTTTCGCAGGCGCAGGGCAGCCGCCCGAAGACGGTGGTCACCAGCGCCCGGTTGCGGCAGGGTGATTTGAGTTGCGCGGGTTTGCGCGACCTGGTTAAGCGGGAGCCGTCGGTGCTGCTGCTTTTCGGAACCGCCTGGGGTCTTGCTCCGGCGGTGATGGCACAGGCCGATTACCGGCTGGCGCCGATTCAGGGCACGGGTGAGTACAACCACCTGGCGGTGCGCTCGGCCGTATCGATTATATTGGATCGCATTGCGGGTCAAAGGGAAGCTGGGTCGCTTCTTCCCGCGTAAGTCGCGGACAGGACCGCGGCAGCCGGATGCGGCGCCGCTGGAACGTTCGGTTAGAGAAGGGGGTTAATGATGGATGTCATCAAGCAGCTCGACAGAGAACAGATGCGCATGGACCTCGCCCAGTTCGCCCCGGGCGACACGGTGCGGGTGCATGTTAAAATCAAGGAAGGTGACAAGGAACGCATCCAGGTATTCCAGGGTGTGGTGATCTCCAAGCGCAGCGGCGGAATGAATGCCACCTTCACCGTCCGCAAAGTTTCTTACGGAGTCGGCGTGGAACGTATTTTCCCGACCCATTCGCCGGTGATCGATCATGTCGAGCTGGTGACCCGCGGTCGGGTCCGCAGGGCCAAGATCTACTACATGCGGCGCCTGCACGGCAAGGCGGCGCGCATTCGCGAAAAAAGAACGGCCTGATTCACAGCCCTTCGCGGCGGAGCATCTCCGCGGCGCCTGGCGATTGCGCGGGGCGACATGACAACGGACCTCTGGAGATTTGAGAAGCGGCTGAGATCCCAAGGGTATTCCCGGATCGCCGGCGTCGACGAAGCCGGCCGGGGCCCCCTGGCCGGCCCGGTCGTTTCCGCGGCCGTCATCCTGCCACCCACGTTCAAAAGGCGGGGGGTCAACGATTCCAAACAGTTGACCCCCCTGCAGCGCGCGCGTCTCTACGAGCGGATCTATGCGCAGGCCGTCGCGGTGGGTATCGGGATCGTCGATGCCTGCGAAATCGACCGCATCAACATTCTCCAGGCGGCACGCCTCAGCATGGCCATTGCAGTGGCCAATCTGGACCCCGAGCCGGACTTCGTGCTGATCGACGGCAACTTCGGCATTCCGGCGATTCTGCCCCAGGAAGCCGTGGTTCAAGGCGATGCCCGCAGTGTTTCCATCGCCGCGGCGTCGATCGTGGCAAAGGTCAGCCGCGACCGCCTGATGGAACGCTACCATCAGGATTATCCCCAATTCGGCTTCGACCGCCACAAAGGCTACCCCACACCCGAGCATCAGGCGGCGATTGTCTCCTTCGGGCCCTGCGCGATCCATCGCTGTACATTCCGCGGCGTTCGCGAACATGCGCGGACGGATGCCGTCTCGGAAGCGGATCATGCTCAACCGTGAGCAGCGATACGGGCGCGCTGCGGAAACGCTGGCCGCAGACCATTTGCGGCAAATGGGGTACACCATCCTGGAACGGAATTACCGCACCGCCGTCGGCGAAATCGATCTGATCGCGCGGGTGGACGGCATCCTGGTTTTCGTGGAAGTCAAATCGCGGTGGACCCGCCGCCGGGGGGATCCGAAATATGCGCTGAGTCCCGCCAAACAGCGCAAGATCTCCATGACCGCCCTGACCTACCTCAAACAGCACCGGCTGAGCATGGCCCGCGCGCGCTTCGATGTTGTCACGGTGCAGCAGGAGCACGAACACACGCGGATCGAAGTCATTCCAAATGCCTTCGAACTGGCCTACACCTGAGCGATGAAGATGGATTCACCTCAGAGCGCACAGCGAACCAAGCGGAGCGATTCGCATCGGCCCCTTGTTTTCGGTACCCTCGGCGGTGGTAAAAGCACTCGTCCGTATGCGCCAGGGTTCCAGGCGAATGGTTCCCTTCCGAAGGCGCATGCTTTTTCCCGGACCGCACATGTCTGACCTTCACCCAGAGGATTCAGCGGCGTTGAAAACCGGCGTTTTGTACGTCGTGGCGACCCCGATCGGTCACATGCAGGATATCACCCTGAGGGCCCTTTCGATCCTGTCGCAGGTCGATCTGATCGCCGCCGAGGATACCCGCCACACGGGGCGGCTGCTGAAAACCCATGGCATCGAAAAGCGCCTGGTCTCCTGCCACGAACACAACGAAGCCCGGCGCACCGCCGAACTGGTGACGCTTCTGCGCGAGGGCGCCCGGGTCGCTCTGGTCAGCGACGCCGGGACCCCCACCGTTTCCGATCCGGGCTACCGGCTGGTACAGGAAGCCCTGGCGCAGGCCATCCCGGTGGTGCCCATTCCCGGCGCCGCGGCGGCTGTAGCCGCCCTCTCGGTATCCGGTTTGCCCACCGACGCCTTTACTTTTTTCGGGTTTCCCGCCCGCCGCAAGGAAAAGCGCCTGCAGGAGCTCGCCGTCGCGGCACAGCTGCCGCACACCTTGATTTTTTATCAGTCCCCGCAGCGCCTGAACGCGTTTCTGGAAGAACTGCTCGCGGTGATGGGCGACCGGGAAGCCGTGCTGGCCCGCGAGATCACCAAGCTGCATGAGGAATTCATCCGCGCCAGACTCTCCGGAATGATCAAGCGCCTCGGCGAACGGGACGCGATCAAGGGGGAGTGCACGATCCTGGTGGCCGGCGCCGCCGATGCGCCGCCTCCCGCCGGCCCGGCCGCTTTGGAATCCGAGCTGGCGGCGGCATTGAAGCAACCGCAGCGCCCGCTCAAGCAGATTGCCCGCGAACTGGCCGAGCGGCATCGCGTCAGCCGCAGAACGGTGTACGCGCTGGCCTTGAAGATGAAGGGCGGCGAAAGCGAATGATCACAGCGATGATCCACCCCGTCATCCTGCCGGTCGCCGCCGCCGACCGCCTGCTGCGCGGCCGCCCGAAAGTGGCCGCCCTGAGCGGGCAGGCGCGCGTCGCTCTGGCGCAGTCGGCGCGGTGGGCGGGGCTTGAACTGGGGCCCCTCGAAAAAGATGCGCACGGCGCACCGCTTCCCTGCGGCGGCATTCACTGGTCCCTGAGCCACAAGAGCGATTGGGTGGCTGCGGTGGCCGCGCGGTGTCCGGTGGGCATCGACCTCGAACGCCTGCGCCCGGTGAGCGAAGCGCTTTACATCCGGTTGGCGGGAGCCGACGAATGGCGCCTGGGGCAGGAGCGGGACGAGGCGCTGTTTTTGCGCTACTGGACGGCCAAGGAAGCGGTGCTCAAAGCGGTCGGCCAGGGACTGGCCGGCCTGTCGCGCTGCCGCATCCGGGCGATCGTGGACGATCGGTGTTTGAAAGTGCTTTATGACCGCACGGAATGGACCGTGGAGCAGCGCCCGCTGGGGGCGCACCTGGCGGCCGTGACAGTTTGCGGTGCACGGGTTGAATGGCATTTGCCGGAGGATGCCGGCGGATTCTGAAAGGAGCGATTCCAATGTACATCACCTTTTACGGAGCGGTTCGGGAGGTTACCGGATCCATGCATCTATTGAGCGCCGGCAGCAACCGCATCCTGCTCGATTGCGGAATGTACCAGGGGCGCCGTAAGGAAACCAACGCCAAGAACCGGGTGCTGCCGTTCGATCCGGATCTGGTCACCAATATGGTCCTGTCGCATGCCCATATCGATCATTCCGGCCGCATCCCCCTTCTGGTCCGCAACGGATTCAGCGGACGCGTCGTATGCACGCGCGCCACCGCCGACGCGTGCAATTATCTGCTGGCCGACGCGGCCCATATCCAGGAACAGGATGCCCAATACCTCAATTACAAGACGGTGCGCGCGGCGCTTTCGCAGGGCTCGAGCATCGACAGCAAGACGATCGGCAAACGCAGTTACGACCAGCTCAAGCGCCGTTTGAAGAAAAACCGCCACGGGATGGATCTCGAACTCATCGACGAGCTGATCGGGCGGTACCATCTCGAACGCGTGGAGCCGCTTTTCACCGCCGCCGATGCGGAGCGCGCCCGGGTGCAGACGGACGGCATTCCGTATCGGCATGCGGCCACCATCGGGGAAAACCTGACCCTGACATTCTACGAAGCGGGCCACATCCTGGGATCGGCGATCAGCATTCTGCGCCATCAGGATCGCGGGAGGGTTTTTACGGTGGGCTACACCGGGGATCTGGGGCGGTTCGGCAAACCGATCCTGCGCGATCCTCACCTGCGCTTCGACCTCGCCGACCAGCCCCTGGACCTGCTGATCATGGAAAGCACCTACGGCGATCGCGAGCACGAGCCGGTCGAGGATCTCAAACCCCAGTTGAAGGAGATCCTGCAGAAGACCTTCGCGCGCGGCGGTTGCGTCCTGATCCCGGCCTTTGCGTTCGGCCGCACGCAGGAACTGCTCTACATCATTCACGAGTTGTATGCCGAACAGGCGGTGCCGCGCGTTCCGGTCTGGGTGGACAGCCCGCTGGCCAGCGACATCACCAAAGTGTTCGGCGATCATCCCGAGGTGTACGACCGCGATACGCACGAGACATTCCTGCGCAACGGACGGAATCCGTTCGACTTCAAACAGGTTCGCTTCACCGGCTCGGTGGAGGATTCGATGAATCTGATGCGCGCGTCCGATCCGCACATCGTGATCTCGGCCTCCGGGATGTGCGAGGCGGGGCGCATCCTGCATCACCTGCGCTACAAGATCCACAATCCCAAAAACACGATCCTGATCGTCGGCTTCATGGCCGCGCACACGCTGGGACGCCGCATCCTGGAACTGGGCCAGGCCTACCAGCAGGGCGGAAGGGCCGGCCAGGCGCCGCAGGTCAACATCTTGAACAAAACGTATCCCCTGCTGGCCGAGGTCCGGAGATTGAATGGATTTTCAGCCCATGCCGACCGCAACGAGATGCTGCACTTCCTGAAAGAGAGCAATCTTACGGCCAAACGGATCGCCGTGGTGCACGGCGAAGAACAACAGAGCCTCTCGTTTGCGCAACTGCTCGGCAGCCGCGGCTATTCCGCCTGGGTGCCGCATGTGGGCGAGACGGTCGCGCTTTCCTGAAGCGGATGGCCTCGGGTATAGATATCAATTCGATTGCGATCCCGATTCCTGCCCCGACCCCGACCCCGACCCCGAGATGGGGGTTGGCCTTGGGTTTGATAACCACAAGAGCACAGAAGTTACGGAGGTCCTTTTAGTCTTCTCTGTGCTCTCTGTGTCCTCTGTGGTGAAAACGCTCATGTCACGGTATTGCACCGATGTGTGCTTAGTGACTTTTTGAGGTAGGATGCGGTGTGCGAGCGGGCGGCCCGCTTGAGCAGTTCCGCCGGCGATCCCGCGGCCACGACGGTGCCGCCGCCGCTTCCGCCTTCGGGTCCCAGGTCGATGATGTAGTCGGCCGCCTTGATCACTTCCAGATTGTGTTCGATGGCCACGATGGTGTTGCCCTGGTCGACCAGACCCTGAAGGACGTCGAGCAGGCGCCGCACATCCGCCAGGTGCAGGCCGGTGGTCGGTTCATCCAGTAGATAGAGCGTGTGCCCGGACGGCCGCAGCGCCATTTCGCGGGCCAGCTTGATGCGTTGGGCCTCTCCTCCGGAAAGCGTCGGACTGGGCTGGCCCAGCGCAAGGTAACCCAACCCGATATCGCAGACGAACTGGATGGGCTTGCGGATTCGCGGCACTGCCGAAAAAAAGAGCGCCGCCTCCTCGAAGGTCATGGCCAGCAGGTCGGCGATGTTTTTGCCTTTGTAGCGTACCGCCAGGGTTTCGGCGTTGAAGCGCGCGCCGCGGCATGCATCGCAGGGCACATAGACATCGGGCAGAAAGGCCATCTCCACCCGCGGCCGTCCCTGGCCCTTGCACGCCGGACAGCGTCCCTGCTCGACATTGAAGGAAAAGCGCGCCGCCTCGAAGCCGCGGGCGCGTGCCTCCGGCGTCTGAGCCAGCAGGTTGCGCATCTCGGTCAAAAATCCCACGTACGAGGCCGGCACCGAGCGGGGTGTGCGCCCGATCGGTGCATGATCCACCTCCAGCACACGCGTCACCGCCTGCCAGCCCTCGAGGGACCGGTACAGTCCGTTGGATGCCGCTTTGCCGGCCAGGTGATCCCGCAGGCCCGTATACAGGACGGTTTTGACCAGGCTCGATTTGCCCGATCCGCTGACGCCGGTGACGCAGACCAGCCGGCCGAGTGGAATCCGCACGTCGATGCGCCGGAGGTTGTGGGCGGCGGCCCCCTTGACGGACAGCGCCGCGTGCCTGCGCCAGGGACGCCCGCGCGAAGTGATCTGCCGGCTGCCGCCGTCGAGCAGTGCGCCGGTGACCGAATCAGGCGTCCGGCGGATGGTGTCGATGTCTCCCGAGGCGACGATGCGGCCGCCGGAGCGTCCGGCGCCGGGTCCCAGGTCGATGATGGTGTCGGCGGCCCGGATCGTCTCTTCGTCGTGCTCCACCACTAAAATCGTGTTCCCGCGGTCGCGCAGTTCGGTCAGGGCCTGGACCAGCACATGGTTGTCGCGCGGATGCAGGCCGATCGTGGGTTCGTCCAGGATATAGGTGACCCCGGTCAGGTTCGAGCCCAGTTGGGCGGCCAGCCGGACGCGCTGGGATTCGCCGCCGGAGAGCGTATTGCCCGAGCGGGCCAGGGAAAGGTAGTCGAGTCCCAGCCGGTTCATCAGCCCCAGGCGGGTGTCCAATTCCGCCAGGATCGGATCGGCGATCGGCCGGCGGTGCGCCTCGAAAACCATCCGACGCAACGCCCCGCGAAGCTGCTGCGCCGATTGTTGTACCAGGTCCCAGATCGTTGCGCCGTGCACCTTGACCGCCAGGGCTTCGGGTTTGAGCCGGCTGCCCCGGCATTGCGGGCAGAGACGACCGGCACGGCCATCCTCTTCGTCTTCGTCGACCTCGATCATTCCCAGACCGGCGCATCGGGGACAGGCCCCCTGGGGCGAGTTGAACGAAAAGAGGCGCGGATCGCCGGCTTCCGTGCCGATGCCGCACGTGGGACAACGTCCGTGCAGGCTGAAGATCTCTTCGCGCCCGCTTTCGGGCTCCCACACGATCATGCTGCCCCGGCCTTCCGCGAGGGCGGTTTGCATGCGTTCCGTGAGCCTGCCTTGGGCGCCCCGTCCGCGCGGCATGTCGCCGATGACCAGGTCGATGTCGTGGTCGCGGTAGCGGCTGAGCGCCATATCGGGAACCAGCGCATGCAGGCGGCCGTCGATGCGCGCCTGTGTATAGCCCAGGCCGAGCCCGCGGGCGAGCACTTCCTTGTGAAAGCCCTTGCGCCCGGAGATCTTCGGCGCCAGGAGCAGTGCCTTGCGTCTGTCGTAGCGCAGCGCCACCTGCGCCGTGAGCGCGGCGGCATCCTGGCGGATCAGGGCCCTTCCGCAGCCGGGGCAATGCGGGTCGCCCAGTTTGGAAAAAAGCAGCCGCAGGAAATGGTACACCTCGGTCAGCGTGGCCACGGTGGAGCGCCGGCCGCTGTGGCTGATGCGCTGCTCGATGGCGACCGTGGGTGAAAGCCCGTTGACCAGGTCGACTTCGGGGCGCTCGAGAATTTTCATGTACTGGCGCACGTAGGGCGTCAGGCTCTCAAGGTAGCGGCGCTGGCCCTCGGCGAAGAGAATATCGAAGGCCAGCGTCGATTTCCCCGAGCCGCTGACGCCCGTGAGGGCCACCAACTGATGGTGCGGGATGCGGACATCCAGGTCCTTGAGGTTGTGTTCGCGGGCGCCGCGCACTTCGATGGCCTTTTCGGCGGGCGGCGCGGGTCGATACGGGATTCCACCGTCGGCGACCGCGCTCGGCGCCGCGGGGTGCAGAAGGGGGCGGAGGTAGCGGCCGGTATGCGACTCCGCCGATTCGGCGACCGCCTCTGGCGGTCCCTCGGCTACGATCCGGCCGCCTTCGTCGCCGCCCTCGGGGCCTAGATCGATGATCCAGTCCGCGCATTTGAGCACATCCAGATTGTGCTCGATGACCAGCAGGCTGTTGCCCTCATCCACCAGGCGCTGCAGCGCCGCCAGCAGCAGGGCGATGTCTTCGAAATGCAGGCCGGTGGTGGGTTCGTCGAAAATCAACAGGCGGCCGCGTTCGCCTTTGCCGAGGTAGCGCGATAACTTGAGGCGCTGGGCTTCGCCGCCGGAAAAGGTCGAAAGCGGCTGTCCGAGGCGGAGATAACCCAGACCGACCGTCTGCAGGGGCTGCAGGGCCGCGGCGATCCGGGGATGCCCGGCGAAGAAAGCAAGGGCTTGGTCGACGGTCATTTGGAGCATATCGTCGATGCCCGCTCCCTGGTACGCGACCTCCAGCACTTCCGGTTTGAAGCGCCGGCCGCGGCACTCGGGGCAGGTGATCAGGACATCGGAAAGAAACTGCATTTCGACGGTCTCGAATCCTTCGCCCTTGCAGGTTTCGCAGCGGCCGCCTTCCACATTGAAGGAGAAGTGGCCGGGTCCGAAGCCCTTTGCGCGGGCCTGCTCGGTGTCGGCCAGCAGTTTGCGGATGGGATCGAGGGCTTTGGTGTAGGTCAGTACGTTGGCCCGCGGGGTGCGGCCGATCGGGCGTTGGTCGATCAATTCCAGCGTCGTGACTTTTTCGGCGCCGCCGATGGATTCAAAGCGGCCGGGCCGGCCCTCGGAATCGCCCTTGAGACGTTTCAAGCCCTTGTAGACGATTTCTTCCGCCAGCGTCGACTTGCCCGATCCGCTGACCCCGGAGAGCGCCACAAAACACCCCAGGGGGATGCGCAGGTCGATGTGCTGCAGGTTGTTTTCTTCCGCGCCGCGCACCTCCAGCCAGTGACCGGGCCGGGGCGGGCGCCGGGCGGCCGGCAGGGGGATGTTCCGGCGCCCGGAGAGGTAATCGCCGGTCAATGTGCCCGCGATTTCGGCGGCCGGACCGAAATAGAGGATTTCGCCGCCCTGCTCGCCCGCGCGCGGCCCCATGTCGAGCAGGAGGTCGGCCGCGCGGATGATCGCCGGATCGTGCTCCACGACGACGATCGTATTGGGCAGGTCGCGCAGCCGGTGCAGAATTTTGATCAGGCGCGCGCTGTCGCGCGGATGAAGGCCGATGCTGGGCTCGTCGAGAACGTACAGCGAATTGACCAGCGAAGCGCCGAGCGCCGAAGCCAGGGCCACGCGCTGAACCTCGCCGCCCGAGAGGGTCCGCGACTGGCGGTCCAGGGTCAGGTATCCCAGCCCGACGTCCTTGAGAAAGCGCAGGCGGGCGATGATCTCGGTCAGCACCAGGCGGGTGGCTTCGTCCCATCCGCGCGCGGCATACGATTCGAAAAAGGCCAGCGCCTGATCGACGTTCAAGGCGTACAGGTCGGCGATCGTGCGACCCTCGATGCGGTAGCGCAGCGCTTCGGGTTTGAAGCGCGTGCCGCCGCACGACCGGCACAGGTCGTAGCTCCGGTAGCGCGAAAGATAGACGCGCACGTGCATCTTGTAGGTTCGCGCTTCCAGCCAGTTGAAGTAGCCGCGAATTCCGTAATAGCCGGAGTCGCCGTCGATGATCGCCTGGCGCTGATCGGGTTCGAGCGACGCGAACGGCCTGTTCAACGGAATGCGCTTTCGGCGGCAAAAATCAGCCAGATCATGATATTCGAAGCGGTTCTGGTCGGCACCGCCAAACGGCTTGATGGCGCCCTGAGCCAGCGAACGCCCTGGATCGGGAATGATCAGGTCCAGGTCGATGTCGATCACGCGCCCGAAGCCGCGGCATGTATCACAGGCGCCGATCGGACTGTTGAAAGAAAACAGGCTGGGCAGTGCCGGCGCATAGGCGATGTCGCAATGCGGGCAGTGCAAACCTTCGGAGAACGCGTGGCGCCCGCCCTTTTCGAGCCACACATCCACACGGCCGGCGCCGAAGCGCAGGGCCGTTTCCAACGAATCGACCACCCGCTGACGCTGGTCGGCACGCAATACCAGGCGGTCGGCCACCATGTTCAGCACGATTTGGGGGTCGACTTCAACCTCCGCCAGATTTCGAACCCGGCCGTCCTGCCAGACACGGTCAAAGCCCAGGCGCAGCAAATCGTCACGGCCGCCCAAGGCATCCGCGGTTTCACGGCCGCCCAAGGCATCCGCGGTTTCGCGCTGCGCCGCCGCGGGCGCCGCACGATAGGGGAACGTGATGACGGCACGGCCGTCTTTGGGCAGCGATTGCCAGATCTGTCCGGCGGAGGCGGCCTGTACCGGGCGTCCGCACTCACGGCAGTGCAGCAGACCCTGGCGGGCAAACAGCAGTTTGACGTAATCGGTCAGCTCGGTCATGGTGCCGACCGTGGAGCGCGAGGTGCGCACCGGGTCCTTGCGGTCGATCGCGATGGCGGGCGGCACGCCGAGGATCTGATCGACCTGCGGCCGGTCCATGCGGTCCATGAATTGCCGCGCATAGGGAGAAAAGGTTTCCACATAGCGGCGCTGGCCTTCGGCATAAAGTGTGTCGAAGGCCAGCGAGGATTTGCCCGAGCCGCTCACGCCGGTGACGACCGTCATCCGATGGAGGGGGATGTCCAGGTTCAGGTTTTTCAGGTTGTGCTGCCGGGCGCCGCGGATAAGAATCGTCTGCTGCATGGGTGCTGAATTCAGCCTTTCGGAAGTGCCTGGGATCGTATGCCTGCATGGTGGCGTCAGGAACTATAAGTATCGCGGGTGCGGAAATAAAGCGCCGCTTTCGGCTGCGGAACGATCTCACCGCCTGCGGCATCGCTTTTCCGCGGCACCCGGTGCGAACCTGAAGCGCGGCGTCGGCCTCCTTACCGAAGCGCCGTGCATCACACAAAAAAAAGCCGGACCTTGCGGTCCGGCCGGAACGTCAGAATGGAGCTGTTTTATTTGGCAAAGACCGCGCGGCGGTTTTTGGCCCAGGCGGCTTCGTTGTGGCCCGGATCGGCAGGGCGCTCTTCGCCGTAGCTCATGACCTCGAATTTTTCCGCCGGCAAACCCAGTTTCACCATGAACTGTTTGACCGATTCGGCGCGGCGCGCGCCCAAAGCCATGTTGTACGCATCCGTGCCGCGTTCGTCGCAATGGCCTTCGATCACCAGGTTGCCGATATCGGAATTGCTTTCCAGGAATTGCGCTTTATCCCTCAGGATCGCCTGGGCGTCGGGACGCAGAACCGCGCTGTCGAAATCGAAGTAGACATATTCGTTCAAAAAGCGGTTCAGGGCCGCGGCCTTTTGCTTCGCGGCGCTGTCGTCGGGCGGCGCCGGCTGAGGCGCCGGTTGCGCCTGAACGGGCGGCGCCGCGGGCGCCGGTGCCTGGGTCTCGACCGCCTTCTTGGCGCAAGCCATGGTCATTAATGCAAAAAGCGAAATTGATATCAGAATCATCCAGTTTTTCTTCATCTTTTTCTCCCCTCCTCGATTCGGTTTTGTTTATAATCACGTTGAGGTTGCCAAACCTTAAGCTGCTCACATAGCGCAAGTTTCATGCCTTTTCAAACAGAATCCCGTCTGCGGCGCGCATGGCGGGAGATTCAGGCCCCGGGTGCTTCGAGGGGTTACGAAAATTGCACACGATCGATACCCAACCTCGCCCCCCCGGGACCCGCCCGGGCACAGGCATCGTCCGACCCGCAGGGTCTGCCGGCGGGGGCGGATGTAAAGTCAGACGCGCCCCGGTCGATACTATGTTTGATCGGTGTGTCATGAAGGGAAGTGGGTTATGCCCGGCAGTTCCAATCTCGATCAGCGCTTCGGCCTGCTTGCGGTGGAAAAACAATTCGTGACCCGGGAGAAACTGGATCGCGCCTTGGTCGTCCAGCGCTGTATTTTTACCCGGACGCAGGTGCAGATGCCCATCGCCAAGGTGCTTAAAGAGATGGGGCTCATGGATGAGGCCCAGATCGATGCCATCCTGGAAGCGCAGACCGAAGAAGAGCAGGCTGCGGACGCCGGGTCCGGAACGGGTCCCGGCAACGGCTTCGACGGACTGGTCCTGACCGTGGACAAGGATCAGTTGTCGGCCTCCGTGGCGCCGGGCGGCAACAATGCCGGCAGGAGCACCCTGCAAGCGCTCAAGGCGCTGCTGGCCGCGCGGGGTGTGGTTCACGGCATCGTCGGCGACGCCGCGCTCGAGTTTTATCTGAGCCAGGAGCCGATGTCCGGGGAGCCCTTCACGGTTGCCCGCGGAAGTCCCGTCGAACCGGGTCGTCCCGCCGAAATTCAGTACCATTTCGACATCGATCCGTTGCGTATCGGAACCCTCAAGTCCGACGGCACCATCGATTGGAGGGATCGCGGACACATACCGCAGGTGAAGATCGGCGATCTGCTGGCCGAGAAAATCAACGGTGATCCGGGTCGGCCCGGAACGACCGTTCTCGGCACCCCGATTGCCGTACCCCGCGTGCGCGAGCCGCAATTGAAATGCGGCCGGGGCGCCCAGCGTTCGGAAGACGGGCGGCAGGTCGTCGCCAAACTGGGTGGCACCCCCCGGCTTGGGCCGGACGGCAAAATCAGCGTCTTTTCACTGCTGCCGATCGCAGGGGATGTGGGCCTGGAAACCGGACATATCGATTTCGACGGTTATATCGAAGTCGCCGGCGGCATCAGCGCCGGCTTCAATGTCAAAGGCCGCGGCCTGCGCACGAAGGAGATTCAGAATTCCCGGATCGACATCTCCGAAGACCTGGTCAGTTTCGGAGGCGTTTACAGCTCCAGCCTTAAAGTGGGCGGCGACCTGAAGGCCAGTCACATCCACAACTGCGTGGTCGAAGTGGTTGGAGACATCGTGATCGAGAAAGAGATTTTCGGCTGTACGATCGAGACCAACGGCCAGTGCATCGTCAGTGACGGCAAAATCATCGGATCGAAAATCGATGCCAAGAAGGGCATCGTCGTAAAGGATGTCGGCACTGAAGCCGCCAAACCTTCCGAACTGATCGTGGGCATCGACCGCCGTTACGAACGCGAAATGAAGCACTGCAAGGAAGCGCTGCAGTTATCGGAGCAGCAGGAAAAAGATATCGGTCTGGCCGCGGGCGCCTTGCGTGATCTTCTGGGGAATGTCGCCGCCGAACTGGGGACGATCGCTCGTGAGCAGGAGCAGTACGCGGCTCAAAAGAGGCAGTTCGAAGGCAAGCTGGTGGGGCCGGGAGCCGTCGAAGATGAGGAGGAGTGTTGCCTGCTGAGGGATTTGATCGCGGAACTCGACCAGAAAATCGGTGAAATCGACGTCCAGGTGGCTGCTTTGATGGAAAGAGAGGATGTCCTGCGCGCCCAGCTCCGCGATACGGATAAAATCCATCACACCACGCTGGAACGCATCAAGGAGCTCCGCGACCGGATGAACGTTCTGGACGAGATGCTGCTGGCGGATCCAGGAATCCCCGTCGTCAAAGTGAGCGGTACCATCCAGGCCAAAACATTGGTTGCCGGTCCATACAAGAAACTGACCGTTTCGGAAAGCATGCACAGTGTACGCATCGCCGAAGCAAAAATGGATTTCGGTGTCAATCGTTCTCAAATGAAGATATCCGACTTGCGCTAGCCCGCCGACTCCGCTATGCGTCTGATCATTCCGGGTAACCGCCCATCATTGTACATCCCAATCCGGCAGTGAAAGGAGTTCGAATGAGAGAGGTCGTAATCGTTTCGGCTTGCCGTACCGCCGTCGGAACGTTCGGGGGGAGCCTTCGCGACACGCACGCCGCCCGTTTGGCCGCAGCGGTGATGCAGACGGCCGTGCAGAGGGCGGGTATCGATCCCGCAGTCATCGACGACATCCGCTTCGGGTGCTGCATCGAGCCGTCCGACGCGCTCAACGTCACCCGCGTGGCCGCCCTGCTGGCCGGTATTCCCGACCATGTGCCGGCGGTCACTGTAAACCGGGTCTGCATCTCGGGCATGGAGGCGGTGCTGTCCGGCATGGCCATGATCCAGGCGGGGCTGGCCGAGGTGGTGCTGGCCGGGGGTGTGGAACACATGTCGGGTGTCGCCTATGAAGTGCCCAAGGCGCGCTGGGGATGCCGGCTGCAGGACCAGGTCTTCGTGGATGGGTTGATGCGGCGGCTGCACAGCGGTTCGCATATTATTCCCCTGTCCGGGAACGATCCCCTGGCAGCCCGCGCACCGATGCGCGATTTTGTCGGAAAACCGTATATCATGGGCCAAACCGCCGAATTTCTGGCTGCTCTGAAAGAGATCGGCCGGCGCGAAATGGATGAGGTGGCGCTGCGCAGCCACAACAATGTCGAGCGCGCAACGAACGAAGGGCTCTTCAGAGATGAAATCATCCCCTTCACCCTCACCTCGAAGAAGAAAACAACGGTTTTCGAAAGAGATGAGCATTACCGCCCCGGGCTGACCCTGGAGCAATTGGCCGAATTGCCGCCGGCCTTCGGAATCGCGGATGGCCGGGTCACCGCCGGGAACAGCAGCGGCCTCAATGACGGCGCGGCGGCCCTGGTGATCATGTCGGCCGACAAGGCGAAGGATATGGGCATCACCCCCCTGGCCCGCTTCAAGGCCGTGGGCCGCGGCGCGTGTCATCCCGCCCTGATGGGGCTTTCGCCCGTGCCGGCCGTCAACGATCTGCTGGCGCGCAACCGGATGCAGCTGAGCAGTTTCGAGCGGATCGAAATCAACGAGGCGTTCGCCGTGCAGTATATCGCCTGCGAGCGCGAGCTCGGGCTGAATCGCGAGCTGACCAACACACGGGGTTCGGGTATCGGCCTCGGCCATCCGGTCGGTGCTACCGGGGCACGCATTCTGGTAACGCTGCTCCATACGTTGCGGCAGGAAGGCAAAGGCCTCGGCCTGGCGACGTTGTGCGGCGGCGGCGGGGTGTCGATGGCGTGCGCCATCGAGGCGCTTTAACAGCGGTTGAAAAACTTCGGCCCCAAGCCGTGATGCTGCGCGGCGCTCAAAGGTGCTCGCATACTGCGTGTATCGCAGCGATTTGAAAGCTGCGCGCCTCGCCCCGACGGCTCGATGCCTCTTTTTCAACAACCTGCTGGTTTAAGCTCAAAAAAAACGCCCATCCCAGGCGGGATGGGCGTTTGGTGAGCGCAGGCGCTGCAGTGCGGATCAATACATATCGTCCATGTCGCCGCCGGCCGGCATGGCGGGTTCTTTCTTCTTGGCCGGTTTTTCGCTGATCATGGCTTCGGTGGTCAGCATCAGGCCGGCGACCGAAGCGGCGTTCTGCAGGGCAAAACGCACCACTTTGGTGGGATCGATCACGCCGGCTTCGATCAGGTTTTCATACGCTTCGGAGGCGGCGTTGAAGCCGAAATCATCCTTGCCTTCAAGCACTTTGTTGATCACCACCGATCCTTCGTGGCCGGCATTCACGGCCAGCTGGCGCAGGGGTTCTTCCAGAGCGCGCTTGATCAGCCGCACCCCCGATTTTTCTTCTCCCTTAGCCTCGACTTTGTCCAGAGCGGCGATGCACCGCACCAGGGCCACGCCGCCGCCGGGCACGATACCCTCTTCGACCGCCGCGCGGGTGGCGTTGAGGGCGTCTTCGACGCGGGCCTTCTTTTCTTTCATCTCGGTCTCGGTGGCCGCGCCGATGTTGATGACCGCCACACCGCCGACCAGTTTGGCCAACCGCTCCTGAAGCTTCTCGCGGTCATAGTCCGAGGTGGTGTCTTCGATTTCGGCCCGCAGCTGTTTCAGACGGCCTTCGATCGCCTCGCGGCTGCCGGCGCCGTCCACGAGCGTGGTCTTGTCCTTGTCGATCCGCGCGGTCTTGCAGCGGCCCAGGTCTTTGATCGTGATGCTTTCCAGCTTGACGCCCAGATCTTCGGAAATGACCTGCCCGCCGGTCAGGACGGCGATATCCTGCAGCATTGCCTTGCGGCGGTCGCCGAAGCCGGGGGCTTTGACGGCAGCCACTTTCAAAGTGCCGCGCAGTTTGTTGACGATCAGGGTGGCCAGGGCTTCGCCTTCCACTTCCTCGGCGATGATCAGCAGGGGATTGCCCATGCGGGCGATTTGTTCGAGCAGCGGCACCAGGTCCTGCATGTTGGAGATTTTTTTCTCATTGAGCAGAATATAGGGGTTTTCGAGCACCGCTTCCATCTTTTCGGCGTTGGTGACGAAGTAGGGCGAGATGTAACCGCGGTCGAACTGCATGCCTTCCACCACTTCCAGCGTGGTTTCCATGCTCTTGGCCTCTTCGACTGTGATCACGCCTTCCTTGCCGACTTTCTCCATCGCTTCGGAGATCAGCTTTCCGATGACCTCGTCGTTGTTGGCCGAAATGGAGCCGACCTGCATGATCTCCTTTTTGTCCTTGGTGGGTTTGGAGAGCTGCTTGAGTTGTTTGACGACCGCGGCGACCGATTTGTCGATGCCGCGTTTGAGCGACATGGGGTTGGTTCCGGCGGCAACCAGCTTCTGTCCCTCGGTGTAAATAGCCTGAGCGAGAATCGTGGCCGTGGTGGTGCCGTCGCCCGCCGTGTCGCTCGTCTTGCTGGCCACTTCCTTGACCATCTGGGCGCCCATGTTCTCGAACTTGCCTTCCAATTCGATCTCTTTGGCAACCGTGACGCCATCCTTGGTGACCAGGGGAGAGCCGAACGATTTTTCCAAAACGACATTGTTACCCTTGGGGCCGAGCGTGACTTTAACGGCATTGGCCAGGGTATTCACGCCCTTGAGCATTTTTTCGCGGGCATCTGAACCATAACAGATGATTTTGGCAGGCATGGTGGTATCAACCTCCTTCGTAGTTGAATTTATTACTTGTCGAGAACTCCCAGGATATCGTCTTCACGCATGAATATGTGTTCGACGCCGTCGATCTTGATCTCCGTGCCGGCATACTTGGAAAAAAGCACCCGGTCGCCCGCTTTGACTTCCAGGGGAACACGTTTGCCTTTATCGTCCACCTTTCCGGGGCCTACCGACACGACCTTGCCTTCCTGGGGTTTCTCTTTGGCCGTATCGGGAATGATGATGCCGCCGGCGGTCTTTTGCTCCTCTTCCACACGCAAAACTAAAATCCGGTCGTTCATGGGTCTGATCTTCATCTTGTTGCACCTCCTGTTTCTTCGTTGTCGTGCGATCCGTATTTGTGCCGATGGGCTTGACAACCGTGTGTGGTGCGGCTGCAAGCGCGGCCATCCGCTTGGTGGCGGGTTTCCTTTTCTTCTGTCAAGCTGGAGTCCAGCAATGACGGCACCGTAAAAAGTCCAATATCCGTGTTGCGCTTCTCCCGTTGTCCCTGCGGCGCACAGCACGTATCCCCGGGATCACGGGATTCGCGGCGCCTTGATCTTGAACTTTTTACGGCGCCCTCGCTTTGGAGACTGCAAAGAAACCCTTCAGCCGCGATGCAAGCCGGCGATCAGGGTTTCTTCCGGCGTAGGGCAATTCCCGGCTCCGGTTCGACGCCTCGGCGCCGCCGCGAATTCGGGTCGATTTTAAGCACCGTTTGGATGTTGTCAAGAAAGCCGAACGCGTCTAAAAATCGAATTATTATCGTCAATTCCGAGCGTCGTTGGAACCTTGGCGCAGGCACGGACAGGGCGCGGCGGACGAAAGAATTGATCTTCAGGCACCCTCTCTGATAACAAAGCGCAATTCACTTATTTGCATTCATGATGAGCAGTGTTATAAAAACAAGTTTCCCGCGAAGACCGGAAATGATCGTCAGCCGTAACCCAAACGATTCCCAAGTTGCTTGAAAGGGGAGGAGCAGGCCATGATTGTAGGTGTCCTTAAAGAGATCAAGTCGGAAGAAAACCGGGTGTCGATGACCCCGGCCGGTGTGGAAATGATGTGCCAGAGCGGGCACACCGTCCTGGTGGAAAAAAATGCCGGCACCGGCAGCGGCTTCCAGGATGAGGCCTACGCCCGTGCAGGCGCGAGAATCGTCGAAACGCCGGCCCAGGTTTTTGCCGCGGCCGAAATGGTGATGCACGTCAAGGAGCCCCTTGCGCCCGAATACGATCTGATCCGTGAGGATCAAATCGTCTTTACCTACCTCCATCTGGCTGCCGATGAACGGCTCACCCGCCTCCTGATCGAACGCAAATCGATCAATATCGCCTATGAAACCATTCAGAAGGCGGACGGCTCCCTTCCGCTGCTGACGCCGATGAGCGAGGTTGCCGGCCGCATGGCGATTCAGCAGGCGGCCAAGTACCTGGAAATGGCCAACGGCGGCCGGGGTGTCCTGCTGGGCGGCGTGCCGGGCGTCGAACCTGCCACGGTCCTGGTCCTGGGAGGCGGGGTGGTCGGCACGCATGCAGCCAAGATGGCCTGCGGGCTGGGCGCCAAGGTGTATGTGCTGGACAAGAGCCTGCCGCGGCTGCGCTATCTGTCCGATGTCATGCCGGCCAACTGCTTCATGCTGATGTCCACACCGGCCGCCGTACGCGAGTTGGTGCAGCAAGCCGACGTGGTCATCGGTGCCGTGCTGATTCCAGGTGCCAAGGCGCCGCGACTGGTTACGCGCGATATGCTCAAGACCATGAAGCCGGGATCGGTGCTGGTGGATGTCGCGATCGACCAGGGCGGCTGCTTCGAGACCTCCAAAGCCACGACGCACCGCGATCCGATTTATGTCGTCGACGGCGTGGTGCATTATACGGTGGCCAACATGCCCGGCGCGGTCGCCAAAACCTCCACCCTGGCGCTGACCAACGCCACGCTGCCGTATGCCCTGGAATTGGCCAACAAGGGCTGGCGCAGGGCATGCCGCGAAAATCCGGAGATCCGGTCGGGCGCCAACGTGGTGCAGGGCAAGGTGACCTACGGCGGCGTGGCCGAAGCGTTCGGGCTGCCGTATACGCCGATCGATCAACTCATCTAAGGCGTTGGTAATGCCGCGTTTCGGATGCCGGGGGGTTCGATCACCGGCATCCGTTTTTGGCAGACAGGAATCAAGGGCGCCATGCACGATCATTTGATCTGGGCCGAAATCGATCACGATGCGATCGCCCACAATGTGCGTGAGTTGCGCCGCATCACGCATCCGCAGGCGCGGCTGCTGGCAGCGGTCAAGGCGGACGCTTACGGTCACGGCGCCGTTGCCGTATCCCGCACGGCCCTGGCCAACGGCGCTTCCCACCTGGGTGTCGCCCGTTATTCCGAAGCCGTGGCGCTGCGGCAGGCCGGCATCAGCGCACCCATCCTGATTTTCGGATTCACGCCGGCCGATCGGGCGGCACTGCTGCACGAACTCCAGCTGACGCCCGCCGTCTATTCGCTGGAAAATGCCAGGGCGCTTTCCGCACCACACGGCTCGCGGGGTGAACGCCTGGCGGTCCACATCAAGGTGGACACCGGCATGGGCCGCCTGGGAATTCCATGCGAGGCGCTGCGCCTGGACAAAGAACGCACGCCCGTCGAAGAAATAGGTGCCATCGCCGCTCTGCCGGGAATTCGCCTGGAAGGTGTTTTTACCCATTTCGCCGCCTCGGACGAAGCCGAGAAAAGCAGCGCCCGCGAGCAGTTTTCGCGGTTTCAGGATTTACTTCATCGCTTGCGCGAGGCCGGATTGCATCTGCCCTTGCGTCACGCCGCCAACAGCGGAGCCATTATCGACCTGCCGGAAACCCATCTTGATATGGTCAGGGCCGGCATCGCGATTTACGGCCTTTTTCCTTCCGGCCATGTGGATCATGCCCGCATCGAACTGCGCCCGGCCATGAGCCTCAAAGCCCGGATCATTCACCTGAAAAAGGTCCCGACGGGAACGGCGATCAGCTACGGCGGTACCTATCGGACGACGCGTCCGGCAACGATCGCCACCGTGCCGGTCGGTTACGGGGACGGTTACGACCGCGGGCTTTCAAACCGCGGCAGCATGCTGGTCCGGGGCCGGCGGGCGCCGATTGCCGGCCGCGTCTGCATGGACCTGACCATGCTCGATGTGAGCCATATTCCCGAAGTGCAGGTCGGGGACGAGGTGGTGATGATCGGCCGGCAGGGAAACGAAACCGTCAGGGCCGATGAACTGGCCGCTTTGCTGGGAACCATCAACTATGAAGTGGTCACGCGGCTGATGGAGCGGGTTCCCCGGCATCATCTCAATGCGCCGGACTGCGACTGAAATCCCCAGGGCGGTCGATCCTGAAACGGTTCTCAGTCTTCATCGCTTCCGATGCGGCGCCGGGCATGCTGGATGAGGTCGATCAAACCGGCCATTCTGGAGGGCGGGCGGGCTTGGCAGAAGCTTCGGAATTCCGCCTCGGAAAGCGTGCTGCGCAGGTGATCCGCGACATCGAAGATCTCCCACCAGCAGTCCAGCGCCTTGAAGCAGGGCCGCCCGTCGGTTTCCCTGCGGCAGTAGGCCCAGGTTACCATTCCGCCGAGGCGGGGACAGCGGCGCTCCAAATTGTCGATCGATCCACTCATCGGCAAGCGCTGCCCTGAATCAGCGGCTCTTAAGGTTCTGCGGCTTGGGATGCCCCGCCAGAACGGCCACGCTCTCGGCCATTTCCGCTTCACTGAGTTCGAGATCGGTCAACTGGCCGGCCAGATACTTGTCATAGCCGGCGAGATCGAGCAGGCCATGGCCGCTGAAGCTGAAAACGATGACTTTGGCCTGGCCGGTCTTTTTGGCCAGTTCGGCCTCGGCCACCACCTGTGCCAGGGCGTTGGTGGTTTCGGGCGCCGGAATCGTGCCTTCGGTGCGCGCCCACAGCAGGCCGGCCTTGAAGGCGTCCAGCTGGGAAACCGATTTGGCCGTCAACAAGCCTTCATGGACCAGCTGGCTGACCGTCGGTGCCATGCCGTGGTAGCGCAGGCCGCCGGCGTGGATCGGTGCCGGCACAAAGGCATGACCGAGGCTGTACATGGGCAGGAGCGGCGTGTAGCGGGCGGTATCGCCATGATCGTAGCTGAACGGCGCCCGGGTGAGCGTGGGGCAGGCCTTTGGTTCGACCGGATAGATTTCGATCGGCCTGCCGTTCATTTTGTCCAGAACGAATGGGAACGCCAGGCCGGCGAAGTTGCTGCCGCCGCCGGCGCAGCCGATGATGATGTCCGGGTATTCTTCGATCATGGCCAGCTGCTTCTTGGCTTCCAAGCCGATAATCGTCTGGTGCAGCATCACATGATTCAGTACGCTGCCCAGGGAGTAGCGTGTTTGACCGCTGGCGTCGCTGACCGCGGTTTCGACGGCTTCGCTGATCGCGATGCCCAGGCTGCCCGGCGTCCGGGGATCTTTCTCCAGGGCATCACGCCCGGCCTTGGTCAACGTGCTCGGACTGGCGATGCATTCGCCGCCCCACACTTCCATCATCGCCTTGCGGTAAGGCTTCTGGTCGAAGCTGACGCGGACCATGAACACTTTGCAGGTCAGGCCGAACAGGGCGCAGGCGAAAGAGAGGGCGCTTCCCCACTGCCCCGCTCCGGTTTCGGTGACGATGTTTTTGATGCCGAATACCTTGTTGTAATAGGCCTGCGGAACGGCGGTATTGGGTTTATGGCTGCCGGGAGGGCTGACGCCTTCATTCTTGAAATAGATCCTTGCCGGAGTGCCCAGGGCTTTTTCGAAGCGGTCGGCGCGGGTCAGGGGCGACGGGCGCCAGATCGACAAGACGTCCATCACCGCTTCGGGGATATCGATCCAGCGCTCCGAGCTGACCTCCTGCTCGATCAAATTCATCGGGAAGACCGGTGCGAGCGCCTCGGGCTTGATCGGCTGGCCATCCGGCCCCAGCGGAGGATTCATCTTGATGTCGGCAAGGATGTTGTACCACTGGCGGGGCATGTCAACGGCCGGCAGGATCACGCTTTTCATGAAGAGGCCTCCTGTTCGTCGGAATTGAAGCGATATGAGAGGCTTGTACATCGAAAGGCGTTTTCAGAAAAGAAAAAAGCGCTTGCGTGGGCGCTCGAGCCTGTTTTTCGCGAAATGCACTAGAAAGGAGCGGCAGGACCACTGAAGCGTCGCCCATCCGGGCGAACAGCCGCTTTCACAGCTGCTCCTTGAGGTCGGCCAGATCCAGATCGTCTATGTAGATCATGAATTTAAGCATATCCAGGCAGTCGGCGTCGCCCTGCCGGTATTTGCATTGATGCAGGATATCCATCGGCTTTTGGCCGACGCTCTGCAGCTTCAGCAAAACCTTATAAAGGGCCGCGTACTCATCCGGCCGCATTTTGATGAGCGTTCGGATATACTGCAGGTACGCATCGTAATTTTCGAATCCGATCAACTTTTCTTCGGATCGTTTTTCTTTTTCGTTCATGAACGGACCCCATCCGGATCGCTGCCGGGAACACGCCGTCGTAGCCCCTCGAACGGGTTCGGTTACGCCGCGCGATTCTTGACTCTGGCCCCTTGGTCGCCATACTAGGCCGATACTTACACCGCCGATGCGAATGATACGCGGTTATCGGCAAACGCTCAAGTAGGATGCGCCATCCATGATCACTGAATGCGTGGACTGCCTGAAGCGCGGTTATCTGCACTATCATGCGGGCTTCAACGCAATTACGCGCCGCGCCGCGGACCGGTTCAGGCGACAGGACTGGCCCGGCATGCGCCGGGACACGCTCGCGCGTCTCGATCTGTATGACCAGGTGGTCCGGCGCGTTTCGGCTTTGCTTCAGGAACGGCTGGGTTCCAAAGCCCTCGAGCGAACCCTTTGGATCGACCTCAAGGAGCGCTACGACCGGTTTTTCGCGCGTCAGCGCTGCGATGCCGAATTGGCGCGGACCTTTTTCAATTCCGTGCGCCGGCGCAGCGTCGAGGCCGCGGGCGTCGACCCCGCGGCCGAGTTCATCGACATGCCCGATGGCGTCGCCGAATGCAGTCACCCCGCGATGCTGAATGTTTTTTCCGGCGCAGCAATCGATCCTGCTATGATCCAGGCGATTCTGGAAAGCTATCTGCTGAACCCTCTGAGGGATGTCCGGGAGGATGCCCGCCGATGCGCCGTGCGCATCCGCGAACGGCTGGGGTCTTTGCGGAGTGCGCGGATCGAGATGCTGGCCGCTCCCTTTTTCAGGGATATGAATGCATATTTCATCGGCCGCATCCGCACAGGCGGCCGTTCCATCCCGCTGGTGTTTGCTTTGGGAAGCGGAGCGCGCGGCATTTTTGTAGACGCCCTGCTGCTGAGCAGCGAAGAACTGCGGGTTCTGTTCAGCTTCAGCCGGTCCTATTTTCACGTCCGTTCACCGTGTTCGAGGGTTCTGGTCGATTTCCTGAAAGAATTGATGCCGCACAAACGGCTGGCCGAGCTGTACATCGGTCTGGGCTACCACAAGCACGGAAAAACAGAACTCTTCCGCGATCTTCTCCGCCACCGCGAAGTGTGTGAGTCGGACCGTTTCGAAGCGGCCGCCGGTCAGCGGGGCATGGTGATGATCGCGTTTTACATGCCCCGGGACGACCTTATCTATAAGGTGATCCGCGACCGCTTTGCATCCCCCAAACATACCACGCGCTTCCAGGTGATGCAGAAGTATGATTACGTCTTCAAGCACGACCGGGCCGGACGGCTTGTCGATGTTCAGACCTTCGAACACCTGCAGGTCGATCAGTGCTGTTTCACGGACGCGTTGATCGCCGATCTGCGCCGCGAGGCGGCGCGTGTGATCGAATTGCGCGACGGGAAGCTTTTTCTGGATCACGTCTATGTCGAGCGCCGGGTGACGCCTCTCGATGTTTACCTGCAGCAGGCCGCCCCGCAGCTCGCCCGCGCGGCCGTGATCGATTATGGTCAGGCCATCAAGGATCTGGCGCGGGTCAACGTATTCCCGGGTGATCTGCTGGTCAAGAATTTCGGCGTAACCCGCCTGGGCCGGGTGGTTTTCTATGATTACGATGAGTTGTGCCCGCTGACGGAATGCAACTTCAGGGACGTGCCGCACGCCATGCGGGAAGAAGATGCCATGGCGGCAGAGCCCTGGTATATGGTGGCACCCAACGATGTCTTCCCGGAGGAGTTTGCTCCTTTTTTGGGATTAAGCGCCGAGATGCTGGCCGTTTTCCAGGAACGGCATGCAGATTTGTTTTCGCCCGAGTTCTGGCGCCGGACTCAGGCCCACATCCGTTCGGGGCACTGGACTCCGATCCGGCCTTACACCGAGGCCGCGCGCTTGAGCCCACCGGAAGCACCGCGTTGACAAGCCGGAGGTGCCGCTTAGATTAAGCCATCGCGCGGTCCGGATACAGCCCCCGTCCTGCTTGCCCCCGATCACCCTTAC
>JAEYRZ010000114.1 GCA_023435265.1 Pseudomonadota bacterium
GTGCGGCCCATGCCGCACAACACTTCATCCAGAATCAGCAGGACGCCGTAGCGGTCGCAGATCTCGCGGATGCGCGGCAGATAGCCCTTGGGCGGCGTCGCGGCGGCGATCGTCGCGCCGCTGACGGTTTCGGCGAGGAAGGCGGAGACCGTCTGCGGCCCGAGCTCCTGGATGGCTTCCTCGAGCGCCGCGGCGCAGGCCAGCCCGCATTGCGGATGGGTCAGGCCGTAGCTGCAGCGGTAGCAGTACGGGGCCGGGATGTGGTGCGTCTCCGGCAGCATGGGCGCGAAGGGCGTCCGGAAGCTGGTGCGCCCGGTGGCCGCAAGGGCGCCCAGAGTCAGTCCGTGATACGATTTCCAGCGCGAAATCAAGCGCCAGCGGTGCGGCTCGCCGCGTTCCATATGAATCTGGCGGGCCAGCTTGATCGCCGTCTCGTTGGCTTCCGACCCGGTGCTCATGAAGTAGAAGCGTTCGATCCCGGCCGGCGCACGGGCGGCCAGGCGGGCGGCCAGGGTTTCCACGGCGGGGCCGGTAAACATCGTGGGGTGTACATAGGCGCAGCGCAGGGCCTGTTCGGCCATGGCCCGCGCGACGCGCTCGCGGCCGTGGCCGACGTTGATCACCAGCGGACCGCCGGACCCGTCGAGAAAGCGGTTGCCTTCGGCATCCGTAATCCACACGCCGCCGGCCTCGACCGCCAGCGCCAATTCCTTGCCCAGCTGCCTGCGAAAGACATTACCAGAGATCATGCCAGTCACCTGTTGGGATGTGAGGCGCCGACCATGCGGTCAGCGCGGGTTGTAAACGATCGGGTGTGCAAAAGGGTGATCGAAGCTGGAACTGAACCCTTCGGAAAAGTAGCAAGATGCAGGCCATCACACAGGCGCTCGCGAATTTGAATGCTGGACCCCGCAACCGGCCGCACGCCGATTTTTCAGGTTGCATAAAGTCTGGACATTCAGGATACTAACGATCCTATTTCGATCCCGAAAGCGGAGCGAACCCATGACCGTACCGCCCAAACGCCTCTTCATCCTGTCGCTGGACCGCAAGGTCAACAAATTTCTATGCAACACCATCCACAATGTCATCGGCCGGGAAGTGGCGGTCAGCGGAGCGAGTCTCGCCGAGGCGGACAACGTCTTCTCGGGCGCCGACCTTGTGCTCACTTCGGGTGCGGCCATGCTTCCCGAAGCCCGCAAACGGTACCCGCAGTGCCCCGTCATGGCGCCGCGGCGCATCATCGCCGGCTACAACCTGGAAAAGGTGCTGATGCTGCCCAGATCCACCCCGGTGCTGGTGGTCAATCATCCCCGCGAGGCAACCGAGGAGACCATCGCATCCCTCAAGCGCCTGGGCCTGGATCACGTGCGCTATATTCCCTACTGGCAGGGGTCGAGCGTACCGGAAGCCGCCCGCCAGGCGAGGACCGCCGTTTCGCCGGGCATGGGCCACCTGGCGCCGGATCATATCGAAACGCTGATCGACATCGGCCCGCGGCTGATCAGCCTGGCTTCTTTCGCCCGCCTGCTGCTCGCGCTCGATCTCGACCTCGGCTACCTGGAACACTATGCGGATCAGTACCATCACTTTCTGCTGGCCTCGAGCCGCAAACTGGCCGACGCCCTCGGCCTCGCCGAATTGATGGGCAAGCGCAACGAAGTGATCCTGGACGAATTCGAGGAAGGCGTGGTGAGCGTCAATGCGCAGGGTCGCATCGACCGGGCCAATCGGGCGGCGCTCGGTCTGCTGCACCTTACCGGTGGCGATATCCTGAACCGCCGCATGGACCGGATTTTCAAGGAGCTGGAAAAAGTCGCCGACCTGATCGAACCTTCAGACCGGAGCGCCAAATCGACGGGCATTTACACCTGCCGCGACAAGCAGTTGGTCGTCACCCGAATTCCGGTGGAAAGCGGCGGTCGGCGCTCGCACCTCTACACCCTGCGGGAGATCGCCCGCATGCAGCGCCTGGAAAAGGATGTCCGCATCAAGCTGGCCCGCAGGGGGTATCTGAGCAAATATGCCTTCGACGATATCCAGGGCCGCAGTCCGGCCCTGCAGGCCGCCGTTGCCAAGGCGCGGCGTTTCGCCCAGACCGATAAAAATATTCTGATCACCGGCGAAAGCGGTACGGGCAAGGAACTGTTCGCGCATGCCATTCACACGGCTTCGCTGCGCGCCGACGGCCCTTTCGTGGCTGTCAATTTCGCCGGTCTGCCCGAGTCGCTGATCGAGAGCGAACTGTTCGGCTTCGAGGAAGGCGCCTTTACCGGCGCTCGCCGCGGCGGCAAGGCGGGTCTGTTCGAACAGGCACACGGCGGAACGTTGTTTCTGGACGAAATCGGGGATGCCTCCCCGGCCGTGCAGTCGCGCCTGCTGCGCGTGGTCCAGGAGCGCGAGGTCCTGCGTGTGGGCGGGGCGCGGATCATCCCGGTCGATGTACGCATCATCGCGGCGACCAACTCCGACTTGAGCCGGGCCGTGGCCGCACGGCGCTTCCGCGAGGACCTCTACTTCCGGCTGAACACCCTGCCGCTCGAGGTCCCGCCGCTGCGGGAGCGCAGCGACGATATCATCGATTTTTTCAACTGGTATATCGAAAAGCAGTACCGCGTGCACAAAGCCCTGGACCCCGCCGCGGCGATGCGGCTGGCCGCCTACTTCTGGCCCGGCAACCAGCGGGAGTTGATCAACGCGGCCGAATATGCCCTGATCGCCTCGGAAGGCAGTCTCCGGATCGAGTTGGCCCACCTGCCCCCGGCCCTTCTCCGGGCGGAACCGGCGCAGGCCGGCGCCTGCCCGGCCGAACCGCCGGCGGCCTTTGCCGAACTGCGCGGGCGGATCTGCGGCGGAGCGCTGAACGCGGAGATCCTGCGCCTGATTTTAAGCCTCCTCCGCGCGGCCGGACCCGGCGGCATCGGCCGCAACAGCCTGCGCCGGCGTTTGCAGTCCCACCGGCTGGCGCTGAGCGAAGGATTTATGAAATCGGTACTCAAGCGCCTGCGGCGGGAAGGGCTGATCGCAGTGGGAAGCACGCGCCAGGGAACGGTGATCACCCCCCGGGGGGTGTCGTTCCTGGGCTTTCTGGTCGGTCCGTCAGACGGAAACGTCGATTAGGATCATTGGGAGATGCCCGGAACGCCGGCGGGCGGCCAAGACCCATTTCCGGCGGGGGCTGCTCATGACCGACTGTAGGGTGTGGCGTTGGCACAGCTTCTGCTTGGAATTGGACAAACCATCCTCAAAGGGCTTCAATTCGGCGGAGTAAGCATGACAGCGAACGAAAAAATCTGCAGTCTCGTGGATGCGGTGGCCGCCATCCGGTCGGGAGACCGCATCATGGTCGGCAGCTTCGGCAACTGCGGATACCCGGAGATGCTGGTGGATGCCCTCGCAGGCACCGGCCTGGTCGACCTGACGATCATCTCCAACGACCTGGGGTCTCCCGGAATCGGGCTGGGTAAATTCCTGCGCAACGGTCAGGTCAAAGCCCTGATCGGCAACTACTACAACTGGAACCCGGAAGTGGCCGAGGCGTACAATGCGGGGCGCATCCAGGTGACGCTCGTCCCGCAGGGCACCTTCGCCGAGGCCATCCGCGCCGCCGGGGTCGGCATTCCGGCGTTCTTCACGCCGACCGGCGTCGGTACCGATCTGTGCCGGGGCAAGGAGACGCGCCGGTTCGGCGAACGCACCTATGTGCTCGAGCCGGCGATCGGAGCGGACGTGGCCCTGGTGCGCGCCCATCAGGCCGACGAGCTGGGAAACCTCGTCTATTACAAGACGGCGCGCAATTTCAATCCGCTGATGGCCATGGCCGCCCGGCTCACCATTGCCGAGGTCGACGAGATCGTGCCGGCCGGCGCGCTGGACCCCGAGGCCGTAGTCACCCCGCATCTGTTCGTCAACAAAATCGTGAAAAGGTGACCGCATGAACGAACTGGTGCCCAAGGAACAAATCAAATTCCGCATCGCGCGCCGCATTGCGCGTGAATTCATGAGCTGGAACCGGACGCTGGTGATCAATCTGGGCGTCGGCACGCCGACCCTGGTGGCGGACTATATCGACAGTCCGCGCATTTTCATTCAGGCCGAAAACGGCATGCTCGGCGTCGGCCCCAAGGCCATTGGCCCGGGTGCCGATCCGCGCATCATCAATGCCGGCCGGGAGGTGGTCACCCAGACGCCGGGGTGCTGCTACTTCGACAGCGCCACGTCGTTCGGCATGATCCGCGGGGGCCACATCGACGCGACCGTGATCGGCGCCTTCGAAGTGGACGAGAGCGGCAGCATCGCCAACTGGATCATCCCCAACGGCCGGCAGCTCGGGGTCGGCGGAGCCATGGACCTGGTGACCGGTGCCCGGCAGGTGATCGTGGCCCTGCGCCATACGGGCAGCGACGGCAGCCCCAAGCTGGTGCGCAGCTGCTCGCTGCCGATCACCGGGTTCCACGAAGCCGACATGGTGGTGACTGAATTGGCCGTGTTCCGTT
This sequence comes from Pseudomonadota bacterium, assembly GCA_023435265.1. Classification (GTDB taxonomy): domain Bacteria; phylum Desulfobacterota; class Desulfobacteria; order Desulfobacterales; family Desulfosarcinaceae; genus UBA2230. The sequence goes on from JAEYRZ010000114.1 coordinate 4,497, forward strand.
TCGAAAACCGCCGCATGATCCTGACCGAACTGGCCCCGGAAATCGACCTGGATGGACTGCGCGCCGTTACGGCCGCCCAGTTCGACGTCAGCCCGCAGCTGACGGTCATGCCGGTGGATTTAGAACGCAGCCCCCACGCCCCTGCTGCCGAAGTGACGGCTCTGTGATGAAGATCCGCATTGTCGGGTACAACGATTTGAAGGAGGTTGCGTCCGGTTTGCCGGACGGAATGCTGGAGCTTCCCGAGGATGCGACGGCGGGCGCCGCGCTGGCCGGACTCTCGCTTCCGGAAAGCGATACGGCGCTGTTCGTCAACGGCCGGGCGGCGCGGCCCGACACGCCCCTTCAGGACGGCGATACGCTGGTGGTCTTCTCGCCTATCGCCGGCGGGTGAAACCCGCCGCGGACCAGCGCTGTTTTAAAACCGCGAATGCATACCGGACGGCGTCCGTTCCCCAAGGGCGGCGCCGTCCGGCGTGTCGGATTCATCTCCTGCACTTTATTCCAGGCAATCGATAAGCGGCTGGATTTCGGCTAGTTGATCCAGACGGCCGATCAGTTCCGGCAGCGCCTTCAGGTTTTCGGGACCCAACGTTCCCGCCGCCAGTTTGCGGAATTTTTCCGCCAGCATGCGGCGGTCCATCGGATTGGCCGGGTCCCCGAGCGGGTGATGCACCGTTTTTTCCACCTCGCCATCCATGAAGCAGACCTTCACGCGGGCGCCGGCCTCGTCCGGAAAGCGCGAATCCAAGGCCGCATCGACATGCAGGCGCACGCGCCGGGCCAGATCGACCACCTCCCGCCGGTGCAGCGTTTCCGGAGACATCGGCAGGAGGGCGTCTACGCCTTCGACCGCCGCCAGTGCCAGGCAGAACGGCAGGCTGTACTGCGCGGCTTCGAGTGTTTCGGGATCGGCGTGATTGTTCAAGCGCAGGGCGCGTTCGAAGGTATGAACCTCGAGCACACGGATCTCCCCGGGAATGCGGCGGCCGCCGCCCGGCATCGCCAGCAGGGCCTCCAGCGCATCCACGGCGGCATGAATCCAGCGGCAGCAGGCGTAGGGTTTGAAATAGACCGATGACAGCAGAAAACCGCAGCCGAGCGCCGCGCGTACCGCCGCCGCGTCGAAGTAGCCGGGGTGATCCAGGATATCCAGCGGTCCGGTCATTCCGCTGCGGGCCATTTCGAGGGCCGAAAGGCCGGTCATCACCGCCCAGGGGATGCCTTCCTTGACCTGGTTGCCCATCAGCATGCTGTAGCCTGCGGCCGACAGGCCCGGCGACAACACGCCGGCGATCGAAAAGGCTTGCGCCAGCACGTCGGGATCGTCGCGGCCCAGCAGGCCGGCCGCTGCGACCACGCCGTATGCGCACCAGCGTCCGGTGGAAAGGGTGTCGAGCCGGCTGAAGTCGCGCGCCGCGCCGATGCGCACGGACACCTCATAACCGGCCGCCAGCGCCAGAATGAGGTCGCGGCCCGAGGCGCCCGCCTCGGGCGCAAGGGCCAGGACGGCCGGCACCATGGCCGCGCCGGGATGCCCGCCGGCCTTGCGGTGTCCGTCGTCCAGGTCGAGCGCGCTGGCCGCCGTGCTGTTGGCCAGCGCGGCGCCGGCGGCACATTGCCTGCCGGGATCGAACCAGATCCGCGCCGGTCCGCCGGAATAAAGCTTGAGCGCGGCGGCGCGCGCGGCCCGGGCGGCAGGCGCTGAAAAGCCGGCCGCGGCGCACCCGATCAGATCGAGCAGCGCATTGCCGGCGGCCGTGCAGAGTGCCGCATCGGGAATCGCGCCGGCCAGGTCACGGGTATATTCGGCCAGCAGTCGGGTTGTCCAACGGCTCATGCGGGTAACATCCTTTTCCGTCAGGGTCGCTTTCGGCTTCTCGGGCCGCCGCGTCCGTATCCGCATCCAGGAGTCTCTCCGCCAATAGATCGGCGCGCACGCGGTCGCTGGCACGCCGCCAGGGCTCGAGATCCACTTTGAGATAAGCGGCCCGCAGGCGGCGTATGTTCAGTCGTTCGTTTTCCGCTTCGCAGCGATTCACATGTTCGCTGAAGAACGTGCCGGCCTGTTCGCAGGCCTTGCACAGGGCGGTCTGAATGTCGGGCGGCAGCGCCTGATATTTGGATTCATTGATGGCCACGCCCAGAACGGGCGGCAGATCCCCCAGGCGGGTCACGAAAGGAGCGTGGCGGCAGAATCGCAAAGGATAGAGGTGGGCTTTGTGGGTGGGCAGCACCTCGATCTCTCCGGCCTTCAGCGCCGCACGCACGTCGCCCCAGGCCACCGTGACCGGGATTGCCCCCAGGGCTTCCCAGTAGCGCCGATGGAGCGGGTTTTCGGGGGTGCGCACGCGCAATCCGCACAGGTCTTCGGGATTGATCAGGGGCCGGCGGGCGGCCAGCACCCACTCCAACCCGCGCAGCCAGTTCCAGCGCGGATTGAGCAGGCGGATGCCCTGCCGGCGCAGCGGCTCGCGCAGCCGATCCTGAAAGAAACGGCTTTCGAGAAAAGCGAGCCGCGCTTTTGGCGAAGCGAAGGCATACGGCAGCGAGAACAGGTCGAAGCCGGCCACCAGCTTGCCGAAATAAAAGAGCTCTTCGATGAACAGATCGATGAGGCCGGCCTGCAGCTGATCGACCTGGGCGACCGCCGTGCCGATCTGCGAAGGCTGCAGCGGCATCAACACCAGCCCGTCGCCGGTCGCCTGCCGCACCTGGGCCGCAAAATTCTGAATGGCGGCGTTTTCGGGCCCTTTGACCGTGGCGAGGGTTCCCAGGAGGCGCGGCAGCTCCTCCCGGCTGTGAAAAAGGTAGCCGACCGGTCGCTCCAGGACCTGGCACAGGCGCGCCAGGGTCCTGACCGAAAGAGTCGTTTTGCCGGTCTCGATTTTGGAAATCTGACTCTGGGACATGCCCGCGCGGTCTGCCAGATCGGCCGCCGTGAACCCCGCCGCCAGGCGCAGTTCGCGCAGGCGCAGCCCGACCTGCTTCTGGAGTTGCTCGGCAAGAGATTCCGCGGCTTCGTCCGGGATCATGCGAACTACACCTCTTCCCATTCTTCGACGAAGCGCGTGATGGTCATCCCTCTCGACTTGAGCTCACGCAACAGATCCTCGGCCGGCACATCGCGGGTGGGCGAGAGCACCCCGCGGGCGGCAATCCGGCCGTCGAGAATCATCTGCGCGCCGATGCTGGCAGTATATCCGACCGTGCGGTTCATGGCGAAAAGCCCGGTGGCCAGGTCGCGGTAATCGACCAGCTGATAGGTCACCCGGCGCGAGCGACCCTCCTTGCGGCCCCAGGCCTTGACGCGCAGCACGATCACGTCGCGTTCGTGGGGAGCGAACTGCAGCCGGGGGGTCAGATGACGCACCAGGAACTGCCGGGGGCTGATTTCGTCCCGGCCGACCACAAGGGGCGCGTCCTCCAGAAATCCCAGGGCGGCCATCTGCAGCCAGAAGCTGCGGTGTCCGGGATAGCGCAACGCAAAACGGCCCATATCGCGGATGGTATCGCCCAGCCCGAATACATCGACATAGTGAATGGCATCACCGTTGGGATAGGCTTCCAGCGGTCCGAGACCCTCGATCTCGACGGTGTGGCCGTGCTCTTCTTTGAAGATTTCCTCGCCTGCGATGGTGACCTCCCGCCCCTGCCGGAGCATGCGTGCCGGCCGCTTGTAGGCCTTGAGGACACCGTCGAAGGTCCAGGTGATTTTGTAATGCAGCGGGTTGTGGTCGGCGCAGCTGCGTTCGGGCAGGCCGGTGCCGTAGGAGTACAAACCGTGGACCTCATCCAGCTCGCCGAGGGCCAGCCGCGCCAGTACCAGATCGATGCCTGGATCCATGCCCATTTCGGGCAGCACGGTCACGCCCCGGTCGCGGGCCCCGGCATCCAGCTCGTTCACGCGTCCGGCATAACTGCTGCTGACGAAATTGCAGCCCGCTTCCACCGCGGCGCGCGCCATGGGGTAGTTGAAGTCGGCCGGCAGCATGGAGACCAGGACATCCGGCCGCACCGCTGCGATCAGGCTGCGCAGCTGGTTCTCGTCGGACGCATCCAGGCCGACCACCCGGCTGCGCGTGTAGCCGTGCTGCTGAAGGTATTCCCCGGCCGTGCGGGGGTCCATTTCCGCGACCACGATTTCCGAAATGCCATCATTGCGGGACAGGTCGTGAATGACCGCCTTGCCTTGCAGGCCCAAACCGAGCTGCAATACGGTAGACATGATTTCGCTCCATCTCCTGTTTTAATTTTTACGATATTCTTATGCGGATGTCTAAATGCTCAAGTCGTCAGATTGCCTTAGCGCACCGGTGTGCCGGGGTATCAAACTTAAAACGCGAGCTTCGCAATCCTTCATTTTTTGCCTTTTATCATCCTTGTACAGCACCCTTCTAAATGTTCCTCAACCGCGGGTCGAGGGCGTCGCGCAATCCATCGCCCAGCAGATTGATCGATAAAATCGTCACCATGATGGCGATCCCGGGCAGCGTCACCAGCCACCAGGCATCGGTGATGTACAGGCGCCCTTCGGCCAGCATGCGGCCCCAGGTGGGCATGGGCGGCGGCACTCCCATTCCGAGGAAGGAGAGCCCGCTTTCCCAGATGATGATGTTGGCCACGCGCAGCGTTCCCAGTACCAGCAGCGGCGAGACGACATTGGGCAGTATGTGGCGGAAGAGGATCACGCGATGGGGCGTTCCGATCGCCCGCGAGGCTTCCACGAACTCCTTCTGCTTGAGCGAAAGCACGCTGCCCCGGATCGTGCGGGCATAGGTCACCCAATCCGAAAGGCCCAGCACCAGGATCAGGTTGAAAATCGAGTTGCCCAGCACGGCGATCACCGAAATGGTCAGCAGCATGAACGGGTAGGCCATGAAGATGTCGGCGACGCGCATGATCAGGCTGTCCAGCTTGCCGCCGTAATAGCCCGAGACCAGGCCCAGCAGAATTCCGGCCGCTTCCGCCACCAGCACGGCCGAAAAACCGACCAGCAGCGACACCCGGGAGCCATGCAGCAGGCGCGCCAGGATATCGCGGCCCAGATTGTCCGTGCCCAGGGGATAGGCCCAGCTTCCGCCTTCCTGCCATACCGGCGGCGTGAAGCGCGCCAGAAGCTCCTGCTCCAGCGGGTCGACCCGGTAGAGCAGTGGGAAGCCGATGCTCACCATCAGCACCGCGGCCAGCAGAACGCCGCCGGCCAGCGCGCTGGGGCGCCGGGCCACTTCGCGCAGGGTTCCGGCCGCGTACCGCAGCCTCGGCCCGATGCGGTCGGCCAGGGCGGCCGTGATCGAGAGCGATGGATTCACTTGTCCTCGAAGTAGCTGATCTGGGGGTCGAGCACCATGTAGAGCATGTCCACCACCAGGTTGACGATGACGAAGAGTACCGCCAGCACCAGAACGATGGCCTGGACCAGCGGGTAGTCCCGGTTGAAGATGGCCTGCACCACCAGGCGACCCACGCCCGGCCAGGCGAAAACGGTCTCGATGATCACCGTACCGCCGAGCAGAAAACCGAACTGCATGCCCGCGACGGTGACGATCGGTATCAGTGCGTTCTTGAAGGCGTGTTTGCCGATGACCACCACCTCCCGCAGTCCTTTGGAACGTGCGGTACGGATGTAGTCGAGGCTGAGCACCTCGAGCATGACCGAGCGCGTCAGGCGCGCAAACATCGCCATCAGGCTCAAGCCGAGGGCCACGGCGGGCATGATCAGGTGGGCCAGCGTACCGCGGCCCGACGTGGGCAGCCAGCCCAGTTGCACCGAGAACAGCAGGATCAGCATGATTCCCAGCCAGAAATGGGGCATCGACAAGCCGAACAGCGCGCCCAGCATGCTGCCCATGTCCAGCAGGGAGCCGCGTTTCACGGCCGAAACGATCCCCAGGGGGATGGCCACCAACAAGGCGATGAGCATGGCGGCTGCGGCTAGTTCGAGACTGGCCGGCAGCCGCTCGAGGATCAGCTCCATGGCCGGCACTTTGTAATACAGCGAATCGCCGAAACGGCCGCTCAGCGCCTGCCGGACAAAGCGGCCGTACTGCACGACCAGTGGGTCGTTGAACCCGAGCTGTTCGCGCAGCCGTTCGATTTGTTCATGCGAGGCATCGGCCGGCAGCATCATCATGACCGGGTCGCCGGACAAATGGATGAAAAAGAAGCTGATCATCGAAATGCCGGCGACCACCAGGACCGTGTGCCAGAGCCTTTTGAAAAGAAACTGCAGCATAAACCTTTATTTCTTGGGCTTGGCGTAGCGCATGTTCAGGAAGCCGTCGCGGCGTCCCTGATAGTCGACGGCGTTGGCCACCCCGAACACCTCGGGCACCACATACAGGTACGCCCAGGGCGCATCCCGATAGAGCATTTCATCGATCTGAGCATAGGCCTTGGCGCGTTCGGTGCGGTCCATGATCGTGCGTGCCTTGTCGAGCAGATCGTCCACGGCCGGATTTTTGTAGTAGTAGTCGCGGCTCTTGGAGTGGAACAGCGGGTAGACGTAGCGGTCGGGCTCGGGGGCGTCGTCCCAGAAATAGATGAACATCTGGTGCTGTTTGCCCTTGTAGCGCTCCCACATCACGGCGCGCTCGAACGGCTCGAGGGTCACCTTGAATCCCGCCTTGGTCATGTTGGCGGCGATCGCCTCGGCCTGCTCTTGGATCTGGGACATATAGGTGGGATACGCCAGGCGAACGGCCAGACCGTCGGCATGGCCGGCTTCCTTGAGCAGTGCGCGCGCCTTTTCGGGATCGTAGGCATACGGCTTCAGATTGGGGCTGGCGCCGAAGGTGCGGGGGCTGATCGGGCCGTTGCAGATGATGGCCTTACCATCGAAAAGCGCCTTGTTGATCAGCGGGCGATCGATGGCGTGATTGACCGCCTGCCGGACGCGCAGATCGTTGAAGGGCGGATCATAGGTGTTCAGTCCCAGGTAGGGCATGGTGCCCATCTGCGGCGTGAGATAGGCCTTTTTCGAATCGGTTATTTTCTTGCGCTGATTGATCGCGATGCCGCTGACCACGTCGACTTCGCCGGTCAAAAGCGCGGCCAGGCGCGAGGCCTCTTCCGGATTGGCTTTGAAGATCACGGTCTTGTAGGCCGGTTTGGGTCCGTAATATTTATCGAAGGCCTCGAACACGATCTCTTCGCCGCGGACCCATTTCTTCAGACGGTAGGGGCCGCTGCCGATCGGGTCGGTGTTGTATTTGGCGTCGCCCACTTCCTGAATGTATTTGGGCGGCTGGATCGGGAGGTAGTATCCCAGCATGTAAAGGCCGGGTGCGTATGGCTGGGCGGTCTTGATGGTGAAGGTGTAATCGTCGAGCACAGTAAGTTCGGTGAAGGCCGAGAGCTTGCCTTTGTGCGGGTTTTTCAGCTCCTCTTTGTTGGAGCGTTCGAAGGAGAACTTCACGGCCGCGGCGTTGACCGGTTCGCCGTTGTGGAACACGGCATCCTTGCGCAGCGTAATTTTCCAGGTGGTGTCGTCCACCCGCTCCCATTTTTCGGCCAGCGCCGGTTTGACCGTGGCGTCTTCCTGGGGGTGGAACAGGGTGTCATGAATGTTGTAGCAGGCGCTCATGGTGGTCTGAATCGAGCTTTGTAGCAGATCCAGGCCGACCGGTTCGGCCTCCTGGAGCACCACCAGCGTGTCCTTGGCCGCGGCCGGACCGGCCAGCCAGGCCAGGCAGATCGAAACCAGGACAATCCATTTCAATGTGTTTCTTTTCATCACCGACCTCCTTTGTTTTTTGTTTTAAGCGAACGCTCCTGTTTCCGTCTCAGAGCTTTCCCGCGGCCCCTCGGGATAGAGGTGGCAGGCGGCAATGTGCCCATCGCCGACCCTGCGCGGCGCCGGCATCTCCCGCTCGCAGATTGGCATGCGTTGCGGGCAGCGCGGGTGAAAACGGCATCCGGGCGGCGGCTTGATCGGCGACGGCACGTCCCCTTGGAGAATGATGCGCCGGCGGCGGCGGCGTGGATCGGGTGCGGGCACCGCCGACAAAAGGGCCTGCGTATAGGGGTGATGCGGTGAATCGAAGAGGGCCGCCGTACCGGCGCTCTCCACGATCTGCCCCAGGTACATGACCGCCACGCGATGGCTGACATGCCGGATGACCCCCAGGTCATGCGAAATGATGATGTAGGAAAACCGGAATTGCCGCTGCAGACGCATCATCAAATTGATGATCTGCGCCTGCACCGATACATCCAGCGCCGACACCGGCTCGTCGCCGATGATCACTTCGGGCTGCAGCACCAGGGCCCGCGCGATCATGATGCGCTGGCGCTGGCCGCCTGAAAACTCGTGCGGGAAACGCTGCATGTGTTCGGGCAGCAGACCCACCGTGCGCAGCATCTCGGCCACCCGTGCGCGGCGCTCGCTGCCACTGCCGGCGCGATGGGTGAGGAGCGGTTCCTCCACGATGCGTTCGACGGTCAGCCGCGGGTTGAGCGATCCGAACGGATCCTGAAAGATCATCTGCATCTGCCGCCGCATGCGCCGCTCGGCGGCGGCGTCCATGGCCATGACCGCTTCACCCTTGAACAGCACCCGGCCCGCGGTGGGTCGGATCAGCCGCAGGATGGCGCGTCCGGCAGTGGATTTGCCGCACCCCGATTCGCCCACCAGCCCGAGCGTCTCCTCCGGCCCCAGGCTCAGGGAGATGCCGTCCACGGCATGCACCACTTCGCGGCGGCTGCGCCAGAAGCCGCGGCGGACCGGGAAATGTTTGACAAGGTTGTGGACTTCCAGAAGCGGGGTCGTCGCGTTCATCTCACACCATCCAGCAGGCGGCGCGATGTCCGGCGGCCACCTCGTGCAGTTCCGGCATCCGCTCGCGGCAGATATCGCCCGCGAGGAGGCAGCGCGGGTTGAACGGGCACCCCGGCGGCAGCGCCAGCAGACTGGGCACCACCCCCTTGATCTCGTACAGCTCCCCGCCGCTTCCGACCAGCGCGGGAATGGCGCGCATCAAGCCACGGGTGTAGGGATGCAGCGGGTTTTCGAACAATGCGAGGGTGTCTGCGGTCTCGACGATGCGCCCGGTATACATGACCGCCACGCGGTCTGCGGTCTCGGCGATGACGCCCAGATCATGGGAAATGATGATGATTGCGGTCTCCAGTTCGCGCCGCAGCTGGTTCATCAATTCCAGTATCTGGGCCTGGATGGTGACGTCCAGGGCCGTGGTCGGTTCGTCCGCGATCAACAGCGCCGGCCGGCAGGCCAGCGCCATGGCGATCATGACCCGCTGCCGCATCCCTCCGGACAGTTGATAGGGATATTCGCGGAGACGCCGCCGGGGCGCCGGAACCCCCACTTTGGCCAGCATCTCCTCCGACTTTTGAAGCGCCGCACCGCCATCCAGTTGCCAGTGGACGCGAAAGACTTCCGACAGCTGATTGCCGATCGTAAAAACCGGATTGAGCGCCGTCATAGGCTCCTGGAAGATCATGCTGATGCGGTTGCCCCGGATCCGGCGCAACGCATCGGCCGGGGCGGTGAGCAGGTCCCGGCCCTCGAAAAGGATCCGTCCGCCGGCGAAAAAGGCCGGCGGCATGGGCAGCAGCCGCAGAATCGAGAGTGACAGCACGCTCTTGCCGCAGCCCGATTCCCCGACGATACCCAGCACTTCACCCGCGTCCAAACCGATACTGACCTGATCGACCGCCTGTACGATGCCGTGCGGCGTCTGGAAGTGGGTGCTCAGATCCTGAATTTCGAGCAGGGTCATGCAGCCTTCTCGAATCCCGAAGGTTTATGGCGCCGTCCCAAAAGCGGACGATTACGAATCCATCAAGATGGAGCGATGGATATTTTCGAGGTTGGGTTATGAATGTCAGGAAACTTGTTTCAGCTCAGAAATTGAATAACCGTTACGAATTATTCTTGTCAAGAATATTGACCCGCTCGCGAAGCGCAGAATCGTTTCCGGCATCGGCCGCTGCCGTTCAGCCGGAGCCGCCCGGGCCGGACGCAAGTTCGATAAACTGCCGAGCCAGCTGCGGACCGGTTCCCGCATCTTCATGCTTGAAGAAAACGTAGACCGTTCTCCAGTTCGGGGCCTCGATGCGCGCCACCCAGTTTCGAAGGGCCGGAAGGGGATACTCCGTTCGCCGCAGGCGCAAGTATCCCCAATCCGAAATGCGCTCCAGGCGAAGCAGCGCATCATCCCCAGTGTCCGAGCAGCACAGGGCGGCGTGCCGGTCACGCAGCAGCGTGTAGACCGAATCATCGAACCAGGATGGGTGGCGGAATTCGAATACGACCCGGCCGACAGGAGGCAGGCCGGCCACGAAATCGGTCAGCAGAGAAAGGTCCCGGTGCAGGTAGGGCGGAAGTTGAAACAGGACCGCTCCCAGCCGTTCGCCCAGAACGGCCGCTGCTTTGTAAAAATATTCGATTTCAGCGGCCTTGTTTCTCAGCGGCTTGGCGTGCGTGATGGCGCGCGGCGCCTTGAGGACGAACCGGAATCGTTCGGGAACCTGGCCGGACCACGCCTCGAGTATGGCGGCGGACGGCATCCGGTAGAAGGTGTTGTTGATCTCCACCGCAGGCAGGCGGGCGCTGTAATAACGCAGCATCTCCTTGCCTGGCAGTTCCTTGGGGTAGAAGGGTCCCTTCCATTCCTTGTAGCTGTAGCCGCTCGTCCCGCAATATAACTGCATAGAAAAGGCCCCGCGTGAAGATGTCCTGCAGCGCTCCCGAACGGTTCACCTTAAATGAGAACCGCACCGGGAGCGATGCAGGATGGACCTGAGAAAGGCCGCAAGAAACCCTAAGAGACGATTTTCCGCGAGGGGACGGAGCCGTCTTCGAGATAGGCGTGCTCCAGCCGGTCGAGCAATCGATGAAATGCTTCGTGCCGTCCCGCACCGATTTTTGTTTCCTCGATCCGGTCGAACCCCTCCTTGAGCGCGGCCTGTTCGGCCGGCGAAAGGTGATGCAACGCGAGTGGGAAGAGGACCTGGTTTTCCTTGTGGATATGACGGCTCAGCAGGTCGATGTAGGACAGCGCATGATTTTTGATGGTCTGGAGCGCGCGCGGGTCCCCGTTAAGATGATCGGCGAGTCCGCGCTTCATTCCGGCGACATGCCGGCGGCCCTGCGCGTGCTCTTCGAGCATCACCCCGATCGGGCCGCCGGTGCGGCTGACGCCGACCGCTTCGAGGGCCGGGAAGAGCAGCTCTTCCTCTTTCGAGTGGTGGCAGCGGTCGACGAAAACGGCGAAAAATTCGAGCAGCTGCTCCAGGTCCGCCGGGTTCGAAATGCGCTGGTCGCGGTCGATCTCGTTGCCAATGCGACCCAGTATGCGCAGCGTGAGCCGGACGGCTTCATGCTCATCGATAAGTTCCTGGATGGGATTCATCGTGATTCTCCTTTCGGTTGACCGTGTCCCGCCGCGGATGCGGCAGAGGCACGGTGGTATTCAGGCGGCGATTTTTTCGAGTTCGGGTTCGTGCGGCAGGCTGCGTTCATCGGTTTTGGCATACGACCATCCGGTGATCAGGCCGGCGCAGAACCAGGCCAGGGCGCCGACACCGACCAGGAACACGGTGTCCCCGATCATGCGCAGCCAGCGCAGGGTCGAAATGAGCGGCTGCTGCAGAAATTCGGCGCTGCGTGCATACCACAACCCGTGTTCGATGCTGGCAAACGTCTGCAGGAGCCCGATGGGCAGCAGACTCAGTACGATCATCAGGACCAGCCCGCCGTTCATCGACCAGAACGCCAGCCGCAATGCGCCCTCGCGCCACACGCCGCGCGGATAGAGCCGCCGCAGCACCACCAGTACGAGCCCGAGGGCCAGCAGGCCGTAAACCCCGAACAAGGCCGCGTGGGCATGCACCGGAGTGGTGTTCAATCCCTGCATGTAGTACAGCGCGACAGGCGGATTGATCAGGAATCCAAAGACGCCGGCGCCCACCAGGTTCCAGAAGGCCACCCCGAGGAAGAAGCGGATCGGCCAGCGGTATTTCTCCATCCAGGCCGCGGCCCCCGCCTTGCGGTACGTATCCCAGGCCTCATAGCCGATCAGCGCCAGGGGGACCACTTCAAGCGCGCTGAAGGTGGCGCCGACGGCCATGATCGAGACCGGCGTGCCGCTGAAATAGAGGTGGTGAAAGGTTCCCGGAATGCCGCCGAAGAGGAAGATGGCCGAAGAGAAGAGGACGGCCCGCGTGGCGCTTTCCGAACGTACGAGGCTCAGACGCGTGAAGATGAAGGCTATGGCCGCCGTGGCGAAGACCTCGAAAAACCCTTCGACCCACAGGTGCACCACCCACCAGCGCCAGTATTCCATGATCGTGAGGTGCGTTCTGGCGCCGTAGAAGAATCCGGCACCGTAGAAGAGGCCGATGGCCGCCGAGGATCCGGCGAACAGCAGCGTAAGCTGCCGGCGATGGCCTTTGCGGCGCAGGGCCGGCCACAAGCCGCGCATCATCAACACCAGCCAGAGGACGAGGCCCACGAACAGGAGAATCTGCCAGAAACGCCCCAGGTCGACGTACTCGTACCCCTGGTGGCCGAACCAGAATCCGACATCGAGGCCCAGGCGTTGCTGCACGCTGAGCCATTCACCGGCCAGCGAGCCGACCACCACGAGCAGCAGGGCGCCGAAGAGCGCGTTGACGCCCAGGCGCTGAAAGCGCGGTTCACGGCCGCCCACGGCCGGTGCCAGATAGAGACCGGCGGCCAGAAAAGCGGTGGCGATCCAGAACACGGCCAGCTGGATGTGCCAGGTGCGCGAAACCGCATAGGGCAGGAACTTGTGGATCGGGATGCCGAAAAAGGAATCGCCCTCGACGGTATAATGCGCGGTCAAACCTCCCAGGAGCGCCTGGACCGCGAACAGGGCGATCACGGTAAAGGCGTATTTGGCGGCTGCCCGCATGGAGGGCGTAGTTTCGACGCCGTCCAGGGGATCCTGCCGGGCAGGCTGGGGGGGATCTTCTTCGCGGTCGCGGAACACCTTGTACCAGACCAGCATCCCGATGCCGGCCAGCAGCAGGGCGATGCTGATCAGCGACCACATCACGCTGGCCGGAGTGACCCGGTTGTCCACCAGCGGCTCGTGCGGCCAATTGTTGGTGTAGGTGACATTGCCTCCGGGACGCTCGGTCGCGGCCGCCCAGGCGGTCCAGAAAAAGAAGGCCGTCACCGCCTGGCGCCGGTCCGCATCGGGCAGCGCCGGGGCATGCAGCGCATAGGCTGCGCGCAGCGCGTCCATGGCCGGATCGTCATCGAACAACACCATGTAGTGTTCGGCGGCGCGGGCCATGGCCGCGGCGCGTTCCGGAGAAACGGTCACGTTCCCGGTCGCCGGGTTGTAGGTGTTGGCGCGCATCTCGGTGCGCAGGCGTTGATCGATTTCGGCCTGCCGCGGGCGGTCGAGTCGGTTGTAATCGGCCTGGAAGAATTTTCGGCTCAGCTCGTCCTGCAAGGCGACGGCTTCACGGTGCAGCCAGTCCGCGGACCAATCGGGCGCCTGGTAGGCTCCGTGGCCCCAGATCGATCCGACCTGCTGGCCGCCCATGCTTTGCCAGGCCTGCTGCCCGTGGAGAATATCGTCCCGGGTCATGAGCGTCTCCCCGGCGGTGGTCCTGACCTCTGATGGAATGGGCGGCAGCTCGCGATACAATTCGCGTCCGAACCACCCTAGAATAAAGAAGGTGCTGAAAATGACCATGCCCAGGAAAATCCACAATCTTCGGGTTGCCTGCATGACGTCCCCCTTTGCTGCCACGGTTGATGTTTATCATGCAGTAGAGCAACTGACGTGCCATAATAATACCCATAATTTTCAAGCAGATGAATAATGGATGGGTTTTTTTCACAACACACCGCTGTTGCCAGAATGACAACGATGTTGTAAGCATGACTACATGGATCCGCTGGACACACTGGTTTCGATCGCCGTCGACCTGACCGCGGCGCTGAGCGCCAGGGACCGCTACCGCAGATTGCTGACGGCCCTGCAACGCGTCATTCCCTATGATGCTTCGGCGCTCTTGCGTGTTGAACAAGACCTGCTCATCCCTCTGGCCGCGCGCGGGTTGACCGATGACGCCCTGGGGCGCGAATACGACCGCAAGGCCCACCCGCGGCTGGAAATCATCTGCAATTCCACCGGACCGGTGCGCTTTGCGCCGGACGACCCGATGCCCGATCCGTTCGACGGCCAGCTGGCGGCCGACCTGGGATCGATGAGCCGCATTCACTCCTGCCTGGGCTGCCCCCTGCGTGCCGAAGGGCGGCTGATCGGTATTCTTACCGCCGACGCACGCGATCCGCGGGCTTTCGATCATCTGGATACGCGTTTTCTCAAGGCGGTGAGCGCGCTGGCCGGCGCTCAGATGCAGACCGCCGCCCTGCTCACGGCGCTCGAACATGCCGCAGAACGCCAGGGGTTGATCGCGAGCGAATTGATGCAGGATATCGCAGAACATCACGGCAGACAGATCTTGGGCATCAGCCCGCTGATGGCGCACCTGCGCCGCGAAATCGAACTTGTCGCGCGATCCGACTTCATCATACTGGTCCAGGGAGAGACCGGGGTGGGCAAGGAACTGGTGGTCCGGGCCGTTCACGCCGCTTCGGAACGCCGCGAAGCCCCGCTGCTCTATCTGAACTGCGCCGCGCTGCCTGAAGCCCTGGCCGAAAGCGAGCTCTTCGGTCACACGCAGGGGGCCTTCACCGGCGCCGTCCGCGAGCGGGCCGGAAAATTCGAGCTGGCGCACGGCGGAACGCTCTTCCTGGACGAAATCGGCGAGCTGCCGGTTTCGATTCAGGCCAAGCTGCTGCGGGCGATCCAGGAAGGTGAGATCCAGCGCATCGGATCGGACCGGGTGATGCATGTGGACGTGCGCCTGCTCGCCGCCACCAACCGCGACCTGGAACGCGAGGTTGCCGGAGGCCGCTTCCGGGCCGATCTCTTTCACCGCCTCAATGTCTATCCCATCCGGGTTCCTGCGCTGCGCGCGCGCAAGGAAGACATTCCCCTGCTGGCCGGCTTTTTCAGCGAGCGCGCCCAGCGCCGCCTGGGCCTGGGAGCCGTGCGCCTGGCGCCCGAAGCCGTCGATCTCCTGGTGCGCTATGACTGGCCCGGCAATGTGCGTGAATTGGAAAACCTGATTTCCCGCGCCGCGCTCAAGGCCTCCTCGGAGCGCACGAACGCGGCGGGCGCCGTCGTGATCGCGCCGCGTCACCTGGGCCACGATCTTTCGGGCCAGCCGGCCGTTCCGGGAGCGCTGGACGCGCCCGTAGCGGATGCTTCGAAGGAGATTTCGCTGCGCGCGGAAACCCGCCGGTTTCAGATCCGGCTGATCCAGCGCACGCTCGCCGCCCGGCAGGGGAACTGGTCCGCCGCCGCGCGCGCGCTGGGCATGGACCGCAGCAACCTGCACAATCTCGCCACCCGCCTCGGAATGCGTGGCAAAGCGGCCGAGACCGGGGTTGATTAAACCCGAAGGGTTCGGATCTTTTTAAAAGCCTAAGTACACCTGGGGCAAATACAGTGACACGAGGTATTCACCACAGAGGACACAGAGAACACAGAGAAAAATAAAATGACCCTCTGTGAACTCTGTGCGCTCTGTGGTTTTCAATATGCTGTCCACCGATACATCGCTGAAAATGGCACATAGCAATCCGCCACTTCCCAGGTATCAGACAGCATGGAATTTCCGACAGCTCACTCCTTGTCCGGCGTATGCCGCAGCACGATCAAGGAATGGGCCTGCACCTCGATCGGGTCCCCCGCGCCGAACAGCGCCTGCGCGTCGGCCTCAGCACTTCCGGTATCGTATTCCCTGATCCAGAACGCGCCCCATTCGTGGTCGGGCAGCACGAAGGTCAGCGACTCGTGGTGGGCGTTGAAGATCAGGTAAAAGTTGTCGTCGATGACCGGGTCGCCCCGCAGATAGGGATTGGGAATGGTTTCGCCGTTGAGAAACACCCCGAGCGTTTTGGCGAAGCCCATCCCCCAGTCTTCTTCCGACATCTGTTCGCCTTCCATGGTGAACCAGGCGATATCCTTGACTTCGCTGCCATGGATCGGCCGGCCGTGGAACCAACCCCGACGGTGAAATGCCGGATGGTTCCTGCGGTACTGGATCAGATCCTGGCAGAAGGTCAGCAGATTTTCATCGATGTGCTCCCAGTCGTACCATGAAATCGAATTGTCCTGGCAGTAGGCGTTGTTGTTTCCCTGCTGCGTGCGGCCGAATTCGTCTCCGCCGAGCAGCATCGGCACCCCTTGGGAAAGCAGCAGCGTGGAGAGAAAATTGCGTTTCTGCCGCGCGCGCAGTTCGAGGATTTCGACCTGTTCCGTCGGCCCTTCGGCGCCGCAGTTCCACGAACGATTGTGGCTTTCCCCGTCACGGTTCTCCTCGCCATTGGCCGCGTTGTGCTTTTCGTTATAAGAAACGAGATCGTTCAACGTGAAGCCGTCGTGGGCGGTTACGAAGTTGATGCTGGCGTAGGGCAGCCGGGAAGTCCCTTCGTACAGGTCCGAACTGCCGGTGAAGCGTGAAGCGAATTCGCCCAGCGTCTGATTTTCGCCCCGCCAGAAGTCGCGCACGCAGTCGCGGTATTTGCCGTTCCATTCGGTCCACACCGGCGGGAAGTTGCCGACCTGATACCCGCCCTCGCCCACGTCCCAGGGCTCGGCGATCAGTTTGACCTGATTGATCACCGGATCCTGCTGGATCAGGTCGAAGAATGCGGAGAGGCGGTCCACGTCGTGCAGCTCGCGGGCCAGGGTGGCGGCAAGATCGAAACGGAACCCATCGACATGCATTTCGATGACCCAGTAGCGCAGCGAATCCATGAGCAGCTGGAGGACATGGGGGTTGCGCATGTTCAGGCTGTTGCCGGTGCCCGTGTAGTCCATGTAGTAGCGTTTGTCGTCGGCGAGCCGGTAGTAATATGCATTGTCGATGCCCTTGAAACTGAGCATGGGGCCGAAATGGTTGCCTTCGGCGGTGTGGTTGTAGACCACGTCCAGAATGACTTCGATGCCGGCCTGATGCAGTGTTTTCACCATTTGTCTGAATTCGGCCGCCGCGGCGCCCGGCCGCTTGTCCGCCGTATACTCGCTGTGCGGTGCGAAGTAGCCGATGGAATTGTAACCCCAGTAGTTGCGCAGTCCACGGTCCATCAGATGCTTGTCATGAATAAAGTAATGGACCGGCAGCAGTTCCAGCGCCGTGATGCCGAGCCGTTTCAAATATTCGATGATCACCGGCTGACTCAAGCCGGCGTACGTGCCGCGCAGTTCCGGGGCGATGTTCGGGTGCGCCGCTGTCAGGCCCTTGACATGCGTTTCATAGATCACCGTTTCATGCCAGGGAATCTGCAGCAGGCGGTCGCCGCTCCAGTCGAAGTGGGGCTGATGCACCACGCAACGCGGCATGAAGGGAGCGCTGTCCGTGTCGTTCCGGGTATCCGGGCCGTCGCCGAAGGTATACGGGAAGACGGCTTCATGCCAGTCGATCTGACCGCTGATGGCCTTGGCATACGGATCGAGAAGCAGCTTGGCGGGGTTGCAGCGGTGGCCTTGTGCGGGATTCCAGGGACCGTGAACGCGAAACCCGTAAAGCTGACCCGGCTCTATGGTGGGCAGATACCCGTGCCAGCAGTAGCCCGTAACCTCGGGCAGCGCGATTCGCTGCTCGGTTCCGCGCTCATCGAAAAGGCAAAGCTCCACCTTCTCGGCCACTTCGGAAAATATCGAAAAATTTGTTCCGGAACCGTCGTACACGGCACCCAGCGGAAATGGTTGGCCCGGCCATACTTTCATACCCCCTCCTTCGTCCTGATGCGGCGCCACAGGGCGATCCCCTGCAGCAACCTGCTCAGCATAACTTTTCCGGTCGCGGACCGAAATGCGGTCAATTGCTGAGGCGGCCGTTCTGCAGATGAAAATAGCGGCTGAAAAGCATGTATATTGAAGGGGGCGAAGGTCGGGCGAACCTGATACGAGGGGAAGTCTCGATGTGAAGCAGAGGCCCTGCCGCGCGCCGCTCCGGCAGGGCCGTGGCAGATCCGCTCAGACCACTTTCTCGAATTCTTCTTTGCCCACGCCGCAGATCGGGCATTGCCAGTCGTCGGGCAGATCCTCGAAAGCGGTGCCCGGCGCGATGCCGCCTTCATCATCGCCCAGGGCAGGATCATAAATGTAATCGCACGGGATGCAGCGCCATTTATCCATCGTCCACGTCCTTCCTAATTTCCGGCCATCATGGCCGCGATATCGTCCTGTACCGAGCCGATCGGTTTGATGTTGAACTTTTCGACGAGCACCCGGGCCACGTCGGGCGAGAGAAATCCGGGCAGCGTGGGGCCCAGGCGGATGCCCTTGACGCCCAGGGAGAGCAGTGCCAGCAGCACCGCCACCGCCTTCTGCTCGTACCAGGCGATGTCGTAAGAGACCGGCAGGTCGTTGATGTCCGCAAGACCGAACACCTCCTTGAGCTTCAAGGCGATGACCGCCAGGGAATAGGAGTCGTTGCACTGACCGGCATCCAGAACGCGCGGAATGCCGCCGATATCGCCCAGGGGCAGTTTGTTGTAACGGTACTTGGCGCAGCCGGCGGTCAGGATCACGGTATCGGGGGGCAGGCTTTGGGCCACCTCGGTATAGTAGGCGCGCGTCTTGTGGCGGCCGTCGCAGCCGGCCATCACCACGAAGCGCTTGATGGCGCCCGATTTTACGGCTGCCACCACCTTGTCGGCCAAGGCCAGCACCTGGTGGTGGGCGAACCCGCCGACAATCGTACCGCTTTCGAGCTCGGTGGGCGGCGCGCAGCGCCGGGCGCGTTCGATCAGGGGCGCAAAGTCCTTGACGCCGCCGCTGCTCCGGGGGCCGATGTGCGTCGCTCCGGCATAGCCGACAACGCCGCTGGTGAATAGCCGGTCCAGGTAGGTATTCTCCTTCTTCAGCGGCACCAGGCAGTTGGTGGTCAGCAGGACCGCGCCGTTGAAGGATTCGAATTCCTGGTTCTGGTGCCACCAGGAGCCGCCGTAGTTGCCGATGAAATGACTGTACTTCTTGAAGGCCGGATAATAGTTGGCCGGCAGCATTTCACCGTGGGTGTAGACATCGATCCCCGTACCCTCGGTTTGCTTGAGCAGTTCTTGCATATCTTTGAGATCGTGGCCCGAAATCAGAATACCCGGATTTGTGCCCACGCCGATGTTCACCTGGCTGATCTCGGGATGACCGTAGGTGCGGGTATTGGCCTCATCCAGAAGGGCCATCGTGGTCACTGCGGTCTGGCCGGCTTTCATCACCAGGGCCACCATCTCGTCCACCGGAAGCGTTCTGGTTGTCGAAGCCAGTCCTTCCATGATGAAATCGTTGATCTCGGCTTTGCGGAATCCCAGAACCGCCGCATGTTCGGCATAGGCGCAGACGCCTTTCAAGCCGATCGTCAGCAGCTCCCGCAGAGAGCGGACATCTTCGTTTTCCGTGGCCCGTACGCCGATCGTTCTGGCTTTTTCGGCGAATATTTCCGGCGCCCCGATCCAGACAGCGGCTTCCGGCAGCACACCGTCGAAGTCGCTGCCGGTCTTCTGTTTCCAGGCGGCCAGAAACCGGTTTCGGAGGCCGTCGCGACGGCTTAATCCCTCCTGGATCAAGGCCGCGAAGCGTGCATCGTCCCAGTTGGCATTTGTGATGGTGGCAAAGAGTCCCTCGGCGACGAAATCATCGTTGCTGCGGTCCGCAGCGCCCAATTCCTTGAGTTTTTGGCCGTAGACCGCGATCCCCTTGAGCACGAAGATCAACAGATCCTGAAGATTGGCGGTTTCCTCGGGTTTGCCGCACACGCCGCGTACCGTGCAGCCGGTGTTCCTGGCCGTTTCCTGACATTGAAAACAGAACATGCGAGTCTCCTTTGGTTAATGGGTGAAAATAAATTTGAACGGGTCAACGCGGTGGATCAAGCTCAAATCCAGTATTCCGGGTAGCGCCGGTTTTGGGGGATATTGTTGACGAGCACGGCGATTCCTGTTCGGAAATTTCGACGGGCGCGCACTCCCTGAGCATTGGTGCATTCATGGACAAACTCCTTTCCGGCTGACTGCAGCCCGATGGCGATTCGGATTCGATGACCGAACGCAGCCCCGCCAGCAGCGCCCGTATCTCCCGGCCATGATGACGGGCCACGTCCGAAAGGGTGTGAAAGGCCTCTGTCGGGCAGCCCGGGCAGCGCAGGGCATGCTTAACGAAAAAGCGCGCCGTACGGGGGTGGCGCCGCAGCAGCGCCTGTACGGTCATTCTCGAATCCAGTTCAAGCATGGGTCAGGCATACACTGGAAAACGAGGTGCCTCTTTGCGGCGGCGCAAACAAGCGGCCGTCATGTTCTCCGGAGGTTCTCAGGTCCTGCGCGGGCGGTCAGCTCCTCGGCCAATCGGCCGGCCGCCGTCTCGCCCCGGTTGCGGTGGACGAACATGCGGATGGCCAGGTAGACCACGGGCAGAATGCCGCCCACGATGAACAGCGTGTCGCCGGGCAGGCGCAGCCACTCCAGCGCGTGAACCGTGGCGCTTTGAAAAAACTCCGGCTCGCGGGCATGCCAATAGCCGTTGGCCACCGCGTCGTAGAGCTGCAGAATGCCCATCGGGACAAGGTTGGCGAAGATCATCAGCAAGAGGCCGATGTTCAGACTCCAGAAGGAGATCGCCATGGCGCGGGTGCTGGCGCGGTCCGGGGGGATGAAGTAGCGCGCCACGAACATGAAAAAGGCAACGGCCAGCATGCCGTAGACGCCCATCATGGCGCCGTGGGCGTGGTTGGCCGTGAACTGCGTGCCGATTTCATAATAACTGACGATGGGCAGATTGATCAGAAAGCCGAAGACGCCGGCGCCCAGGAAGTTCCAGAACCCCACCGCCACCAGGAACATTACCGCCCATTTGTGGGGGAAGTCCGCGGCCGAGGCCTGCAGCACGCTACGGTTTCCATCCACGGCGGGCGCGCTCAGGCGCATGAAGCGCCAGGCCTCGAAAGTCAGCAGCAGCAGCGGAATCACCTCCATGGCCGAAAAAAAGGCGCCGAAAGCCATGAACATGGCGGTAGTGCCGTTGAAATAAAGGTGGTGCAGGGTGCCGATAACGCCGCCGATGGAGTAGAGGATGATGTCCAGGTAGACGATCCGCGTGGCCACCGTGATGCGCACCACGCCCAGCAGCACGAAGAGATAGGCGACCATGATGGTGGTGAACAGTTCCAGGAAGTCTTCGACCCACAGGTGCACCACCCAGAAGCGCCAGAAGTCCATCACCGTGAAGTTGACCTCTTTCCAGAAGGCCATGCCCGCGGCGTAGAACAGCGGAATGGAGAGGGCGCTGTAGAAGAACAGCCAGGGCATGTTGCCGGGATGCTCGGTTTTCAGCCGGGCTTTGAGGCCGCGGTAGACGATCACCACCCAGAAGATCATGCCGGTGAGCAGCAGGATCTGCCACAACCGGCCCAGGTCGAGAAATTCCCAGCCCTGGGTGCCCAGCCAGAACCAGGGACCCCGCCGGGTGATCAAATCCTTGATGCCGCCGGCTTCGCCGAGCAGGCTGCCCACCACCACCAGCACCAGCGCGCCGAACAGGGCGATGGCCAGTGTGGACTGGCGGCGCGGCTCTCCGCCGGCGATCATGGGCGCCAGAAATATGCCCATGGCCAGGTAGGCCGAAGAGGTGAAAAAGAGCGCCAGCTGCAAGTGCCACATGCGCGAAAGATTGTAGGGAATCCAGCTGTCCACGGGGATGCCGTAGAAGCTGTCCGGTTCTACATGGTAATGGGCGTTCAGCCCGCCCAGCAGGCCCTGGGCCAGAAACAATCCCGCGACCACCAGAAAATACCAGGCTGTGGCGCGCTGCGAGCGGGTGAGATTGACCTCGCCCGGCGGCCGGAAGGCCAGGTCGTAAGGGGCCGGATCGGCGCGGTGCCAGCCCAGCAGATCGTAGCGTCCGATAAAGAAGAAGAGCAGACCCGCGCCGCCGAGCAGTGCGATCAGGCTGAGGACGCTCCAGAGCAAGGCATCGGGCGTGGGCGTATTGGCGGCCAATGGTTCCGGGGGCCAGTTGTTGGTATAGGAATAATCCCGGTCGGGCCGCACGGCCGAGGAGACCCAGCCCGCCCAGGCAAAGAAGGCCGTGAGCCGGCGGATCTCATCCGGATCGGTGATGGACGGCCGTTTCAACCCCCTCTGTTGAAGCGGTTCGGCGAAGTATTCGGCGTAGAACCGGCGCAGGGCCTCGAAGGCATGCACCTGGGCGTCCGCCAGGACCAGGCGTTTGCGCTGCGGATCGTAGCGGTTCTGCTTGAATTCGCCGCGTACCGCGGCTTCGGCCTCGGCTGCCGAGCGCCCGGCCTGGCGGTGGAACGCCACCATGCTCAGCCCGGCGCGGTGCAGGTATTGGGCGGTAAAATCGGGACCCAGGTAGGCCCCGTGTCCGAAGATCGTGCCGTACTGCATCAGGCCGTATTTCTGGAAAACATGCTGGCCGGCCATGATGTCCGCGCCTGAAAAAAGCGCCTCCCCTCCGGAGGAGACGACCGATTCCGGAATCGGCGGGCTGTCGTCGTAAACCCTGGCGGCAAGATAGCCCAGGACGGAGAAGCCGATCAGAAAAGTCAACAACGCCGCCTGGAACCATCGGGTGGAAATCACCATGCGCCGGCTGGTTTCCATGATTTCTCCTGTTGGACCACAAGGTCCTGCTGAAGGTGGACGCCGGAAGAGAACGGGTATGCCGATCAGGATGCACTAGATCAAACGAAGTGCCGCAGGTATGGGGTTTATGCGGTAGATTCAGCGCGCAAAGTCTGTATTGAAGCGAGGTGCCTCAAAAGCGGGCGGCAGGAGGGGTGTTTGGCGCCGGACTTGCCGGCTTTCGCTTTGTGGAGCCAACGCGGCGTAAAAATCCGCGGCACCCGGAAAGCGGTTCGGCCGCTCGGGCGTGCGGTTCAGGCCGGAAGCGTTTCGCCGCGCAGGGCGTCCAGGACGCGTTCCATGACGGCATTGATCCGCTGAAAGCGCTGCGGCCGGGCCAGCATGTCCGCAGGGTCCTGGACGAAACGCGAGCCGTCGAGTTCCGCGCGGCAGTTTTCGATCAGTTCCGCCGCGGTGTGCGGCGTGGTTTCGAGATGGAACTGCAGGCCCACCACGCGGTCGCCGATGACGAAGCCCTGGTTGGGACAGGCCCGGCTCGCCCCCAGGGGCCGGGCCCCGGCGGGAAGTTCGAATGTGTCGCCGTGCCAGTGGAAGGCATCGAAGACCGGCGGCAGGCAATCGCGCAGCACCGTGGCCTGCACCGCCGCGTCTCGGGTCACGGGGAACCAGCCGATTTCCCTGTGGGGGTTGCGCCGGACGGCGGCGCCGGCCGCGTGGGCCAACAATTGGGCGCCCAGGCAGATGCCTAAAACGCGCTTGCCTTCGGCCGCGGCATTCGCCAGAAAACGCTTCTCGCGGGTCAGCCAGGGGAAACGCGCCTCGTCATGAACCCCCATGGGGCCGCCCATGACGATCAAGAGGTCGAAGTCTTCGCATTGCGGCAAACGATCATCCTGGTAAAGCCGGCTGACACTCAGGCGGTCGCCGCGGCGGGAGAAATAATCCGCCATGCTGCCGATCGCTTCGAAGGGCACGTGGTAGAGGGCATGAACGCGCATCCCGCCTCCTTTTGACAGGCTGTTGAAAAACTCGCCCCAAGCCGTGATGCTGCGTTGCGCAGCGTACTGGCGTATAGGCTGCGCTTTTTGAAGCCGCACGCCTTGCCTGACGGCGCGACGCTCGTTTTAACAGCCTGTTAAAGAAAAATTTCGACCCGCCATCGAACGCTAAATTTTAACCGGAAATCCGTCGGTCATCAACGGGTCTCTTTTCATGAGATGCTTCCGCCATCCGGACCCGGCCGGCCGTCTCGTGGGTGCGGCCGTCGCGGATCTGATAGATCCGCTTGAAGGTCGGAATGATCTTTTCGTCATGGGTCACCACGATGACGGCAGTCTGAAATTCGGCCGCCATCCGGTTGAGGAGGCGCACCACCGAAAGGGCCCGTTCGCTGTCCAGCGGCGCCGTGGGTTCGTCGGCCAGGATCACGGGCGGGCGGTTGATCAGGGCGCGCGCGATGGCCACGCGCTGCTGCTCGCCCCCTGAAAGCTGGGGCGGCATGGCGTGCGCCCGATGTCCGATATCGAGCGCCTCCAGCAGGTCCCGGGCCTGGCGGCGGGCGACGCCGTTTGAGCGTCCCGCCAGCATCGGCAGCAGGGCCACGTTGTCGGTGACATCGAGGAACGGGATCAGGTACGGCGCTTGGAACACGAAGCCGATTTTATCGCGGCGCAGCGCCCGCAGATCGCGGATCCGCCAGCCCTCGTCGTAAATCACCGTCCCGCCCAGGGCGATGCGTCCCCCCGAAGGCTCGAGGACAGCGCCGAGACACTTGAGCAGCGTGCTCTTGCCTGAACCCGAAGGCCCTATAAGGCCCACTACTTCGCCGGCGGCCACCTCCATGGCCACATCGGCAAGCGCCTCCACGGCGGTATCTCCCTGACCGTAGCGTTTGCGCAGTCCTTCCACGCGGACACCGTTTTCAGACATGTTTTCCACCTCATATCGAATTGCCGGCCTGCCCGTCAGCCGCCGATCGCCTCGGCCGGATCCACCTTCAAGGCGACCCGGATGGCCAGGACGCTTGCCAGAACGCAGATCGCCGCCACGGCGGCAAAACCGCGCACGGCATCACCGGGAAGCAGCAGCACATATTTGGGGAAGTGCGGCGCCCAGAAAGTGGCTGCGATCTTGCCCACCACGAAGCCGATGACGCCCAATCCCACGGCCTGCTGCAGAATCATCCAGGCAATGGTTCGGTTGCGCGTGCCGATCAGTTTCAGCACGGCGATTTCGCGGATCTTGCCCATGGTCAGGGTGTAGATGATAAAGGCCACGATGGCTGCGCTGACGACAGACAGGATCACGAGAAACATTCCGATCTGGCGGGCCGAGGTGGCGATCAGTTTTCCCACCAGGATGCGCTCCATCTGCGGCCGCGTATAGACCTGCAGGCGCTTCCAGCGGCGGATGGTTTCGGCGGTCTCCTCGGGTGCATATCCCGGCGAAAGCTGCACCAGCACGGCATTGACATAGGGATTGGTGCTCTGTGAGGCGATCACCGCCTCGAGCACTCCGGGGGCGGCCGGACGGTTGAACTCCGGATTTGCCGCCGTGCGCCGGCGCTGCCGCACCACTGCATCGTTGTCCTTGAGAAACTGGGCTTCCTGGGCGTCCTTGAGGGGAATGAAGACCATCGGATCCCCGCTCGAAGAAACCATGCGGCGCGTCAGCCCCACTACGGTATAGTGGTCGCGCCGGATCCGGATCCGTTCGCCGATGCGCAATCCCGCGCTGACATCGGCCACCGCCTCGTAGTGGCTGCGCGTGATGTGCCGGCCGGCCACCAGATACCCGGGCCAGCCCGGCGCGCCCGGTCCCCCCGGCACGATTCCCACCACCATGGCGCGCACGTCGCCCTGAGCGCGCCGTATCTGCATGGTGAAGTAGGTGGCGTTGGCGGCGCGCGCCACACCGGGAATCCCCCGTATGCCGCGGTACAGATCGTCATCGAGGCTCGACGATTCGGCGTAGGGGCCGAGCGTGTCCTGCTGCACCACCCACAGGTCGGCGCCGCTGTTGTCCAGCAGCACCTTGCCGTCTTCGACCATGCCGCGGTAGATGCCGGCCATGGACAGGGTCACGCCGATCAGCAGCCCCAGCCCCAGGCCGGTGAAGACGAACTTGCCCCAGGAATGCAGAATATCCCGTCCCGCCAGACTGATCACGACGGCACCCCCGGCAGACGGTCGTATACCTTGAAGCGGCTGCCCGCCGCGAGGGCGCTGCGGCTGTGGACCACGATCCGCTGGCCGGGAGCGAGACCTTCGAGGATTTGAACCCGTCCGTCCAGGTCCTGTGCGCCGACCATGACCGGGGTGAAGTTCAAGGTGTCGTCTTCGATCACCCAGACCCCCAGCCGGCCCTCCCGCCGGTGCACGCCCGCATTGGGCACCACAGCCGTTTCGGGCAGGGGCGCGAGGGTGACGGTGACCTCGGCCAGTTCGCCGACGGCCGGCATCCGTTCGGGGCGGACGTCAAAGACCACTTTGGCCAGCAATTCTTCGGTGACGGCGTCGGCAAGGGGTTCGACCCGCAGCACGCGGCCGGCCACCGGATTGCCGGGCATCGAGCGCAGCGCGATTTGAGCCGGCAGCCCGGCGCGGAGCCCTGCGGCGGCGAGTTGATCGAAACGCACGCCGATCCAGAGGTGGCCGGGATCGATCACTTCCAGCACCGATTGGCCGGCGACCACCGTGCTGCCGGGTTCCGCCGCGCGCGCCGCAACGAGGCCGTCGACCGGCGACACGAAGCGCATCTCCGCCCGCTGTCGAACCCAGCCGTCGAGGTCCGATTGCGCGCGCAGCGCCTCCCGGCGGGCCGAGTCCAATTCCGCCCGTGCGGCCATCAGGCCCGCTTCCGCAACGCGGTATTCCTGACGCTTGGTCTCGGCCGTTTCGGCGCTCACGATCTGGGCGCCGAGCAGGTTTTCATACCGCAGGTGCTGGGCCTCGCTGAACGTTTTGCGCGCCGCGGCCTCCTCGACCCGGGCGCGCGCCGCCTGAACGCCGGCCTCGGCCCGCCGCAACGCGGCGGCCTGGGAGCGGATGCGGTGATCGAGATCGACCGGATCCATTTCGCCCAACACCTGTCCGGCGCGGACCGCATCTCCGACATGCACCTCCAGCCGTCCGACGCGCCCGGCCATGGTCGGCCCGATGCGGTACGTATAGCGTGCCTCCAGGGTTCCGATGCCGAAGATTTGGGGCGTGAGCGCTCTGGATTCCACGAGCGCGGTCGTGACCGGAATCGGCGCCAGAGGACCGGAGCGTACGGCGCTGTAAGCAAAAAGCGCCAGCAGCGGCAGGAGCACCGCCGATAAAGCCAGCGTGCGGCGGTTTCGAAAGTACGGCTTCATTTATCCACCTCTCTGTTCTTTACGGAAGTTTCGCAGCCTGTCCGGTTTTAGCGGCATTGGAAAGGCGGGTCTTTGCGCTGGAACAAACAGATTTTTTTTTCGGAGATACGAACAGGGAAGTGGCGTGCCTTAGTGCTCTGTGGCACAAATTCGGTTAGGTATTACGGGTCGGTTCATTTTATTAACCACAGTGAGCACAGAGGTCACAGAGTATGATTCTATCTTTTTCTCTGTGTCCTCTGTGGTGAAATCAGGCCGGTACGTACTCAGGCTCAACCTTTTTCGGCGAATTCGACCAGTGCATGCGGTTCGGTGACGGTGATGCGCTCGCGCCCGGATGCAATCCAGCCTTTCTTCTCCCACGCGCTCAGGGTGCGGCTAACCGTGTACAAGGTGGTGGCCGTGTAGTCGGCCAGCTCCTGGCGGCTGAGGCTGAAATCGATCAGCACGCCCTGCTCCGTGCGCCGGCCGGAATGCCGCATCAGGCGCAGCAGGGCGCGGGCGATGCGCTGTTCCACCTGTTCCGCGCGCAGTTCCAGGTAACGGTTCTGGAGCTCCTCCAGGCGGTCCAACAGCATGCGCATGATGTTCAGGGTCATCCGCGGATAGGCGACCAGCAGGCGGTTGATCGCCGCACGCTCCCAGCCGAGCACCTCTACGGCGCCGATCGCCTGGGCCGTGACCGGGTATTCTCTCTCTTTCAACAAGGCGATGGCCGCGGTCACCTGCCCCGCGCCCACGTAGCGCATCACCGCCTCCTTGCCCTGTTCATGCAGCTTCAGCAGTTTGAGGCGGCCCCTGAGCACCAGGTAGCAGCGCTCGGCGGCGTCGCCCTGGCGGAAGATCGTATCCCCCGGACGGAACTGCCTCCGGGTGCCCTGGGCCATGATGGCGGCCTGTTCTTGTTCGGAGAGTCCGGCCAGCAGGGCTGAAACCGGCACCGGTTCGCCGAATGATTCTCTTTCCGGCATTGATTTCCCCTCAGTGGGGGCACGGCGCGCCGTGCCGCCCACGGCTGCCTGCGACGGGATTTCCATGGTTGGTTCTGGCATAGGAGGCGTCCCGAAGGATGTCAATTTAAAATTACCGGAAACTGCATTTCTGTTGAACAGGATCGACCAAAACCATGATTGTGGTTTTCCTGTATCGGGAGTATATGCCCGTCTCGCGGTTCTGCTATACGACAGGATTGTCTATGTGGGCGCTGGGGATCTTCACGGTGACGTACATCGGGGTGGCGCTGGGGCATATTCCAGGGCTGCTGCTGGACCGCAACGGGATCGCCCTGCTGGGCGCCATCGCCATGGTCGTCAGCGGCGCACTGCTGCTGGATCAGGCCGTGGCGAGTATTGATTTTCCCACCATCCTGCTGCTGTACGCGCTGATGATCGTTTCGGCCCAGCTGCGCCTGGGCGGCTTTTACACGCGCACGGCTCAGACACTCTCCGTTTTCTGCAATCGTCCGCGGCTCTTTCTGCTGGTCGGCATGCTGGTAAGCGCGGTTCTGTCGGCGATTCTGGCCAACGACATCATCTGCCTGGCGTTCACCCCCATTCTGTCCCTGGCCCTGATCCTGGCACGCCTCAATCCGATTCCCTTCTTGCTGGGCCTGGCCGTAGCCAGCAATATCGGCTCGGCGGCCACCCTCATCGGCAACCCTCAGAACCTGCTCATCGGACAGGTGGGCCGGCTGGATTTCGGCGCCTTTCTGGCCTGGTGCGGCCCGCCTTCGCTGGCGGCCTTCATCGGTGCCTACCTGATTTTGGTGTGGCGTTATGCCGGGCAATGGCAGGTGCCTCCCGGGGCTCATAGGGACGCGCCGATGCCCGTGTGGCCGGAGTTCGATCCCTGGCAGAGCGCCAAGGGGATTTTCGTAGTGGCGATGCTGATGGTGCTTTTCTTCACGCGTGTGCCCCGCGAGCTTTCGGCTCTGGCCGCGGCCGGCGCACTGCTGTGCAGCCGCAGAATGAAGGCGCGCCACGTGGTCGAACTGGTGGACTGGCACTTGCTGACCCTGTTCTGCGCGCTGTTCATCGTGATAGAAGGCATCGCCCTGGCCGGCATTCCGGACAAAATGATCGCCCTGCTGGCCGGCGC
The DNA here is from genome assembly GCA_023435265.1 of Pseudomonadota bacterium. Lineage (GTDB taxonomy): Bacteria > Desulfobacterota > Desulfobacteria > Desulfobacterales > Desulfosarcinaceae > UBA2230. The sequence continues at coordinate 33,632 of JAEYRZ010000114.1, forward strand.
CGGCATGGATGTCCGCCATCCCCTGACGTTGACCCTCGTCTCCACGGTTTTGAGCAACGTGGTCAGCAACGTACCGGCGGTGATGCTCCTGGTGCGGTTTCTGGACGCCACGCAGCCGGAGCAGTGGTACATCCTGGCCATTTCCAGTACGTTCGCCGGAAACCTGATCACCATCGGCAGCATCGCCAACCTGATCGTGATAGAGAAGGCCGCGGAAAGCGGCATCGCGATCGATTTCCGGACGCACGCCAAGGTGGGATGCCTGGTGACGCTCTGGTCGCTGCTGTGTCTGGTCGGCTGGATATACCTTATTTAATCAGCCCGCATGCAATCCGCGAACCGCCGCCGCCCAATTCACGCGGCTGATCTGCGTAATTATCGCCTCCGGCGTGGATCATCAGGGCACGGCCCTTGATGTCCTCCACTTTGATGCGCGGCGCCAGGACCGGATGATCCGCGCGGCCTTCCTGGTTGACGTAGAGCGCCGGCAGATCGCCCAGGTGCCCCTCGCCGTAAGGCCCTTCATGTCGGCCGGTCCCTGCCGGATCGTAGTGCCCGCCAGCTGCCTGGCCCGGCACCATTTTGCCATCCTTTTCAGCCGGGCTGCAGTCGCCGGATTCATGGATGTGAAAGCCGTGCAGACCGGGCGAGAGCCCGGTCAGTTGAGGCGTGAAAAGTGTTCCGTAGCGGTTGTCGCTCACGATGACCGTGCCGATTTTCTGCCCGACGCCCTCCGTCGTCACATAGTGCATCTCCACCTCGATCTCCTCGGCGGCGGCCGCGCCGGCGAAAAGGCCCAGGGCCAGCAGGGTGATGCATGCGAGGATCTTCATCGTTTTCCTCCTTGGGCGGCGGCCGGTTTTCGCGCCCGCCTGCCGTTTAAAAATGATGTTCAACATAATACCGGACCCGGCCCGTAAAAGGGGGAACTTGGATGTATGTTGGCCGTAGGGGCGGTGCGAACCGCCCCTGCCTCGCGCGGGATTTCAAGGGAGAATTGCCTTGAGAAATGATCCGGTATAACTGGCGGCCGAACGCGCCACCGCGGCGGGCGGGCCTTCGGCCACCAGGCGGCCGCCGGCGTTGCCGCCCTCGGGCCCCAGGTCGATGATCCAGTCGGCGCTCTTGATCACATCCAGATTGTGTTCGATCACCACTACGGTGTTGCCGCCTTCGACCAGGCGCTGGAGAACGGACAGCAGCATGCGTATATCGGCGAAGTGCAGGCCGGTGGTGGGTTCGTCCAGGATGTAGAGCGTGCGGCCGGTATCCCGCCGGGCGAGCTCGCGGGCCAGTTTGATGCGCTGCGCCTCGCCGCCCGAGAGCGTGGTGGCCGACTGGCCCAGCTTGATGTAATCCAGTCCGACTTCTTCCAGCGTCGAAAGAATCTGGCGGACGGTCGGGTGGTTCTGGAACAGTTCGCGCGCCTGGCGCACCGAGAGATCGAGCACGTCGGCGATGGAAAGGCCTTTGAAGCGGACCTGCAGCGTAGCTTCGTTGAAGCGCCGCCCCCGGCAGGCCTCGCAGGGCACGAAGACATCGGCCAGAAAATGCATCTCGACCTTGATGTATCCGTCCCCCCGGCACGCCTCGCAGCGCCCGCCCTTGACATTGAAGGAAAAGCGGCCCTTCCCGTAGCCCCGTGCGCGCGACTCGGGCAACAGGGCGAAGAAGTCGCGGATGTGGTCGAATACCTTCGTGTAGGTGGCCGGATTGCTGCGCGGCGTGCGGCCGATGGCCTTCTGATCGATGTTGATCACTTTGTCGAGCGCCGACACGCCGTCGAGGCCGGCATGCCGGCCCACGGGCAATTGGGCCCGATTGAGCCGGTTGGCCAGCGCCGGATAGAGGATCTGATTGATCAGGGTCGATTTTCCCGCCCCGGAGACGCCGGTGACCGCCACCAGCAGCCCCAGCGGCAGCCTAACGGTCGGCTGCTTGAGGTTGTTGGCTGCCGCATTGCGGATGGTCAGCCAGCTGTCGCGCGGAGGCCGGCGCCGCGCGGGTGGCGCGATGGCATCGCGGCCGGAGAGAAACCCTCCGGTCAGCGAATCGGGATTGCGGCGGATTTGTTCGGGCGTGCCCTGAGCCACGATGCGGCCGCCCAGCACACCGGCGCCCGGCCCCAGGTCCACGATCCAGTCCGAGGCTTCCATCGTTTCGCGATCGTGTTCGATGACGATCAGGGTGTTGCCGATGTCGCGCAGATGATGCAGCGTCTCCAGAAGCTTGCGGTTGTCGCGCGGATGAAGGCCGATCGATGGTTCGTCCAGCACATAGAGCACTCCGGTCAGCTCCGAACCCACCTGCGAAGCCAGCCTGATGCGCTGCGCCTCGCCGCCCGACAGGGTCGGCCCGGAGCGGTCCAGCGTGAGATACGAAAGCCCCACGTTGATCAGGAAGCGCAGCCGGTTACCGATTTCCTTGAGCAGTTCTTCGGCGATCAGCCTGGCATTTCCGGACAGCTCGAGCCCGGTCGTGAAGGCGTGCGCCTCGGCGATGGTCATGGCGGAAAGGTCGATGATCGAGCGGCCGTCGATGCGCACGTGGACCGCCTCGGGCCGCAGGCGGCGGCCCTGGCACACCGGACAGGGCTGGGTGGACATGAATTCGGCATAATATTTTTTCTGCCCTTCGGACTGGGTCTGGCGGTAGCGCCGCATCATCGTGTTGACCAGTCCTTCCCAGGCCATGCGGATGTTGCCCTGGATCTTTTCCGAATTCCAGTTGACGATCATTTCGCGGCCGCCCGAGCCATAGAGCAGCAGATCGCGCGCCTTGGGGGACAGCTTGTTCCAGGGCCGGTCCAGATCCAGGCCCAATTGTTCGGAGAGTGCGGCCAACTGCCGGCCGCCCCAGGAGTGGTTTTCTCCGTTCGCCTTGAACATGTTGCGCAAGGGCAGCACCGCGCCCTGGCGGATCGAGCGGGTCTTGTCCGGCACCAGCTTGTCCGCATCCATGGTCAACTGCGTGCCGATGCCGTTGCACGTGGTGCACATTCCCTGAGGGGCGTTGAACGAAAAAAGGGCCGGGGTCAGCTCCGGGTAGGATACGCCGCAGCAGGCGCGCGCCTCGTTCAGCGTAAGCGCCTCGCCGCCCGGAACCTGTGCGATCAGGCGGCCCTGCCCCACCTTCAGGGCCAGTTCCACCGAGTCGGTAAGCCGGGCGGCAAAAGAAGGCGCATCGCTTACCACCAGCCGGTCCACCACCGCCTCGATGGTGTGCTTCTTGTTTTTGGCGAGCTGCTGGACATTTTCGATCTCCTGCACCACCCCGTCCACCCGGACCCGCGCGTAGCCCTGGCGGCGCAGGTTGTCGAGCAGCTCGCGGTGCTCGCCCTTGCGGTTTTCGATCAGCGGCGCCAGCAGGAGCAGGCGCGTGCCGGGAGCCATGGCGCCGATTTGCGCCACCATGCCTTGAGCATCGCCGCGCCCGACTTTCCGTCCGCAGTAAATGCAGAACTGCTGGCCGATGCGCGCATAGAGCACGCGCAGGTAGTCGTGGATTTCGGTGATCGTGCCCACCGTGGAGCGCGGGTTGCGCGCTGAGGCTTTCTGGTCGATGGCGATGGTCGGCGAGAGGCCGCGGATCGTGTCGTACCGTGGTTTTTCGAGCTGACCGATGAACTGGCGGGCGTAGGCGGAGAGCGATTCGACGTAGCGGCGCTGGCCTTCTGCAAAAATTGTGTCGAAGGCCAGGCTCGACTTGCCCGAGCCCGAGACGCCGGTGAAAACGATCAGCTTCTTCTTGGGCAGATCGAGATCCACATTTTGAAGGTTGTGCTCGCGGGCGCCTCTGATCACGATGGTATCCAACTCGGCCGCGGGACGCTCCGTTTTCGGTTCGGGGGCTGTTTTGCGTGACATCTGAGTTCCTGATCGTATTGGCTCGCAACCGGCGAATATCAGCATTTTTGAAACGATTTCAACGCGATTTCCGCGTGGCGTCCGGTGCAGTTCTTCCGTTCGTATATCGATTTTATCGATTTTAATCCACTCCCCCATAAGAGATGGCGGGGTGCCCTTCAAAGTCTGTTTTCTTTTATATCGGATGGTCGGATCGGAGTCGGAATCGGGAATCGGGGTGGTCATCCTTATCAGAATGCACCGACATATTTACCTTTGGAGCCTGACCTGCCAGCGGGTTTGTTGATATCGATTCCGACACCGATCCCGACCGCGAAAATTCAACCGATCCGTACATCCTGGCTTTGACGGGACCTCGGGAGAGTGGGAGGATTGGAACCTTCACATACCCTGAACGTCGAACATCATGTGGATGCCGGCCAGCGAGAGACCGAAGATGAAGATCTCCTTCATTGTCTGGTCCGGGATGCGGCCGGCCAGGCGCGGGCCCAGCTGGCCTCCCAGGATCACCCCCGGGATGGCCCAGAGCACCACCTTAAACGCAAAGAGATCGCCGATCAGGAGATGCAGGGCGGCGGCGAACGCAGCGCTGACGGCCATGACGATCAGGCAGGAGCCCATGGCCGCCTCCATACTCAGTCGCAGGCGGTTGCGCAGGATCGGCACGAGAAAATCGCCGACGCCCATGGACAGCAGCCCGGTCAGCACGGCGAAAACCGTTGAGAGCCACAGGTAGGGTGCCGCCCGGCGCAGCGTGGTGGCCCTGTCGACGGCGCTGATCGTCTCCTCGTGGGTATAGACGAAGACTAGGGCCATGACGAGACTGATGGTCCCCAACAGAAAAAGGATCGATCCGGCCGGGATCAGCTTGGAGAGCCAAACGCCGAAGGGAATGCCGATCAGGGCGCAGGCCGAGAGATACAGGGCCAGGGCAAGATCGGCTTTGCGGGTTCGGATGACGGCGACGCTGCCGGATCCCATGCCGCCGACCTGGATGATCAGGGATGTGGTGACCGCCTGGACCGGGTCGAGGCGGGCAACCAGCAGCAGGTACGGCATCCAGAGGATGCCGCCCCCGAACCCGACCAGCGTCACCAGGGTGGCGATTATGAAACCCGCGGGCAGGGCCAGCCACTCACCGATCACCGCACGCCCTCCGGTTTTGCTTTGAGATTCGCTCCGGGTTCTGGTAAGAGGCGGAAACCATTCAAAAAACCGCTGAGCCAGCTAATTTTTTCTTCGATCTGGTCCAGTTGCACGCAATTTTGGGGATCCTGCCCGGCCCGCAGCCGTAACGCCTCCAGCGAAGTGCGGATGGAAGCATCCGTTGATAGGCCGAAAGCGACGATTTCATGGATGTTGCTGGACAATCCATTGATGGTTTCCCCGAGCAGACCGATCTCGTCCTGCCGCGTGACGTGAATCGTGCGGCTCAGATCACCCTCGGAGATTAGCCGCGATTGGTCCACCATGTGCCGCAACGGCCCTGTAATCCTGCGGATGAGCATCACCAGTACGATCAGGGTGACGATCGCCTGGACAATGCCCATCAGCATCGCCTTGTTCTGCAGAACCTTCAGGGCTTCGATGAGCTGGCCGGTAGCGGCTGCTCCTGCAGGATTCTGCAATAATTGTTCGGCGTTGGACATGATGATGCGCACCGCCCATACGAATTCGACCGTGATCAGCAGAGCGGCTGCGGCAATGAAACCGAAATAAGTCAGCATCTGCCGTTCAAGCGTGGAATGCTTTTTCATAAAGCCCTGAATCCATCGGAAGCGCGCACCGTTCCTGGCATGCCGATCTGAAGTTTTCACATCTTGTTCATGTTTATCGGATTTCCGGCCGAAATACTTAGTACACGTTTTCATAAATTCGATAATGTACAGCCACCCGGCCGGCAGATCATTTTTGGCGCAGATGCGCCGAGAGTCTAAAGAGATTCATATCATCCGGACGTACTGCCTGCGGGATCGGTTTGGGTTCATGATCTTAAAGTGTCAATATTAGGACCAGGCTCACCTAATTCGGCTGTCATTTTTTCGTTCCGTAGCGTAGGGCCTCGACCGGAATTCGCATGCCGGCCACCGGGTTGAATCGAATCCGGTTGAATCAAAAGGATTTTCCGATTTTTTTGAAGCCACTCCAAAGGTGGAGAGGTCTTACGAAAAGCAGTTAATTTTTGGCAGGTATTTTGCTTATGGATTTTTATGGGTATCGTAATCGGTTCATTCATTAAACGGCATTCACTCATCGGATGTTTCGGTTCCTGGAAACCGGCACCTTTCAAAATGCAGAGGAATGAAAATGGCCAATCACAGTCATCTGGCGGATAAGGTCTTCAAACGTTCGACGCACACCGATCTTTCGGCCCATAAGAACGATCTCCAGCTTTTTAATATTCTTCTGGCACTGGACGGCAAGCGCTCGCTGAGAACGATCGCGAAGGAGGATTTTTATGAACTGGATGCGCTGACCGCGAAGGTCGAGGAAATGATGATCCAGGGGCTGATCGAATCGACCGCAGGCGGTGGCGCGGTGGGCGGCCCAACGGGGCATGCCGATCAATCCTTCTTCAATCAACTGACTGCCGAACTCACGCGCATGGTCGGACCGGTCGCCGGCATGCTGATCAAGGATACTGTCGAGAAAACCGGGCACCATACCGGAAACTATCCACTGGGCAACATAGACGAGCTGCTGTCCGAACTGGCCACGTTCATTCAGGACGAAGCTAAAAGCGCCGAATTTAAGCGTCAAATGCGCGCTCTGGCCGCCAAACAGCACTGATCGAATTCCCGCCGAAGGAAGTTTAGCCGTCCTGCAGAAATAAAAGCGGCGCCCCTTGCCACAGGATACCTTTTTTACTGAAGTTTGTCCGGCAAGTGACGATTATCCTGCCGAATATCATCCAGCTCCACAAATGAACGGTGCCTGGCCGGCCTCTATCCGAGAGGGGGTAATCACAATGCCGATTTGGCAGGTGGCGCGTATAAAAAAGGAACTAAGATATCACCTCCGATCCGCATTCCCAAATCGGTCCCCAAGCTCATTAATTATATTAAAACAGGGACATACGGATATGGTTCGATCCACCTGGGGGCTTTGGGGCGCCCTGCGCGCGCAGAAAACGGAACATTTGATTCCGATCGGGGTTGCGGTTCGATGATGAGTGGTTATAAGTGGCCAAATTGCTTGTGTTTTAATTTGTGGCATGGAACTTGGTTGGAGGCAGTCGCTAAAACGGCAGATCAAAGGGGAGGTGCGTCATAGCGCCGGGACGGTCCGGCGGACACAAGGATGCGTACCAAAATGGGTTGGTGGCGATTCCGGTTTCTAATTCATTCTTTTCAGGAGGAGTAAAGTCAAATGCACGTCAATCCCCGGCACACGAACAGGTGTAAAACACCGGTCAAAACTTCGCGTCAATCCGAAGTGTGCTCAGAGGTCGAAGAGGAGCCTCCGAGTCGTACGGCTTGCGGTGTAACCTGCCCCCAAGCCAAAAAGAAAGCCCACCTTTTCATCCGCACATTACCGAGCGACACCCAGCGACGGCGCAAGTTCAGAAAAACATACTACCCCGACATTTCCGATCAGCAGTGGAACGACTGGACGTGGCAGATCGCCAACCGGGTACGCGGCCTCTCCCAGCTCAAGCGCTTTTTGAACCTTGCGCCCCATGAACGTATGGCCATGGAGTGCCTCGAATCGAAACTGCCGCTGGCGATTACCCCTTATTACATGAGCCTGTTGGTGGGGCACAGTTCCGATTACGCATTGCGCCGGACGGTGGTGCCCAATGTCGCGGAATTCATGAAAATGCCGGAGGAAGCGGATGATCCGCTGGGCGAAGAAGATCAAAGCCCCGTACCCGGCCTGGTGCACCGCTATCCCGACCGGGTTTTATTTTTAACGCTGCATTTTTGCTCGACGTACTGCCGCTACTGCACACGGTCGCGGGTGGTGGGGCACGGACGCCTGTTCTTCGACCGCCAGCGCCTCGAGCGGGCGCTGGAGTATATCCGCCGCACGCCGACGGTGCGTGACGTGCTGCTCTCCGGCGGCGATCCGTTGACGCTGGGCGACAGCCGGCTCGAATGGCTGTTGTCGCGCCTGCGTCAGATCAAACACGTGGAGATCATCCGCATCGGGACCAAGGTGCCGGCCGTGCTGCCCCAGCGCATCACCCCGCAGCTTGTTCGCATGTTGCGCCGTCACCATCCGCTCTGGATGAGCCTGCATTTTACCCACCCGGATGAATGTACGCCCGAGGCCTACCGCGCCTGCCAGCGCTTGGCCGATGCCGGCATCCCGCTGGGCTCTCAGACGGTGCTGCTGCGCGACGTCAACGATTCGGTGCCGGTCATGCGCGACCTGATGCACCATTTGATGCGGATGCGGGTGCGGCCCTATTACCTTTACCAGTGCGATCCCATATCGGGATCGAGCCATTTCCGCACCTCTGTCGAGAAGGGGCTGGAGATCATCCGCGGCCTGCGCGGCTTTACCAGCGGGTATGCCGTACCGACCTATGTGATCGACGCCCCTCACGGCGGTGGGAAGATACCCTTGACACCCGATTACTGCCTGGGACACGACGGCGGCGATCTGGTGCTGAAAAACTATGAAGGGAAAATGTTCCGCTATCCGGATGCCCTTTAGCAAGTTGGTTTCAACGGCTTGTCGCCGTCATATGGAGGACGGCGCGTGATGAGTGTCCAGCAGATACCCAGTGTTATGATTTCAGAAGCCCCGGCGGTGTTCGACCACCAGTCGGAAGCCGTCGGGGCGATCTGCCGGGTTTGCGCCCGGCAGCGGCGGACGTGCTGCCAGTATCATGATATCTATGTTACGCTCGGCGATTGCCGGCGGATTCAGACGATCACCCGCGAGATCGACTTCTTTGAATACCGGGGATGCGCCGATATGGCCTATGCGGACCAGAATGACGATCCCGTCTGGCAGCAAAAGGTGTTCCGTAGCGACGGATCCCGGCGGGTCCTGAAGCAAAAATCCAACGGGGATTGCTGTTTTCTGACCGAAAGCGGATGCCGGCTGGCGCTCGATGTGCGCCCGCTGATTTGCCGGCTGTTTCCACATTACTACACGGAGAGCGGAATCAGCACCCTGTGGGATACCTCCTGTCCCATCACGGGCCAGCTCCCGGGCGAGGCCATCGAAACCGGCATCGCGGGCGTCCGGCGAAGCGAGGCCGAACGATGGCATCGCTTGCTTTACACCGAGATCCAATGGGAAGGACAGGCGGATGAGAATCGGATTGACCTATGACCTGCGTTCCGAATATCTGGCCGCCGGCTACGGCGAAGAGGAAACGGCCGAATTCGACCGCGAAGAAACCGTCGCGGCCATCGAATCGACACTGCAGCAGCTGGGTCATGCCACGGAGCGCATCGGGAATGCCCGCAGCCTGATCGCACGGCTGACCGCAGGCGATCGCTGGGAGTTGGTGTTCAATATCGCCGAAGGGCTGACCGGCATCGGCCGCGAAGCCCAGGTGCCGGCGATCCTCGATCTCTACGGAATTCCCTACACCTTCTCGGACCCTCTGGTGATGGCGCTCACCCTTCACAAGGGAATGACCAAGCGCGTGCTGCGCGACGCCGGCATCCCGACGCCCGACTTCGTGGTTGCCGAACGGCTGCGCGACCTCGACGAGCTGTCCTTCGGGCCGCCCTATTTCCTGAAGCCTGTGGCCGAAGGAACTGGAAAGGGCGTCACGCCCGAATCGATCGTCCGACGCCGCAACGATCTGAGCGAAACATTCAACCGGCTGCTCGCGCAGTTCAATCAACCGGTGCTGGTGGAGCGTTATCTCCCCGGGCGTGAATTCACGACCGCCATCGTGGGAACCGGCCCCGACGCCCAGATTCTCGGCACCATGGAGATCCAGTTGCTGCAGAACGCCGACCCGGAGGTTTACTCCTATACCAATAAAGAATTGTGCGAAGACCGGGTCGTCTACAAGCTTGTCCGCCCCCAGGAAGACATCGTGGTGCGCAAGGTCGAGCAGATCACCCTGGACGCCTGGCGCGTGCTCGGCTGCAGAGACGCCGGGCGTGCCGATCTGCGCTGCGATGAAAAAGGCGTGCCGCAATTCATGGAGGTCAATCCGCTGGCCGGATTGCATCCGCAGCATTCGGATTTGCCCATCATCTGCAACCACCTGGGCATCCCCTTTTTGCGACTGATCGATCGCATCGTCAACTCGGCGCGGCGCCGCATCGGACGTGAAATGATCGGAAAGCTCCCCATCGATGCACGTCGCGATCGTCCATAACGCCATCTCCCAATCGAGCGCAGCCGATGAAAAGGACGTGCTCGCCCAGGCTGAAGCGGTTCATTTGGCTTTGCGCGAGCTTGGCCATGCGCCCGATTATTTGACCTGCGACCTGGATTTGTCTTCGATTCATTCGACGCTGAGCGCCCGGCGGCCCGATCTCGTCTTCAACCTGGTCGAATCGCTGGCCGGCACCGGACGCCTGCTGCACTGCTTCCCCGGCTTGGTCGATGCACTGGGGCTGCCCTATACCGGCGCATCGGCCGAGGCGCTGTTCATGACCTCCAACAAAATCGTGGCCAAAGAGCGGCTGCTGGCCGCGGGCCTGCCCACACCGGCGTGGTTCGGGCCGTGGGGCTCGGCCCAGGCCGCCGGGGGGCGTGCGTTGCCGGACCGGGCGGCGCAAGGACGCTGGATCGTAAAATCGGTCTGGGAACACGCCTCGATCGGTATCGACGCCGGCGCCATCCTGCGGGACCCCAGCCCGCAGACATTGATTCGGCATCTTGCGCAGCGTGCGCCTCTGCTCGGCGGCGCCTGCTTCGCCGAAGCCTTTGTCGAAGGCCGCGAGTTCAACCTGTCGATTCTGGACGGCCCCGACGGCCCCGAGGTGCTGCCGCCCGCCGAAATTGTCTTCGAGGGTTATGGCGCCGGTCAGGAACGCATCGTCGATTACCGGGCCAAATGGGACGATGCCTCTTACGAATACCACCACACGCCGCGCCGTTTCGACTTCGCCGAGGCGGAGCACGCCCTTCTCGCGCGCCTGATCGAACTGGCCCTTGCGTGCTGGACTCTTTTCGGCCTGCGCGGGTACGCGCGCGTCGATTTCCGTGTCGATGACGCCGGGAACCCTTGGATCCTGGAAATCAACGCCAACCCCTGCATCTCGCCCGACGCCGGTTTCGCGGCCGCCCTGGAACGCGCCGGTATTTCCTACACCCGGGCGGTTCAGCGAATCGTGAATGCCGCCCTTCATCCCTGAATCCGAGGCCCGGTGCAGTCGATCGGAAGGCAGGGAGTTGCCCGATTTCCTCTGTGCGGCCCGGGTCCACTGTGATAAATCAAAGATGCCTGGTCGTATCTCCGGTGTTTTTTGCCGCTGTGCATAGGTGAAGCCGATGTTTAAAATCCGCCGCGTTTACGACGACCTGCTGCCGGTCAACCGCGATATCCTGCGCCAGGTCGAACAGATCCTGCGGACCCATTTTCCGGGCGTCCCCGAAAAAGAGATCACCGGCCTCGCCGAAAAGCTCCGCGATCCGGTCAAATACCAATTCGGTGCACTGTTGTTGTCGGCGGAGAATATGCGGCGGCGGGTGCTGGGATTCGCGTTTCTGCTTCACGATCTCGAAATCGGCTTCTGCTTCCTGGAATGGATCGCCACGGCGGCGGGAAGTACGGCGGGCGGATTGGGCGGCGCACTCTACGACCGGGTCCGCTACGAGGCGGCTGCCCTTGGCGCCAGGGCGCTGTTTTTCGAGAGCCTGCCGGACGACCCCCGGGATTGCCCCATCGAGGCCCTGCTCAAGCAGAATCGGGCCAGGCTGCGCTTCTACGAACGATACGGCGCGCGGCCGATCATCGATACCGCCTATACAACACCGGTCAAACCCACCGACATCTGTATGCCGTATCTGGTCTATGACGGCCTGGACCGCCCCGAACCGTTGCGCCGGCGCTTTGCCCGCGCCGCCGTGCGGGCCATTCTGGAACGCAAGTACGCGGGACACTGTCCGCCCGAGTATGTGGAACGCGTCGTCAATTCCTTTCGGGACGACCCGGTACACCTGCGGTCGCTCCGGTATGTCAAACCCGGCGCCGTCGCGCCCGCCGTTCAGGCGTCGCCGGTGGAGCGCATCGCCCTGGTGGTCACCGACCGCCACGAGATCCATCATGTCCACGAGCGCGGCTATGTGGAGGCGCCGGTCCGCATCCGCAGCATCGTGGAGTCGATCCAGGAAACCGGGCTTTTTGAAGCGCTCGCGCCGCGAAGATTTGGCGAGCGGCATATCACGGCCGTCCACGATGCCGAACTGGTGCTTTACCTGCGGCGCGCTTGCGCCCAGATGCCTCCCGGAAAGTCGTTGTATCCCTATGTGTTTCCCTTGCGCAACCAGGCGCGTCCGCCCAAAGAACCCTCGGTGCTGTCGGGATATTATTGCATCGACACGTTCACACCGATCAACCACAACGCTTATCCGGCGGCGCGCCGTTCGGTGGATTGCGCCCTGACCGCGGCCGCCGCGATTCTGGAGGGCCGGCGCACGGCATATGCGCTGGTGCGGCCGCCGGGTCACCATGCCGAAAAACGGGCCTTCGGAGGATTCTGCTATTTCAACAACGCCGCCGTGGCGGCGCATTTTCTGAGCGCCTACGGGACGGTGGCCATACTGGACATCGACTATCACCACGGGAATGGTCAGCAGCAGATTTTCTATCAGCGGGCCGACGTCCTGACGATTTCCATTCACGGCCATCCCCGGTTCGCCTACCCCTACTTCTCCGGATTCGAGGATGAACACGGGGAGGGCGCGGGCTACGGCTGCAACCTGAACCTGCCGCTGCCCGAGAAGGTGGACGGCGAGCGCTATCGGCGGGCTTTGGTTCACGCGCTGCGGCGTATCACCGAATTTGCACCGCGCTTCCTGGTGGTGGCCCTCGGACTGGATACGGCCAAGGGCGATCCCACCGGCACCTGGCAGCTCATCGCCCGTGATTTCGAAACCAACGGCCGCCTGGTCGCCGCTCTCGGGCTTCCCACGCTGGTGATCCAGGAAGGCGGTTATCGCTACCGTACGCTCGGGGTCAACGCCCTGCATTTTTTCAAAGGCTTGTCTGCGGGGACCGTGTCTGTCCACCCCGCAAGGAAGAAGACCCGTCCGCGGACCGTCGAAGCGGCGCCGGACGCGTTCACGCTTCGGTACGCCGTTGAGCCCGAAGATCCACAGCGCGTCCGCGAGCTCACGACGGCTACCGGTTTTTTCAAACCCTTCGAAGTGCTGGTGGCGGTCGAGCTGGTGGAGGAGCGCCTGGCCAAGGGCCCTGACAGCGGATACAATTTCATCATGCTTGAGGAGGAGGGCCGCCTGATCGGATATGCCTGCTACGGGGCGACCCCCTGTACCGAAACCAGTTACGATTTATATTGGATCGCCGTGCATCCCGGGAGCCAGCGCCGAGGGATCGGACGACGCCTGATGACCGAAGCCGAGAAGATGAGCGGACGGGCCGGAGGCAGGCGCATATACGTCGAGACCTCGCAGCGACCGGATTATGCCAGCACCCGCCGCTTTTACGAACACTGCGGCTATACGCTGGAAGCGATTCTCCCCGAATTTTACGCCGCGGGCGACGGAAAAGCGATCTACTGCAAAGTTCTCCCGCAGGAGCCCCCAAAATCCTGATGTAAAATTCCTTCTCCCTGAGCGGTTTTTGACTCTTTCCGGAAAACCATTACCTTGCTTGTGTTTGTGACTACGGACCTCAGAGGAGATGAATGAACGGCTTCAGGAATCAAGATCGAGATCAGGTAATTAAAGAGATGACCCGGCTGATTCTATCCGAAATGCTGGAACGCGTCGTGCGTGAATTCGAGCAAACGACGCGAACGCGCATCGGTGCCATTCACATCCGGGCCGAAGCGCCCGGCAGGGAGCGGAGGATGGAGATCGAGATCCGGCATGCCGATCACGACAGTCTGGACGCCCTGCTGAATTACAAGAAGATCCTGTGCGAATATGAATCGTTCATGGATGAGGCTTTCTGCTCGACATCCGAAGAAAACGTCAATGGCGAGTGATCGTTCCGTCATCCGGCCGGCAGCACCAGGGGCCCGGCCACCGCTTCGCGCTTCCGCGCCCCATAAAGGCGCTCGACCAGGTGCAGGGCGAACAACAGGGCCGTGCCCGGCCCGCGGCTGGTGATGACGTGACCGTCTTCCACTACCAGGTCGTCCGCCGCACGGGCGTCGGCCAGCCGATCGACAAAAGCGGGATGACTGGTTGCGCGCCGATCGTGCAGCAGCCCTATCGGTTGGAGAACCACCGCAGGGGCTGCGCAAATCGCCCCGATCATACCGCCGCGCGCCTGCTGCGCCTTCAGAATGCGGGCCAGGGCATCGCTCCGGCGCAGGTTTTCGGCACCGGGCATTCCGCCCGGCAGGGCGATCAGGTCCCATTCACGATCGATGCAGGCGTCGATCAGCGTGTCCGCCTCCAGCTTGACGCCGCGCGAAGCGGTGATGCGCAGTTCATGCTTTACCGCGGCCACCGTGACTTCGGCACCCGCGCGTCGCAATACGTCGATGATCGTGACCGCCTCTATTTCTTCGCTGCCGTCGGCGATCGGTACCAGAACCCTGCGGATTTCATCCATTTCGCCCACCTCCTCCGACATAAGACCTGTCGAACGATACCCACGATCGGCGTCTCTGTCCATCCCAGCGCATAGCCGCCGATGGATGCGGTTGGAAGAAAATTTCTCCGGACGCACGAACCCGCCTTTTCATTTTCGGCAACACCGCTATGTTATTGGCATCGCGCCGACGCGTGGTGCAGTCGGCGGAGAACCAGCAGAACATGGAGGTGGTGAATGCCGCACCGGTCGTTCAACCGATGGACGGCTGCCCTGATGCTGGCCGCGGCCTTGAGTCTGGCGGCCTGTGCCACGGCGACTGTCCCGGTCCGTGACCCGGCGTACGTCGACACGCGCATCAAGCCGCTGATCGAGGCGCTCAAGCTCGACACGGTCGCCTTGGAAGGGCAATACGGCCTGTTGCGTGCGTCCGCCGCGGATTATGCCTTCCGCGCCGACGAGCAATTGAATCATATTCAAAAGGCCGCGTTGTTCGTCCTCAATGCGCTCGAGAGCGCAAAGCACCAATGGGAGATTCTGTCGATCGTGGATTATATCAAATCAGATGCCCTGGGAGACTACTTCACCCTGCGGGTGCAGGGGCTGAAAAGGGCGGCTGGAGACCTGTCGCACGATATCACCCTGGTCGATCTGTACGGCGCCATGCTCGCGGCGGGTACGGCACGTGAGGATGTAGGGCACGCATTGACCGTTCTCGATGCCATCCAGCGGGATTACGAGCAACTGCTCAGCGCTATGGGCCCCCTGGCCAACGCTCCGCCCCGCACCGCGCTTCTGGAATTCAACCTCGCAAACTGATTCAGGCGTCGATCAATCCATTCTGCGTGGCAAAACGCGAGAGTTCCGCATTGTTGCGCAGATCCAGTTTTTTCAGCAGCCGAAACCGATAGGTGTCCACGGTTTTAATGCTGATGTTGTAGGCCGATGCGATCTCGCGGTTGGTGTGGCCCAGGGCCAGGCGCCGCAAGACTTGCAATTCCCGGGTGGAGAGGCTCTCCAGGGGGGTTCGGTCCTGCTTGCCCTTGGCCACCCGCAAGGCCAGCGCCTCGCTGGCATCGTCGGTCAGATAGCGGTGGCCGGCATGAACCTTGCGGATGGCGCGCACCAGTTGCTCGGGAGCCGACTGCTTGGTGATGTATCCACGCGCACCGGCCTCGATGGCCCTGACCACATATTGATTTTCCGCATGCATGGTCAGCACGATGATCGGCATGTCGGGAAATTCCGGATGCAGGCGGGTGATCACCTCCAGCCCGTCGATCTCGGGCATCGAAAGGTCGATGACGGCCACATCCGGCTTCAATTCCCGAGTCATACGGATCGCTTCGCGGCCGTCGGGCGCCTCGGCCACCACTTCCATGTCCCCGCTCTCGTTCACCAGGCGGCACAGCCCGGCGCGCACAATGGCATGGTCGTCGGCCAGAAGGACCCGGATCATGCGGCACCCCGCAGGTGAATCAACTCGTTCAGCGGGACCCGCAGGCGCACCAGCGTTCCCTGGCCCGGGCGCGACTGGACGACCAGCTCGCCGCCGACCAGCATGGCCCGCTCGCGCATGCCGGCCAGTCCGAGTGTCTGGGCATCGGAAAGGGACAGGGGATCGAAGCCGCGGCCGTCGTCGCCGACCAGCAGCAGGAGGTTTGGACCTTCGAGGCTCAGGCTGACTTCGGCACGGCCGGCTTCGGCATGGCGGGCCACATTGGTAAGCGCTTCCTGGGCGATGCGGTAGGCGGCCGTAGCGACCGTTTCATCCACCGCCGGGATTTCGTCATGCGTGAAAATACAGGCGATCTGCGCCCGGCGCTCGAATTCGGTGGTGTACCACTCCAGCGCGTCCACAAGTCCCAGGTCATCAAGTACTCCGGGCCGCAGGCGGATCGCCATGGCGCGGACTTCCTCGATCGTCGTATCGATCAGTGCGCACATGGCTCCGGCGCGCTCGGCGCCCTTGACATCCGCTTCCCTGAGGCGGCGCTGCAGCCAGACCGCTTCCATGCGCAGGGCGGTAAGCAGCTGTCCCAGTTCGTCATGCAGCTCGCGGGCGATGATGGCGCGTTCCTTTTCCTGATTGACCATGATCGAACCCGAAAGGCGCCGCAGCTGTTCCTGGGCTTTCTTCAGGGCGGTGATATCGGTCGAAATGCCGCAGATGCCCCGGATGCGGCCGTCCGTTTCATAAATCGGAAACTTGACCGAAAGATAGATGTGTTCGCCGTCCGGCAACGAAACCTGCTCCTCGACATTCAGCGGTTGTTTTTCCTGCAGCACGCGAAGGTCGTTCCGATGAAACTGGTCCGCCACCTGCTGCGTAAAAAGATCATAATCGGTTCGGCCGCGGACATCTTCGTGCCGGAGGGCGAAAAGTTCCTCGAAGCGGGAATTGGTCATCAAATAACGCCCCTGAACGTCCTTGATATAGACCACCGCCGGCGTGTAGGTGAGGATCGCACTGATTTCGCTGGTACGTTCACGCACCTGGTGTTCGAGTTCCTTGGAGTAGCGGCTCAGCGCCTCCTTGGCGGCCAGCAGATCTTTTTCCGCCTGCAGGCGGGCCGTGACATCGATGGATACCGCCAGCGACCGGATGATCACGCCTTTTTCGTCGCGATCGGCGATCGCCGAAAGGAGCACATCGATCATGCGGCCGTTTTTTTGGACGAAACGGTATGGGATGTCCTGGCAGGTTCCCGTGCGCAGGAAGCGCGGCATCACCGTTTCGATCGAATAGCGGCGCGATTCCGGGCTCAAAAAGTCGATCAGCGGCCGGCCGATGACTTCCTCGCGGCCGTAGCCCATGATCTGGACCCAATAATCACTGACACTGAGCAGCTGGCCTTGAGGATCCACCGAGTGCAGCATGGCGGGTGTATGATGGTACAGTGAGCGATAGCGGATTTCGCTCTGGCGCAACGCCTGTTCGGCGGAGCGGCGCCCCTGAATCTCCAGGCTCGCCTTGCGGTACAGCACCAGCACGGCGATGCCGACCAATACGGAGAGCACCAGCACCACCGGTCCGACAATGCGCAGCAACGGTCTCGAAACCGATCGTGCGATCAAGTCCAGATCACGCATGTGAAGGATCTGCCAGCCCTCGAAGAATCCCAGGGGGGCCTGGCGCAGCAGATAGCGCCGGCCCTCCGGATCGGTCATATAATCCGCCTGGCGCGAGAACCCGATCCAGTGAAATGGGCCTGCGCCGAATTGGCGGTCTTTCTGAATCCGCGCCAGCTGATCGGCATCGAGCGGCCAGGCCAGCTGGAACAACCATTCGGGGCGGCTGGAGATGAAGATCACCCCGCTGGGGTCGGTCACCAGCAAAATATCTTCCGTGGACAGTTTGAGTGCTTTTTCGGCGCGTTCGATCGATGATTTGACCACCGCCACCCCGATGGGCGTGCGGTCGAGGTCATTGAAAACCGGATAGCTGTGATAGATGCCGCGCCTTTGGGAGGTGGTGCCCAGGGCCAGGTAGAGGCCGTGCGATCCTTCCAGCGCCTGCTGAAAATAGGGGCGGAATGCGAAATTGCGGCCGACGAAGCTGTCCTCGGCGTCACGGTTGCTGGAGGCGAGCGTGAGCCCCTGGCGGTCCATCAGGTAACAGACTTCGGCGGACTGGGTTTCCGCAAAATGATCCAGCATCCGGTTGGCGTTTTCCAGGTTTTCGGGCGTGCCGGAGCGCAGGAAACGCTTCAGCTCGTACATTCCGGCCATCGTGCGCACGGCATTTTGATGCTCGGCCATCAGATGGCCGAGTCCGTTGCGGATCCATTCGGTTTTGGCCGCGACTTCACGTTCGGCCTGCTGCAGGGCGGTGCGCCTCAGCACGGTATAGTAGAGCGTTCCGCCGGTGGTTGCGGATAAGAACGTCAGAATGGATAAAAGCAGTAAGATGCGCCGCAGACCCATGGCGTTATCCGTGAAGCGCGAACAGACACAGCGAAGCGCGTACAGGCATAGAATTATTGGAATTCATGGTTGATGAATTCGCAAAAAACACCGAATTCATCAACAGTGTTAAGTTTGATGGACTCGCAAAAGGCAGACCAACCACAGAGTTCAGAGAGAGCACAGAGGTACGTTATTCAGGCACATCATTTTTTCTCTGTGTTCTCTTTGGTTAACAAATTCTTTTACAATTTCATCAAGTTTTAAGGTTAAGCGCAGGATCAGTCGGTGACAATCAATCAGATATGAACCTCGCTTAACACTTCACGCTGAAAACCTAAAAGTTCAAGAGGGTGCGACAGTGACTTTTTACGAGGTCGTCAGCTTTCACCGTTCAACGTACTTTCACATATCCTGTTTGAAAAACTGCGCCGGATCGGTCACGGTGCCCGGCTTGGGTGTATACTGGGTGGGCACGGTTCCTTCCTTGAAGCACTCGAATACGGTCTTTTTGGATTCCGGGATGGGCAGCATCCCTGTTTCGGCGTCGATCTTGGCGAATACGATCCCCTCCGGAACCTGAAAGATCCGTACCGGCTTGTCTTTTGAGATTTTCTGCATATAGCCCAGCCAGATCGGAATGGCGGCCCGCGCACCGGTCTCGCCCTCTCCCAGGCTGCGTTCCTGATCGAAGCCCACCCAGACGCCGGTAATCAAATCGGGCGTATAGCCCACGAACCAGGCATCGAAAAGGTTGTTGGTGGTGCCGGTTTTACCGGCCACCGGCCGCTTCAACTCGCGAATGCGTTGTCCTGTGCCGAACTTGACCACGCCCTCCATGAGGCTGGTCAACAGGTAAGCGGTTTCGCTTTCGATCACCTTGGTGCGCTCGGGCGTCATCTCCTCGATGATATTGCCGTATCGATCTTCGATTTTGGTGATGAAGGTGGGTTGGACCAACCAACCCTGGTTGGCGAAAACCGAATAGGCGCGTACGATCTCCAGCAGCGACAGGCCGGATGAACCCAGCGCCAGTGAGAGGCTCGGATACATGTCCGACTCAATGCCCAGCTTCCTTGCGTAGTCGACAACATACTCGATGCCGATTTCCTGCAGGATTTTGATGGTGACGATATTGCGGGATTTGGCCAGGGCATCGCGCAGCAGCGTCGGCCCGTAGAACTTTTTGCCATAGTTGCGGGGCTTCCAGGCTTCGTCCATTCCGGCGCTTTGCACGACAATCGGAGAGTCGATGATGATCGACGCGGGCGTGTAGCCCCGGTCTATGGCGGCCGCGTAAATGAGCGGCTTGAACGCCGATCCGG
Organism: Pseudomonadota bacterium; assembly: GCA_023435265.1. GTDB lineage: Bacteria > Desulfobacterota > Desulfobacteria > Desulfobacterales > Desulfosarcinaceae > UBA2230. The sequence continues at coordinate 53,383 of JAEYRZ010000114.1, forward strand.
GCTGGCGCCGCGACTGGGTGGCGCGGTTGAATTGGCTCTCACTGAAATCGCGTCCCCCCACCATGACCTTGACCAGTCCGGTGCCCGCTTCGATCGAGAGCAATGCGGCCTGGGCCGCGGGCGTCTGGGCCAGGGACAAGATCCAGTCCTCCGATTTCTCTCGCTTGTCCTTGACCGTCACCTCGATCACATCTCCGGCGGCCAGCGCCTGACTCGGCCTCTGCAGGCGGCTTTTATACCACTCGACATCGGGATCCGGACGGCGGGCCCAGCGCATGTCTTCGATGTTGATGGCGCCCCGCTGATCGCCGATGCGGACCGTTGTCCGGCCCGCCTTGTCGTTCACGTCGATCACGACGCCCCTGGTTCGTACACCGGGTGCCAGCGGCCGTTCGGCGAGCCCGGCGAGCTGGTTCTGGCAGTAGGCTTCAATCTGGTCGGCGGGCAGCTTTTCAAGGGGTCCGCGGTACCCCTGGCGGCGATCGAGTTCCTCGAGACCTTTCTGGATTTCGGCCACCGCCGCCTTCTGCATTTCGATGTTCACCGCGGCATGGATTTTGAGTCCCTGCGTGAGGAGCTTCTCCTCACCATATTTCTTTTGCACGTAGCGCCGAATATCCTCGGTGTAGATCGGCACTTTCTCCATATACCAGTTGCGCCGCGGCTTGATGTCGAGATGTGTGTCGATGGCCTCGGACGCCTCCAGATCGGTAATGTAGCCCTCGGCCACCATGCGGTTGAGCACGTAAATCTGCCGCTGTGCGGCCCGCTCGGGGTAATGGAAGGGAGAGTAGCGGCTGGGGGCCTGCGGCAGCCCGGCCAGCATGGCGCATTCGGCCAGGTTGAGGCTCTCGACCGGTTTGTCGAAGTAGTTTTCGGCGGCGGCCTGGACCCCGTACGCGCCGTGCCCCAGGTAGATCTGGTTGAGGTAGAGATACAGGATCTCATCCTTGCTGAAACTCTTGTCGATCCTGTAGGCCAGCAACGCTTCCTTGATCTTGCGCTCGTAACTGCGTTCGGGCGTCAGCAGAAAGCTCTTGGTCACCTGCTGGGTGATGGTGCTGCCGCCCTGCACGATGGCGCCGGCTTCCAGGTTTTTAAAAAAAGCACGCACGATGCTGAGAAAATCGATTCCCTGGTGCTTGTAGAAGCGTGAATCTTCGGCTGCGATGAAGGCTTGCTTGAGTCTTTCGGGAATCCGGTCGAGCGGCGCCACGATGCGGCGCTCTTTATAAAATTCGCCGATCAGGCGCCCGTCGTCCGCGTACACCGTGCTGATGATGGGCGGCCTGTAGTCGCCCAGCGTGGAAATCTGGGGCAGATCTTCGCTGAAGTAAAAGAAGAAGGCGGTTGTCACGGCGGCGCCGACCGCCACCAGCAGGAGCATGATCCACAGGGTCCACCGCAGAATTTTCCGCCAGCGGCCGTTTTTTTCAAGGCGGGCACGCTTTTTGAGGATTTGGGTGGTCGTGACTTGTTTGGGCATATATCAATCACCTGATCGGTTTGCGTCAAAATGGGACCAAAAGGCCCGTTCCGATCTTTTCGGCAAGGACCTTCGAGCGCCTTTACTGATTCAGTTCAACGAACCTATCAAAATTGTCCAGGGGCGGCAAGAAGTTAAAGGGTTGCGCTGCCCGGGCGTCCTTTATTCGGGCCCATTTGTTTGAATTTCATTGACTATTACGGCGGCTTGAGACTACAAAACCAAATTTTGAAATGTGGCGCTGAAGCGCCGCAGACGGGAGATCGGGCGCCATGCTTAAACTGGATTTTGACAAAATGGGTGGATTGCTTCCTGCGGTCGTGCAGGACCACCGGACCGGCGAAGTGCTCATGGTCGGTTTCATGAATCAGGAGGCTTGGGAAACGACGCTGCGGACCGGTCAGGCCACCTTCTTCAGCCGCACGCGCAACACCTTATGGACCAAGGGCCTGACATCGGGTAATGTCCAGGCGGTCAAAGAGATATGGGTCGATTGTGACGACGATACCGTGCTGCTGAAAGTCGAACAAATCGGAGGGGCGGCATGCCACACCGGTCATCGCAGCTGTTTTTACCGGCGGGTGAATTCCGATCGGAGCCTGACCGTGGTCGGCCGGCCGCTTTTCGATCCCAAGGAGGTTTATCGTAAATGAGCTTACCTTTGAAGCTGGGCATCCCCAAAGGAAGCCTGCAGAACGCCACCATTGCGCTTTTCAAACGTTCGGGCTGGACGATCAATGTGAACGACCGCAGCTATTTTCCCGAAATCGACGATCCGGCGATCGAATGCGCCATCTGCCGCGCTCAGGAAATGTCGCGCTATGTAGAAACCGGCACCTTGGATGCGGGTTTGACCGGCAAGGACTGGATCGCGGAAAACCGTTCCGACATTCACGTGGTGAGCGATCTGATCTACTCCAAAGTCAGCTCGCGGCCGGCGCGCTGGGTCCTGGCGGTGCCTTACGACTCGACCGTGAAAACGCTCGAGGATCTCAAAGGCAAAAAGATCGCCACCGAACTGCTGGGCTTCACCCAGCGCTATTTCCAGGAGCGCGGCATCGACGTGACGGTCGAATTTTCGTGGGGCGCCACCGAGGCCAAGGTGGTCTCGGGTCTGGCCGATGCGGTGGTCGAAGTCACCGAGACCGGCAGTACCATCAAAGCGCATGGCCTGCGCATCATCCATGAGTTGATGCAGACCAATACGCAGTTGATCGCCAACCACGCGGCCTGGCAGGACCTCCGCAAACGCGAAAAGATCGAACAGATCGCACTGCTTCTGCAGGGTGCCCTGCGGGGTGAAAAACTGGTAGGACTCAAGCTGAACGTTTCCAAGGAGAAGCTGGCTGGGGTTGTCGGGCTTTTGCCCAGTCTCAATGCACCCACCGTTTCGCCGCTTTATCAGTCGGAATGGTTCGCCGTCGAGAGCGTGGTCAACACCGGCTATGTCCGCGAGCTGATTCCCGAGCTGCTCAAGGCCGGCGCCGAGGGGATCATCGAATATCCTTTGAACAAGGTGGTTTAAGAGTCCGGTTCCCAAAGGGGGTTGTATGGAGTCCAAGCGCACGCAGGAGATGACGTCGTTCATCGTCATGGACGTGCTTGAAAAAGCCTGCGAACTCGAGTGCCGGGGCGCGCACGTCATCCACCTGGAGGTTGGCGAGCCCGATTTCGATGCGCCGGCCTGCGTCCGGGAAGCCGCCGTCCGGGCGCTGCATGACGGCTGTACGCACTATACCCACAGCCTGGGCATCCTGCCGCTGCGCGAAGCGATCTGCCGCTACTACCATGAAAAGTACCGGGTGGATGTCGATCCGGGCCGGATCGTGATCACGTCGGGCAGTTCGCCGGCCATCTTCATGCTTTTCGCCGCCCTGCTGGAACCCGGGGACGAGGTGATCATCTCCGATCCCCATTATGCCTGTTACCCCAATTTCATCCGCTTCGTGCAAGGGCTTCCGGTACGCGTACCGGTTCTGGAGGCGGACGGGTTCCAATACCGGCCGGAGGCGATCGAGGAAAAACGCTCCCCCCGCACCCGGGCGATCTTCATCAATTCGCCTTCCAACCCGACCGGAAACCTGCTCTCGGCCGAGCGCATGCAGGCCATCGCCAAAATGGGACCCTATGTGGTCTCGGATGAAATCTACCATGGACTGGTGTACGAAGGTCGGGAGCATTCGATTCTCGAGTTCACCGACCACGCCTTCGTGATCAACGGGTTTTCCAAGCTTTTCGCCATGACCGGCCTGCGGCTGGGTTACTTGATCGCGCCCAGGCCCTTCATGCGCGCCATCCAGAAAATTCATCAGAATTTTTTCATATCCGCCAATGCCGCCGTCCAGCAGGCCGGGATCGCCGCCCTCGAAAGCGCCTGGGATGATGTGGCCCATATGAAGGCGGTCTACGACGAGCGCCGGCGCTACATGGTGCAGCGCCTCAAGGGGCTCGGTTTCGGCATCACGGTCGAACCCACCGGCGCCTTTTACGTCTTCGCCAATGCCAGGCATCTTTCCCCGGATTCCTATCGACTGGCCTTCGACATCCTGGACAAAGCCCACGTGGGCGTCACTCCGGGGATCGATTTCGGACCCCATGGAGAAGGCTATCTGCGTTTTTCATATGCCAATTCGCTGGAAAACATCAAAGAAGGTCTCGATCGGCTGGAACGGTACCTGCAGGAAAGGACGGCACATCCCTGATTGCGGAAAACGATTCACTCTGAGGACACGGAGAATCGGGTATCTTCTCCGTGTCCTCTTTGTTCTTATGGTTTCGTTTTGAAAACCTTCGAAAAAGGTGGCAAAGTATAACCAACGAGGTTGGCTCTTTGGAAGACACATTCCGTATCAAATCCGCCGAGTTCGTCACCAGCGCCGTCAAGCCGGACCAGTATCCGGCTCCCGAGCGCCCCGAGGTGGCGTTCGCCGGTCGTTCCAACGTGGGCAAATCCTCGCTGATCAACACCCTTCTGGAACGCCGGCGGCTGGCAAAAACAAGCACCACGCCGGGCCGGACTCAGTTGATCAATTTCTTCCTGGTGAACGGTACGCTGTCGTTCGTCGATCTGCCGGGGTATGGATATGCCAAGGTTCCTCCCGAACTGCGGCGCAAGTGGGGCCCCATGGTCGAAACCTATCTCTCCGGGCGCGACGTGCTCAAGGCAGTGGTGCTTCTCATGGACATCCGGCGCACGCCGCTTGTGGAGGAGTTGAATTTCATCGACTGGCTGCGCCAATATGGCATCGCCATGATTCCGGTACTGACCAAGTGCGACAAACTATCCAAAACGGAACAACAAAAACAGCGCCGCAAGGCGGCTGAAGGGCTCGGTTTAGAACCGGAGGATTTGATCCTGTTTTCGGCCAAAACGCGCCAGGGCAAAGTGACGCTCTGGCAAAGGATACTTGCGGCGACCAACGTTTAGCGTCCGTCCGTGAGGTCGGCCGTAAGCTTCGAAAGCGCGTCGGCCGCAATGCGCATCGCGTTATGGACAGGCCGCCTCCGGTGCATAAAGAACCGTCAGGACAATTGGCATGCAATCCGATGACCGCATGAAGCAAGACGAAGCGTTCAAATCCGGCATGATCGCCATCGTCGGAGCGCCCAACGCCGGCAAATCGACCCTCCTCAACCGCCTGCTGGGTCAAAAGATATCGATCACCAGCAAAAAGCCCCAGACCACCCGCAACCGCATTCTGGGCATTCTGAACCAGCCGCGGGCGCAGTTGATCTTCCTCGACACCCCGGGTGTGCACCGCGCATCGGGGGCGCTGAATCAACGCATCGTCGCCGTCGCCTTGGCGGCCCTCGTGGACTGCGACGCGATCCTGATGCTGGCCGATGCCGCGGCGGCGCATTCGCCGGACGAAGACTTTCTGGTCGAAAAGCTGTCCGCCTCCGCGCGGCCGAAGGTGCTTGCCTTGAACAAGGTCGATCTCCTGGATAAAGCGCAGTTGTTGAGGCGGATCGACCAGTGGTCGCGGCGGCATGCCTTCGAGGCCATCGTGCCGATTTCGGCGACCCTGGGCACCCAGGTCGAGGCGCTGATCGGCGCGCTGACGAAGCTGATGCCCTCCGGCCCGGCGCTCTATGCGCCCGACAGTCTGACGGACCTTCCCGAGCGTTTCATCGCCGCCGAAATGATCCGCGAGAAGGTGTTCCGGCTGACCGGCGAGGAGATCCCGTATGCAGCCGCGGTCACCGTCGATTCGTTCAGCGAGGAAAAAGAAGGGCGCCTGGTCCGCATTCTGGCGACCATCCATGTGGAACGCGAATCGCAGAAAGGCATCGTCATCGGCAAACAGGGTGGGAAGTTGAAGCAAATCGGCCAGGCGGCGCGCGCCGAGATCGAGCGCATGCTGGGATGCCAGGTATTTCTGAAGCTGTTCGTGCGCGTGCAGAAAAACTGGACCAGGGACACCAAGGCCCTGCAGCGCTTCGGGTACTGAACGGACGAACGCCTTGATTCTTTCATTTCACCCGATCATTGAAGCGGACCGCAACATCATCTGCGCCGGAAGGGCGCCGGACCGCAACGATCGAGCGGCCATTCAGGCCGCCGCCGCGGTGATTCTGCCGCAAGGGTGCTCCGAAGCGCTTTACCGCATGGCCCGCGCCAATTGCGAACATGTTTTCCCGAATCTGGATGCGCGCTTTGATTTCCCGGGCAAAATGGGCCAGATCCGCCTCTTTCGCAGCCTGGGCGTGGCCCATCCGTTCACCCGTCTTTTTTCATCGGTGGCCGAGTTCGAATCATTGAAGGCCGAAACCGCCTTTCCCGTGGTGATCAAATGGGACTGGGGGGGCGAAGGCGATACGGTCTTCAAAGTCGAACATCCCGACACCCTGACCCGCGTTCTCGAGCGCACCAGAGCATGCGAACGCTCGGGACAATTCGGATTCCTGGTGCAGGCGTTTATCCCATCCGACGGCAAAGCCCTGCGCATGACCCGGATCGGACGGCGGCGGATCGATTACTGGCGCGTTCAAAAGGATCCCCGCTGCTTCGGCAGCGCTCTGGCGCAAGGCGCACAAATCGATTACGAAATCCCGGAGGACCTGCGTTCCGCCGCCGGCGCGGCGGTGGCGACGGTCGTCGCCGAAACCGGTTTGCAACTGGCCGGGTTTGATTTTATATTTGAACGTGATGCCCTGCTGAATGGACGGATCGAACCGCTGATGCTCGAAATAAACTATTTTTTCGGGCGGCGTGGCCTCGGCGGTTCGGAACGCTATTACGCCATGCTGACCGCCGAAGTCGATGCCTGGCTCGCCGAGCGGGGATTCGTACGACATGAAGACGGCGGCTGAAAGTTCCATACTGATGAAACGCAGTGAATCGATATCTCCATTTGCTTACGATCTCTCGGAAGAATCCATCCGGACCGAACGGCGCAAAGCGCGCGAACTGCGCGCCAGCCAATGGTGGAAGCGACGTTGCGCAAAAGGCGAATGCCATTATTGCGGAAGGCCGACCTCGCCGCGCGAGTTGACCATGGATCACATCGTACCGCTTTCGCGTGGCGGCAAAAGCACCAAAGGCAACCTGGCGCCCGCCTGCAAAGTCTGCAACACCAAGAAAAAGCAGCTCCTGCCCATGGAATGGGAAGCGTACCTGAAGAATTTCAGACTACCGCGGTCATCCGCAAGCGATACCGAGCCCTCGACCGAACGGCCGTGATCAAGGGTGCGGCGCATCACCCGGGACCCGGCGGACGCCATCCGGCACGCAGATAATCCTCGAAACTCCACAAGGGCCGCAGCGGGTCGTCCGCCGCAGGCCAGGGCCAGCCCAGTGGTTCGGGCAATTCGAAACGCAGCTGATCCCGGCGTGTGGGATGAAGCAGGCTGAGTTGCGCCGCCAGCAGGGCGATGCGGCCGTCAGGCAGTGCGCGCGGGGCGCCGTAGGCCCGGTCGCCCACGATCGGGCAGCCCAGCGCCGCCATCTGCAGCCTGATCTGGTGCCGGCGACCGGTCTCGAGATCGACCTGGATCAGGCTGTGCGGGGCCCGGTGTTCCAGAAGCCGGTAGGCAAGCCGGGCCTCCTGACGATCTCGGCCGGCCGGCGCGATACGGCTGAGACGCCCGCGACGTTCGATATGCTGGATCAACTGGTCGCTGTCCCGAGGCGGCCGGCCGTTCACCACGGCCAGATACCGTTTGCGGATCACCCCCTCGCGAAATTGGGCGCTGAGTCGCGCGGCACCCTTCGAGGTGCGCGCCAGCGCAAGGAGACCCGCCACCGGCGCATCCAACCGGTGCACGAGGCCCAGGAAGACCAGCCCGGGTTTGGCATAACGGATCTTGATCCAATCCTTGGCGAGATCGGAGAGGTTGGGCTTGCCGGTGTGGTCGCGTTGCATTCTCAACCCTGCTGGTTTATAGATCACAAGCAAATGGTTGTCCGCGTAAACCACCGGCCAGCGCGGATGAAACAATGCATCCACCGGCTTGTATGAGGGGTCGCTCATGTTCGGCCCGTATCGTTCACCCCACGTGACGCCATGACACGACGCAGAACCGCTTCCGTCTCACCGGGCCCCGAAAGCCTGACGGCCATATTCGCGCAGTGCGGCATCGTTTTGTCCGAACGGCAGCTCGAACAATTGTGGATCTATCATGGTCTGCTGCGACTGCACAACCGTGACCTGAACCTCACGCGCATCCACAATTTCACCAACATGGTGATCAAGCTCTACGTGGACTCGATCCTGCCGGCCCAATTGATGCGCCTGCCATCGCCGCTCATGGACCTGGGCACCGGGCCGGGCATGCCGGGTCTGCCGCTCAAGATCGTGCGGCCGGAAATCGAAATCTGGCTGGCGGAAACCCGCACCAAGCGCGTCGATTTTCTACGTCTGGCGGTCGAACGGCTGGGCCTGAGCGGCGTTCGGATCATCGACCGCAAAATCACGCCGGCCTTCGACCTTCCCGTGGCCGGGATCATCACCCGCGCCGTGGCGACCATCGAGCAGACGATGGCCGATGTCCGGAACTGCCTTGTGCGCAACGGCACGCTGATTTTCATGAAAGGGCCGGGCTGCGAACCGGAGATCGAGAACGCCCTGAGGCACTTCGGCGGCCGGTACGCCCTGCGGCGCAACGAAGCCTACCGCATCGGGCAGACCCTCAACGAACGCCGTCTGGTGGTGTTCGAACGCCTGGACATCCCCCCCGCCGCGCTGGCGGCGCGGGCAGCGCGCCGGCATGCCGTGCATACCGTTTCCAGTGAAGCCAACCCCCGTTTCAAGGGCTTGAAAAAACTGCTCGGCGGCCGCGGCATCAAAAAAGCCGGACAAGCATTGATGTCCGGCAGACGGCCGATCGACGAGATGCTCGCCCGCCACCCGGAGCGTTGCCTTGCCTGGATCACCCGGGACGATTCTCCGCCGCCGCCTGAACATCCGGCGGGCATGCAATGGCTGCAGCTTGCAGCTCCGCTTTTTCAGGAACTGGATCTCTTCGGCACGCAGGGTCCGCTGCTCTGTATCGAGGTGCCGGAAATTGCGCCCTGGTCGCCTGCGCAGGGCTTCGAGCAAGGGTGTACGCTGCTGATTCCGTTCCAGGATCCCGAGAACGTCGGCGCGGCCATCCGCTCTGCCGCCGCTTTCGGCGTTGGCGAAGTGATCCTGCTCGCCGAATGCGCCCATCCTTACCACCCCAAGGCGCTTCGGGCGTCGGGCGGCGTCGTACCCTCCGTGCGCCTGCGTCAGGGACCCGCCCTGGAGGCGCTGAAGGACGATCTGCCGCTTCTGGCCCTTTCGGCGGACGGGGTCGAAATCGGACAGGCGGAATTTCCGCCCGCCTTCGGCCTGCTGGCCGGCCTGGAAGGTCCCGGGCTGCCGCGGCACTGGCGTGGTGCGGCTGCGCTGCGCATCCCCATCGACCCGGCCATCGAGTCCCTGAACGCCGCTGCGGCGGTCGCGGTGGCGCTTTACGAGTGGCGCCGCAGGGGAGGCTTGCCCGGTGCTTAACGGGCGTTACCGGTCTTTTGATTTCTCGAAAGAAGGAGGCGTTCCAGCGTTCCCGGGGTGATTTCCCCGATCTCTACAGGGGGAAGAAAAATCGACGCCGGCAGCAGGTATTTGAGCATTACGGCCAGGAAATGGGCGTGGTCTTCGAAGGCCTCCACGGCATAATCCTTCATCCAGCGAAGTCGGCCGTCGGCGCTCAAATGAAAGAACCGGTAACGGCCCCGGTCGATCAGGCAGCCTCGAAACCCGGGGCGCGAACGGGCAAGCGCGAAAAGTTGCATGGACACTGACTAATCCATTCCGGCATTCGGATGCAAACCGAAAAAAACGTCCGGCCCACAGGGAGCCGGACGCCTTCCACCAGAGGGCGCGTCACACGCTGGAGGAATCCAATTCGATGGAGGCCATCTCGCGTTGATATTGCTGATGATATGCGAGCACCTTTTTCACGTAGGCCTGAGTGGTATCGAAAGGCGGAATCCCATCATACTTGAGCACGTACGCGATCCCGGCATTGTATGCAGCCAGGGCCAGCTCGACATCTCCCCTGCACCGGTCGAGCAGGTAGCGGAAATACCGCACCCCGCCATCGATATTCAGGGCCGGATCGAACGCATCCGCAACGCCGAGCCATTTGGCGGTCGCCGGCATCAACTGCATCAACCCCTGGGCGCCGCGGCTGGAGACCGCTTGCGGATTGTAGTTGGATTCCGCCATGATGATGGCTTTGATCAAGGCCGGATCGACCTGGTAGGTTCTGGCCGCCTGCATGATGTCCTTGTGGAACGGTTGCCGGCCGGCATCACCGGCGATGGCGTCAACCGGCGCCTTCGGCCGTACCGGTTCGTACGAGGTCTCGCTGCGAACTGGCGCCGCGGTATCCGGCCCCTCGGTATCCGGCTCCGGCACCTGGTTGAAGTTCCTTTGATGTTCGATGGTTTGGCTGTCTGCACTGATTTGCTGATGGATGCACAGCCCGGAAGGCGCCATCAATAGAACAAAGGCCGCGCCGACCCACAGGATCTTTCGCATGATATCCCGAAAATGAGGCCTGTTGAAAGGACCATCCGGGACCGGGACATCAGGTAGGTGGGATTCTTTCTCCATGGCGTCAATCCTTTCATCAAAATACATGCCAGTTGTGCAGGGTAGATTGAATGGATTGTATTAACAATAAGATGCCCAATCGAACGTTCCTGTCGGGGTGGGCATCAGGCCGGGGTGGAGCGCAAGTTCTGTACTTTGCGTGAACCGGCGCGACGCTGAAGTGCGCCTTGTCATCGGCCGCAGCCGGCCGCTATCCTGAACTGCAGCGGCGGAACCGTTTCTTTGTGCTGCATCCGAGCGGAGAAACAGCGGTACGCCAGACGATCCAAATCGGAACAAACACCGGGATTCGAACGTGGGGAGTTCAACAGCGCGGTCGCTGGAGCGGGAAGTGGTTTATTCTATAATCATCTTTCTCCAGCATGCAACCGGTGGAGAAACAAAGGACCGCCGAGAGCGGCGGAGATGCAGGTGCAGCGCTTCGCGCTCGCGCATGGTGCGGGGGCAGCAGAGCAAGGGAGGTCGTGCAAAAGCGGGCCGGCTGCCGCCGGCCCCGATGCAAGCCTTCTTGAACGAATTAGATTTCAGCCCTCCTGGATGCGGCGAGAAATTTGAGTGCGTCCATATTTCCCATGGCAGCGGCTTTACTGAAATCCGCCATCGCCTCGGTGGAGCGACCCGCCAGCAGTTGTACCCTGCCGCGGCCGTAATAGTAGCGTGCCTCCAGGGCATTCAAAGCGATCGACTTTTCGATCTGTACAAGGCTTTCGTCCAGTCTGCCCAGTTCGGCCAGCGCCAGACCGAGGTCGAAATATCCCTCGCTGTTGCGGGGATCGATTTCGAGCGCCTTCATATAGGCCCGGACCGCGGCGGGGTAGTTGCCGTACGTGGCCAGAAGGCCTCCCTGATCCAGCCAGTAGAGCGCATCCTGGGGTCCGGGCACGGCCGGATTGTGGTAGGCGGACCCGGCGGACGCCGGAATGCCGCCGCAAAAGCCCATGATCAAACCAAGGCTTGCAAGCATGACCGTAATTCGCACCACCATGACCATTCTCCTTTCCACTTTTTCAAACCATCGTTATGGTCATCGGCAGTTTTTTGCAGAACACAAGCGGGCAATCCGAGAGGGTGAAAAGGGCGCAGACCTGCTGCTCCCTTTTTGGAAGCGTTGCGAAATCTAAAACCGTTGGCCGGGCACGGCACACTCCGGCTGCCGAAACCAGTGTAAGGCCCGCCGGACGCAGGCGGCGCAAATGTATGTCACGGCAATGGTGATGAACGAGAAGCCGAACACGACGGCAAGCATTACGCCGAGGTACAAAATACCGGCAAGAATGAATTCGATCATCATATGTCCTTTCTTGTGCGGGTTTCGGGCCGTTCTTCCGGTAAGCACAATGAGCAAAGAGCCTGCCAAATTGCCGTTCATGCGACCGATCTGCCGTAAGACTCTGGAAAGATGGATTTTGAAATCGAGCGTGGGGCCGCACCCGGCAATCGGCCGGGCCGGTCTGAGTATCTAAATGTCATAGAAAGTAGGAATTCAATTTCCTATTGAGAGGCTGAGGCGCAGGCTTTCGAATAAGACGATTCCCACTGCCGTGGAGAGATTCAGGCAACGGATATTCTCGGAAATGGGGATGCGATAGGTTCGATCCGCGAACCGTTCCATCAACGGCTTCGGCAACCCACGGGTTTCAGACCCGAAAACCATGAACAGGCGTGCCGGGGAAGGCATCTGCCAGAACAGGCGCTGCCCGCTCTTGGTCAGCAGCACCAGTTCTCCCGCTGACGGGTGCTGGTTTCGCTCGAATTGTTCGAAGTCGTCCCAGACCTGCGGCGCGACGCGGGACCAATAGTCCAGACCTGCGCGGCGGACGTGCCGGTCGCTCAAAGAGAAGCCGAGCGGACGGATCAGGTGCAGGCGGGCTCCCGCCCCAAGGCAGGTTCGGCCGACATTCCCCGTATTCCAATGGACTTCCGGCGCCACGAGCACGATATGCCGTTCGATCATTCGGTTTTGAGGGTTCATCGGTATACGCGAAGAGCGGTTGACCGGTTCAGCGGAGGGGGCCGCCGCTGGACGCGTCAACGTTCAATTTCCGCACCCGCCCTCAGCTCCCGGGCTTGACATAGCCCCACTCGACCAGCCGCTGATAGGCATATTGCGCGTTTTTACCTTCATTTACAGCCTGCAGATAACGGTAATAGTTCTCGGCCGCCGGCTTGCGCTGGCCCATGCGTTCATACGCGTAGCCGCGCAGGAACTGGATGGCGGGATTGCCGGGCAGCTGCCGGTCGTAGGCATCGAATTGGGGTACGGCCGCGTCGAACTGCTTTTGCTTGAGTTTGGCGAAGCCGGACAGATAGCGGGCCTGCGCTTCTTCGGGATAGACCTGTGTGGCCTGGGTCAGATAAGGGTCGGCATCGGCATACTTTTCCTGAGCCAGGCGGCTTTTGGCCATGAGCAATAAGCCGGTATAGTCGTTCGGCGCTTCCTTGAGCGCGGACTTAAAATACGCTTCCGCAGCCGGGTACTTTTCGTCCGCCAGCTCCTTCTCGCCTTTTTGAAGGGCTTCGACCGCTCCGCGCATACGGCGCAGCGCGGCCGTGTGATCCATGTAGCGCTCGCGGTACAGGGGTTGGCTCTTGGCGGCCCGGTAATCGCGCTCGGCCGTTTCAACAGAGGATCGATAGCGCTCGTCGCTCATGGGATGGGTGGCGAACAATAATTCGGAGGCGCTGGGTTTGTGCTTGGAAAGGCTGTTGAGCATCTCCATCAGATTAACCATCCCGTCGGTGCCGTAGCCGCTCTTGACCAGGTACTCCATACCCAGGGCGTCGGCCTGGCGTTCGTTGTCCCGGCTGTAGGAGGCGAGCAGCGCCCCGGAACCCAGCATGCCCAGTTGGGCGGCCAGCTGTCCGCCGATGGCGGATTGGGTTCCCACCACCGAAGCCACTCCGCCCACGAGCGCATTGGTCAACATGCTCTTGGACATGATCTGGGCCGTGTGGCGGGCATTCACATGTCCCAGTTCATGCCCCAGCAGGGCGCCTAATTCGGACTCATTTCCGAGCTTCAGCAGGATGCCGCGGGTGACTGCGATGCTGCCGCCCGGAAACGCATAGGCGTTGATGTAATTGGCATTGACCGCGCGGAAGGTGTACGGCATTTGTGGACGGTGGCTCAGGCCGCCCATGCGACGGCCGGCCTGTTCCACATAGGCCGCCAGCTGGCGGTCCTGAGTGGCGCCGTAGTCGGTCGAGATCTGGAGCGGCGAATAACGTTTGTCCAGATCGATTTCCTGCTGCTCGCTGACCAGCATCAGCTGGCTTTGGCCGGTTACCGGGTTGGTGGCGCAGCCGGTCATCCAGCCGGCTAGCGAAAGTCCTGAAAAATATAGAAAATGACGACGGCTGAGATCGAATTCGCTCATGTTGAAGCCCTCGCTACGGTTTGATCGATGCAGGTGCGGTTGTAATCAGCAAGTAGATAATATAAGTTTTCCACACCGGTCAACCCTTGGTCACCCGGCCTTGGTCGCGTCTGCAATTGGAGTCCCGATGATCATCGATTTTCATACGCATATTTTCCCCCCGGCGTTCCGCCGCGAACGCGAACGTTTTTTCGACCGCGAACCGGCTTTCAAACTGCTCTACGATTCACCCAAATCCCAGCTGGCGGGGGCGGAGACGCTGGTTGCGGCGATGGATGAAAACGGCATCGACAAGTCGGTGACTTTCGGATTTCCCTGGCTGTCGGAAGATCATTTCAAACGCCACAACGACTACATTATGGAGTCGGTGGCGCGCTACCCCGGGCGGCTGATCGGATTCGGATGCTGTGACTGCCGCCATCCCGCCGCGGCCGAGGAAACCGAACGCTGCCTGCGCAGCGGGTTGTCGGGAATGGGGGAGCTGGCCTTCTATTGCAATGACCTGGATTGCACCAGTCTCGAGGGCCTTGCGCCCATTATGGCGCTCTGCAAGGACTACAACCGGCCCCTCATGCTGCACACCAACGAACCCGTCGGACATCGCTATCCCGGAAAGACGGAGAATACGCTGGCCCAGATCTATGCGCTCGTGCGCCGGTTCGAACAGAACCGGATTATACTGGCCCATTGGGGCGCCGGTCTCTTTTTCTACAACCTTCTGAAAAAGGAGGTATCCCAGAGTCTGGCAAACGTATGGTTCGACACCGCCGCTTCCCCCTATCTTTATCGGCCTGAAATCTATGCGCTGGCTCTGCAGTTGGCCGGGGACCACAAAATCCTGCTGGGCAGCGACTACCCGCTGCTCTCACCCAAGCGCTATTTCGATGAAATGGATCGGGCCGGGCTGTCAGAGGACGAAAAGCGCCGCGTCTGCGGCCTGAACGCCGCCGCGCTGCTCGACCTTGCCTGAGTTGGCGAAGGGTATCGGAGGCCGTTTGGGTCGATGAAAGAGAATCGTTTGACGACTGCGGGGTTGAAAGGTAAGGTGCTCATTCACTGAAATACCCGTGCCCTCCGGAACGCCGTCGTCGCTTTGACGCCCAATGACCGGACTGAAGAGGCCCGTACCGGCCTGGGAAATTGCTCTGGGCCGGCCGATGCGCCGCCGGGGCGAAAAAGTTGCGCCGAGTGCGGTGAGCGCCCCCGCGCCTGAAGGAATGAGATGCGCCGCAAGGAAAAAGAGGTTCTCGACCGCACCGAAATCGACCGGATCATTGAATCCGCTTCCGTCTGCCACCTGGGCCTCGCCAAAGACAATGTACCTTATGTCGTGCCGTTAAGCTTCGGCTATGACGGCCGCTACCTTTATTTTCATTCCGCCCTTTGCGGCCGCAAGCTGGATTACCTTGCGTCCAATGGACGCGTCTGTTTCCAGATGGAAACCCGACTCGCGCTTGCCGCACCTTCGGACCAGGCCTGCGAGTGGAGTTTCGCCTTTGACAGTGTGATCGGCGAAGGCACTGCCGAGGAGCTGCATGAGCCCGCTGAAAAACACCATGCGCTGTTGCAGATCGTGCAGCATTACGGCAAAGGGCACGTGCCCCCCGGGCAGTTGGAGCGGGTGCGCGTCTTCCGCATCCTGATCGCCGGTCTCACAGCCAAACGCTCGCGTCCCTGACGCATCCCGTTTCGAACGACCCCGCCGGTTTTACCGAATCCTCGATATTTTCCGAATTAAAGTATCACCTTCGCAGACCGATAAAACGCACATCGATGCGGTATTCGGCATCCCCTTCATATTCCCCGATATAATTTGGAAGGAACCTATGCTCAAGAGACTTACGATTCGAGGACGCATGTTTTTGATCATCGGCGGTATTTTCGGCCTGTTCGGGATCATGACCCTGATGAGCGTACGCAACGGCAACCAGATCGCTCGACTGGGAATCGCCAAAACCGGCGAAGTGATGTTCGAAGACCAGAAAGCCAAGCTCCATGTGGCGACCCACGCGCTGGCCCTCACGCTCGGCCACGCGCTGGAAGGTCTGACCGATCCGGTTCAGCGGATCGATACCATCCGCCGCCTCATCGACGACATCCGCTTCGAGAACGACAAGTCCGGCTATTTTTTTGTGAACCAGGGAACCGTAACCCAGGCCCATCCTTTGCGCAAACAGGACCACGGCAAGGACATGAGCGGGCTCAAGGATAAGAACAACATCCGGTTCATTGTGGAAATGCACCGGGCCGCACAGCGGGGTGGGGACTTCGTGGAGTATATCTGGCCCAAGCCGGGCGCCGGGGATACACCCAAACTGAGCTATGCCGAGATGATTCCGGGAACCGACTTCTGGGTCGCCACCGGTGTTTACCTCGACAATATCGGCACCTATCAATCAGCCATGGCGGCGGACCTCGACACGCTGGCCGAACGCCAGACCATGTCCATGGTTCTGTTTTGTGGATTGATCTTCGCCGGCACGGTCGTGCTTTGCCTGCTCATCGTTTTCGGCATCAGCAAGCGCTTCGCCGAACTGATCGCCGGGTTCAAGGACGTTGCCCAGGGCGAAGGCGATCTGACCAAGCGCATCGAAAGCGGCACCCAGGACGAATTGGGTGAGTTGGCCCGCTGGTTCAACCAGTTCCTGGAGAAGCTGCACGCGATCGTGCAGCGGATTGCGGAAAATTCGCGGCAGGTGGACAAATCGGCGGGAGAGTTGACGCAGATCGCCTCGCATCTCTCTACGGGTGCCGACGATACGGCCGGCCGGTCGCATACGGTTTCGGCGGCCGCCGAGCAGATGAGCGCCAATCTCGGTGCCGTCGCCGCCGCGATGGAACAATCATCCACCAATACCTCCATGGTGGCAACAGCCGCCGAGGAGATGTCGGCCACGATCAACGAAATCGCCCAGAATGCCGAAACGGCGCGCGGGATCTCCGATGATGCGGTAAAAAAATCGAAAAACGCCGCTCAGAAAATGGCCCAACTGGGCAACGCGGCTCAGGAGATCGGAAAGGTGACCGAAACGATCACCGAGATTTCGGAACAAACCAATCTTCTGGCGCTCAATGCCACCATCGAGGCCGCCCGGGCCGGCGACGCGGGCAAGGGATTCGCCGTGGTGGCCAATGAGATCAAGGACCTGGCCAGACAGACCGCCGAAGCGACACAGGGCATCAAGCAGCAGATCGAAGGCATCCAGAACACCACATCCAGCACCGTATCGCAGATTGATCAGATCGCCTCGGTCATCGACCGGGTCAATGAAATCGTGGCAACCATCGCCACGGCCGTGGAAGAACAGAGCGCCGCCACCAGGGAGATTGCCGCCAATATCACCCAGACGAGCCAGGGGATTCAGGAAGTCAATCAGAATGTCGGTCAGAGTTCCACCGCCGCAGCGCAGATCACCAGCGAGATTGCCGGTGTGAATGTCTCGGCGGGGGAAATCTCGAACAGCAGCGGTCAGGTCAAAATGAGTGCAGAGGATTTGCAGCGCATGGCGGCGGAACTGAATGCCATCGTGGCCGGATTTAAAATCTGATCTGGCGGATGCGCACCCCATAGCCCGGCGGATACATTTCAAATGACTTCGCAGTGATGACGGTCAACTCCAAGGGCACAGGGGGCACTCAGGTGCGTTGCCTGTGCCCTTGGGGAGATCAAATCGCCGGATACAAAAAGCGGAAGATTCAGGTTTCGGACTTTATTCCGCGCGCGGTTCCGGCATGGTCTTTGGCGATCAGCATATAGATCGAGGGGATGACGAAGAGCGTGAAGAACGTTCCGATCGCCATGCCGCCCACCAGGACCAGGCCGATGGAATTGCGCGCCGCGGCGCCCGGGCCGCTCACCAGGACCAGGGGAAAGTGTCCGGCGATCGTGGCGCCGCTGGTCATCAGGATGGGACGCAGACGGGTCAGGGCCGCCTCGTGTACCGCCTCGCGTTTTCCGCGGCCGGCCAGCTGCAGCTTGTTGGCAAACTCGACGATCAGAATGCCGTTTTTGGAAACAAGTCCCACCAGCGTCACCAAACCCACCTGGGAGTATATGTTGTGCGTCGTTGTCCAGCCCTCGGTCCAGAACGGCACGTTGGGTTTGGGTATTTTCAAAAATGTGAAGACCAGGGCGCCGAACATCGCCAGGGGCACCGATCCGGCAAGAATCACGAATGGGTCTCGAAAGCTGTTGAATTGAGCGGCCAGCACCAGGAAGATGAGGATCACGGCCAGTCCGAAGGACTGGATGAAGGTATTGCCCTCGGTGCGCAGTTGGCGTGATTCTCCCGTATAATCGATCACGTAGCCTTGGGGAAGAATCTTTGCGGCCTCGTCTTCGAGAAAGCTCAGGGCCTCGCCCAGGGGGCGCACCGGCACGCCGCTGATCATTACGGCATTGAGTTGCTGAAAGCGGTTGAGCGAGCGTGCAACCGTCTGGTTGCGCAGCGATGCGATGGTGCTCAGGGGAATCAGGCGATTGTCCGGTCCGGTGACATAGATCTGGGTCAACTGACCGGGTGTGAGCCGGTCGCTGCGCTGGATCTGGGGAATCACCTTGTAGCTGCGGCCGGCGATATTGAAGCGGTTGACGAAATTGCCGCCCACCATGGAAGCGATGTCGGAACCGACCTGCTGCATATTCAATCCCAGATCGGCCACTTTGTCGCGGTCAATCACGATTTCCGATTCGGGCTGGTCGATCTTGACGTCAATCAGCGGCGGAAAGGCGAACAGGCCGCTTTGGACAGCCTTGAGCTGAATCTGCTGGGCGTAGTCCAGGAGGATTTCCAGATCGGCGGTTGAGGCCAGAACGAATTCGACCGGAAACTCGCCCCCGCCCGGCAGGGCCGGCGGGGTGATCGGGAACATGCGGATGCCCGGAATGGCGTGCAGTTTCTGCTGCACTTCCGGCAGGATTTCGAAAATCGTACGTTCTCGCTGATCCCAGGGGGCGGTCACCATTCCGCCGAACCCATTGGAAGGAAAGGTGATCTGGAACGAGAAGCGGGTTTCGGGGACGCTGAAGAAGGCGCGATTGGCAGCCGCTGCATCCCGGCTGGTCTGATCCAGCGTGGCATTGGCGGCGGCGTCCAGGATGCCGAAGATGACACCCTGATCCTCCGTGGGGGCAAGTTCCTTGGCCGACATGACGTACATGGGCACCGCCAGCAGGCCCACGACGATCCACACCACGTAGACCGCGGGGCGCGCATCGAGGGTTGCGTCGAGCAGGCGTCCATAGAAAGCCCGGATTTTTACGAAATCGCGGGCGATCTTGCCGGCCAGACCGCGTTCGGAGATGCCTGCTTTGAGAACCTTCGAACTCATCATCGGCGACAGCGTCAGGGCCACCACGCCGGAGATGGCCACCGCGCCGGCCAGCGTAAAGGCGAACTCGCGGAACAGCGATCCGGTCAGGCCGCCCTGCAGGCCGATCGGCGCATAGACCGCGGCCAGGGTGATCGTCATGGCGATAATCGGGCCGACCAGCTCCCGGGCGCCCTCTATCGCGGCTTCGAAGGGACGCCTGCCTTCGGAGAGGTGGCGCTCCACGTTTTCGACCACT
This sequence comes from Pseudomonadota bacterium, assembly GCA_023435265.1. Taxonomy (GTDB): domain Bacteria; phylum Desulfobacterota; class Desulfobacteria; order Desulfobacterales; family Desulfosarcinaceae; genus UBA2230. Next base: position 72,898 of record JAEYRZ010000114.1, read on the forward strand.
ACGATGGCGTCGTCCACCACCAGGCCGACCGAAAGCACGATGGCCAGCAATGTCAACAGATTGATCGTGAATCCGAAAAGCTGCATCAAAAATACCGCACCGATCAGCGATAGCGGGATCGCCACCACCGGAATCAGCGCCGAGCGCACCGAGCCGAGAAACAGGAAAATGATCACCACCACGATCAACAAGGTTTCACTCAACGTTTTGACCACTTCCCGAATGGCGGAGTCGATGTACTCGGTGGCGTCGTAGGCCACGCGCGCATCCATGCCGCCGGGCAGATCCCTTTGAATGGCGGCCATCTCGGCGTGGACGAGCTTGAGCACATCCAGCGAGTTGGCCGTGGGCAGCGCCCAGATCCCCATGAACACGGCGGTCTGGCCGGAGAAGCGGACATCGGCGTCATAGCTTTCGGCGCCCAGAACCACATCGGCGATATCCTCGAGGCGCACGATGGCGCCGCCCTGCTGGCGGACGACCAGGCGTTTGAATTCCTCAACATCCTGCAGATCGGTATTGGCGCGCAGGTTGACCTGCACCAGCGCCCCCTTGGTCTGGCCCACGGCGGCGAGAAAGTTGTTGGCGGCCAGCGCCTGGCGCACTTGGACCGGGCTGATGTTGAAGGCTGCCATACGCTCGGGATTCAGCCAGATGCGCATGGCAAAGGTGCGGGCGCCCAGAATGTCGGCCCGCTGAACGCCTTCCAGCGCGGAAAGGCGCGGCTGCACGATCCGGATCAGGTAATCGGTGATTTGATTCTGCTCCAGGATATCGGAGGTGAAGCTCAGGTAGGCCGAGGCGAACTGGCTCTCGGCCGATTCCACGTTGAGCACCGGCACCTCGGCCTCGGGCGGCAGGTCGCCGCGCACCTGGTCCACCTTGGCGCTGATTTCGGACAAGGCCTTAATCGGATCGTAGTTGAGGCGCAGGCGGGCGTTGATCGTGGAGAGCCCCTGGGTGCTTTCCGATTGTATGAAATCGATGCCGTCGGCGGCGGCGATCGCCCGCTCCAGGGGCGTGGTGATGAATCCGCGCACCAGGTCGGCGCTGGCGCCCACATAGGTCGTGGTGACCGTCACCACCGAGTTTTCATTGCGCGGGTACTGACGTACGTTCAGGGTCCGGATGGATTGCAGACCGGCGATGATGATCACCAGATTGACCACCATAGCCAGTACCGGCCGCCGAACAAAGATATCGGTGAATTTCATTCCCTTCGATTCCTAACATCAGGCATCTCGGAGGGGTCAGGCATCTTCGGGTTTGGGCTGTAGCTTGAATTCAGGCGCCAGCTCATTGTTGACGATCACCGCCTGGCCGTTGCGCAGTTTGAAGACGCCGGTGCTGACCACATTCTCGCCCGGTTCGAGGCCCGATTGTACGGCCACGAAATCACCACGCTTTTCACCCAGCTGGACGAACTGCTGCCGCACCACAAGGGCGCGTTGCCCTTCCTGCGCAGGGCGGTTTTCGATCACGAACACGGAATTGCTGTAAGGCGCATAGTAGATCGAGGTCGCAGGAATGGCGAGCACATCCTGCCCGTTGGGCAGCACTACTTCCACGTTGACGTACATCCCCGGCCGCAGGCGCTCGTCTTCATTGCGCACAGTGGCCTGAACGCGGATGTTGCGGGTCGCCGGGTCCACCTCGGGGTTGATGGCCGTGACCCTGCCTTCGATGCTGCGCCCGGCCAGAACATCGGTCGTCACCCGTACCGGCAGCTCCGGATCCAGCTTCGCCAATTGCTGTTGGGGCAGCAGAAAATTGACGAAAATCGGAGACAGAGCCTGCAGCGAGGCGATGGCCTGCCCCTGTTCCAGGTTCTGGCCCAGATTCACCAGGCGGATCCCGACGCGGCCGGTAAAAGGCGCACGGATGGTTTTCTTGGCGATCAACGAACGGATGTTCTCCACCTCGGCGAGCGCTTTCTGGTATTCCGCCTCGGCGGAGTCGTAGTCGGCCTGGGAGATCACGTTTTCAGGGAGGAGTTTGCTGGCGCGTTCGAAGGCCAGTCGGTTCAGGCTCACTTCGGTTTCGGCAGCCCGCAACTGGGCCGTCTCCGTGGAAACATCCAGTTGGACCATCAGTTTCCCGGCCTCGATCTTCGCTCCAGGCTCGAAATCGATTTTGACCACCTTGCCGGGCAACTCGGCCGAGACCGTCACGCCCTGCACCGCCTCGAGGGACCCTACCGCGGTGAGGACATTCTCCCAGCGCATCGGCCGGACCTCGGCCGCGGTCACGGTTTCGGGAGGCGGCGTAAACGCTTGGCCATGCGCCGCCATGCGGCCGATCTGCAACACCTTGATCCCGGCAAGCACCGCCAGAATGACAATCAGCCCCGCTACCGTTATCACAATGCGCTTGGTCATGCTCTTCATCCATGCGTGTCGATACCAATGAAAACGCCACCCCGGCAGGGTGGCGGTCGGCGGCACGGGTTTCCGGCGGCCGAACCGCCCGCCGTATCGCGTGAACTTCCACCCGCGCCATTCCCGTGAAATCAGAAAGAAGCTAAAACGGGCACGAAGATTGTCAATTTGGGTGTGATTGGACGGTGGGAGCGGCCCCGCCGAGCTGGCCGCAGGCCGCCTGGATGTGCGCCCCCCGGGCGGTGCGCCGCCGCACGAAAATTCCCCTGCCGGCCACGAGCGATTGAAATCTCCGGATCGTCTCCTCGTCGGGCGCCTGCCACGTGCTGCGTTCGTCCGGATTGTAGGCGATCAAGTTCAGCTTGACCGGCAGTCCGCTCAGGAACTGCGCCAGGTTCAGGGCATGCGCCGGGGAATCGTTGAGCCCGCGGATCAGCACGTATTCGATGAAAATCAGATTGCCCCTGCCGCGCGGATAAGCCTGCAAGGCTGCTTTGAGCGCGCCGAGCGGATAGCGCCGATTGATCGGCATCAGTTGCGTGCGCAGGTCGTCATCGACTGCGTTCAGGGAGAGCGCCAGGTTGATGTGCGGCCCGAAAGCGTCGGCCAGGCGGGCGATGCCGTCCACCAGTCCGGCCGTGGAAACCGTGATGCGGCGCAATGCGATATCGAGGCCGCGCTGCGCGTTCATCACCCGGATGGCCTGCAAGACTGCGTCAAGATTGTCCAGGGGTTCGCCCATGCCCATGAAAACCACGTTGCGGACCGGGTACCCCAGGCCCACGCGGACGCAATGGACCTGAGCCACCATCTCGGCCGCGTCGAGCTGCCGCAGCAGACCGATGCGCCCGGTGCGGCAAAATCGACAGCCCATGCGGCAGCCGGCCTGGGAAGAGATGCACTGAGTCGTATATCCGGGCATCGGGATCACCACCGACTCGACGCGCAGCCCGTCGGCGAGCTCCAGCGCCAGTTTGACGGTGCCGCCTTCGGCGGCTCTTTCCACGATGCGCGGAAGCGACAGAAGCGATAGTCGCTGCTGAACCGTTTGTCCCAGTTCGGGCGATTGCCGAAAGGCCTCCAGGCGGCATACATCCAGATCGGTGGTGCGGTAAAAAGCCCGGTATACGGCCGACGCGTGAAAAGAACCGCGGCCGTAACAGCTGCGGAAGGCATCCGTAAACTGGTTGTCGGTGAGTGCGAGCGGATTCGGCATACAGGGAAATTAGCCTAGTTCAATTCTTTTTGCCACAGGCGCGTGAGCGCCGAATCCGCCCCGGCGGCCATGCCCCACAGTATGCCCCAGGTGCGGGCCCCTTGCCGGTTTCGGCTTGCGGGCACCGCAGGGCAGGCGCACAACGGGTGGGCGGGATGCCCTTGGAAGCCATTCGACGCCGTGCGCTCCGGGATTCAGGCCGGCGCGCCACTCGATTTCGATAGGGCAGTAAAATAATGCACTCGAATATTGCTGGAATCTGGAAATGCTTTTGCACTTTGCCGCGAAGTGCGGTATCTGATCAGGCTTTAGTTTGCGCGGAGCCGCTTGCCCCGCGCCGGGTTCCCGTTCAGATCAGAAAGGATCGATGATGAAATTAATGGTTGCTTACGACGGATCGGACATGGCGCAGCGCGCGCTGACGGTGGCTCAGAAGCGGGCCAAGGCGCTCAAGGCCGAACTGCACGTCTTCTGCTCCGGCAATGGAAATCTGGAGAGCGCCAGGATGAACCGGCTCAAGTCGAGCCTCAAGGACGTGGAGATGCTTTGCCAGGCCTGCAAGATCGAATGCTCCGTCGAAATGACCCCAGGCGCCGCCTCGGCGGCCGAAGAAATCATCAAGTATGCTGATCAGAACGCCATCGATGAAATCATCATCGGACTGCGCAAGCGCTCTCAGTTGGGCAAGATGCTCTTCGGTTCCACATCCCGGCAGGTCATACTGGACGCCCCTTGTCCCGTGCTGACAGTCAAATAGGTTTTTCAGGCGCGAATCCGCGCTCCTCATGCTCTGCGGGCGGCCGCTGACCAACGCTTCGGCGCCGCCCTGGACGATCTGGTCTCACCCTACGCCATTTTTACGGGTCACCCCAAGCAATCCACAGCATAGACCCCATTCCGTGTGCTCCGCCGGCTGGTTATACTTGCGGAAATCAATTCAAGGAGGCGACCTCATGACTGAAATGCCCAAACGCGATACCAAGGGCGATTGCGAAGGCGAGTGCCGCGATCGCGTCAAAGAAGGGGAAAAGGAAAGGCAGGCCAAAATGAAGGACGAGGGCGTTGAAGCGCCTGAATCTTATCCTAGTGCACCGGGCGCCAAAAAACGCAAGGATCCGCCCGGCTCGATGGGCGGCCACGTTTAGACAGGCTCAACCGCCGGAGGCGCGACGCATACCAGGCTCCGGAAAAGTACCACCGCCATGCGTGGTGAAAAAGGGCAGCGCCTTTCGAGGCGCTGTTCTTGTTTCAAGGCCATGGTGCGGCATCGTGCCTCCGGAACACCCGTCCGATGCCGAAGGCCAGAATGGCGCTGAGAATCCCCTGCAGCAGATTGGGACCCAGTTCGCCGACGGCTGCGGCATAATCGGTCACTCCGAAAAAGGGAATGAACCGCGCCAGCCAGGGATAGATAAAGGCTTCGAAGACAAAGTAGCCGCCCGCCAGGACCAGCACCCCGGCAGCCAGGCCCGGCATCGGGCGGTACGCGCCGCGGCCGCGTCCGGCCAGCAGGCCCACGATCCCGCCTTCGCAGAACTTCACCAGCGCCGTGGCCGGAATGAACTGCGGAAAGCCGATGGCGTCTGCGGCGGCCGGGCCGATCAATCCAACCAGCGCGCCGGCCCAGGGGCCGTAAAGCAGGGCCGCCGCCATGACGAAGGTGTCACCCAGGTTGAAATACCCGCCCGTGGCCGGAATCGGGATACGAATGACGGTGGTGCCCACGAACGCCAGGGTGGCGAAGGCGGCGATGACCCCCACCCGGAAGAGTTGAGCGGCATCATTGTGTTGCGGCACGTAGTCCTCCTTGTAGGTCAACGCCCTCGGCGGCGGCCGGGGAGCGCGGCGATTTCGCAGGCCCACAGCGCGATCGGCTGCAGGGATGCACAGATCACGGCCACGGCCGCCTGCTCCAGACGGTGCAGAACAAATTTCGGGCCCGCCGGCGAATCCTGACCCGGCGTGGGACGCTCCTCGCGCAGCACCTCGATGGTGTCGGGGATCACCGTAAAGGCGATATGCTGGAACATGCGCAGCGCCATCAACAGTTTTTTCTGCCGCAGGCCCACGCCGCCCGGGCCGGCCACCAGGCGGCGCTCCAGTTCGGCAAAGGGGATCAGGGCGATCAGCGCCAAGGCCAACGGAATCACCGTCAGCATGGTCAGCGCCAGGCGCACGTAATGGCTCGCCGCAGCGGCGTGCGCCGTTATGCCGCCCAGTGCGAGCAGCGCATTCACCGCCGCGCCCCCGAAAACGACCGGCAGAGTGATCAGTGCGGCCGCGGCCGTGATGTTGGCCGCAATGCGCCGGCCGAGCAGCGGCGGCAGCAAAAGATGCACCCCGATCAGGTAAACGCTCAACGACCAGGGCACACCGTCCACCACACTCTGCGGCCAGCGATTCAGGGGGACACCGCTGAAGGCCGGAACCGCGGCCGCCGCCAGCACAACCCAGCGTATCGCGTTGCGGCCGGCCATCACGCCTCCCCGCGGTTCAGAAGGATCTCGAAGCGCGCGGCGGCGCAAGGCGCTTTGGCCACATTCAGACGGCTTTGCGCAAGGGGCCGCCACCAGGGCTTGTGCGAGATGACGAGCACCGGCACCTGGAGGGCGTGGGCCGCCTCTGCCACGGCCAGCACCAGGGAAATGGCCGCCTCGCGGGCCAGACCCCAGTCCGGTTCGTCCAGAATCAAAGCCGCCGGCCGGGCCGCCAGGCGCACCGCCGCCAGCATGGCCTTGACCGCGAGCAGGTCGGCACCGCGCGCCTCGGCCGCTGGCGGAACCGCCGCGCCGCATTGTTTCAGGATCGCGTCGAGGCGGCCCAGGATGCTTTCGAAGCACGTCTGGGCCGCCGCACCAAGCGCCGCCGGCGCAAGTTCGCCAAGCCGGCGCAGCAAAGTCTGATTGATCACATCCTGGAACAGCAGGCGCGCGCGGCCCCCAGCGCCCGCGCTCTCGAGCGCAAAGCGGCCTTCGGCCGGCACCGCGCCGCTCAGCGCCTTGGCCAGCAGGCTTTTGCCCTGGCCGTTGGCGCCGGCGATCAGGCAGGGCGAGGTCAGGTCGAGCGCCGCATCCTGCACCAGGGCTGTGGCCGGTTCGGCGGTCAGCGCATTGATCGGCAGGCCCAGCGAAATGCGCACACTCCTCGTCGTCAGGCGGAAGGGCAGCGCGGTGGGCGCCGACCGGGACCAGCAGGCGGCCATGGGCGAGCGGTCGTTTTCTCCCCTCAAAGCCAGGATGCGCACCATTTTCCCCTCTGCGCGATATGCCGCGACGGTTTGCTGCAGCAGCGGCAGATGGTTTTCGGAGAGCCAGGTGAACGGGCTGGCGATCACCAGTTCCGGCCGGACCGGCTCGCTGAGCCATGCCTTGGCCAGGGCCAGCCGCACGGTCTCGCCGCCCGACAGAGTGCGCATGGGCTGGGTCAGGGCAGCGTTCAGTCCGAACCGTTCCGCCGCGGTGTCGACCCCGGCTTCGATCTGCGTGTTGCCGGGCCGCACGCTCACGCAGGCCGCGGCCAGTTCCTGGTGCGCCGATCCGAAAGCCAGGCCGTCCCGCGGATTGCTGGCCACTGCCGCCGGCAGCGCACCGGGGGGTGGCGCGGCCGACAATCGGCGGAACTCACGCCAGAACGCCTGCGGCCCCTGGTAGCGCACGGGAATCAAATCGGCCACGGCGGCGCCGAAAGCCGCTTCGCGCGCCTCGAAGGTATCGAAAAAGAGGTATTCGGCCCCGTCGGCCGAAGGTGCCGTCATCATCCGTCACATCCACGTTCAACCGGTATCCGCGCTTGCCAATATCCTGTGGCGGGAGGTATAGCAACAGCAGAGATCCATCCACAACCCTGGAGAGGTGTTCATGCTATCTGTCGTGCTCTACATTGCCGTGGTGCTGATCTGGGGCTCGGCCTGGCTGGCGGTGAAATTTCAACTCGGCGTGGTGGCCCCCGAAGCGTCGATCGCCTACCGCATCGGCGGCGCCGCCGTGCTGATGCTGCTCTGGTCGCTTTGGCGGCGCCAATCGCTGCGCTATGCGGGGCGCGACCACTTTTTTCTTCTGCTGCAGGGCGTGTTGATCTTCTCGACCAATTTCTTCATGTTCTACCGCGCCACCTTCTACCTGACCACCGGCCTGATCGCCTTGATCAACTCCACCGCCTCGGCTCTGATCATCCTAATCAACTGCTGCCTTCAACGCCGCCTGCCGAGCGGCCGCGTGTTGATCGGTGCGCTGCTGGGCGTCTGCGGCATCGCCGCGATCTTCTGGCCGCAGCTTGCGGCCTTGAGCTGGTCTTCCGATGTCGGGCGCGGCGTTCTTTACAGCTGCGGCGGAACGATCTGCTTCTCCCTGGGAAGCATCGTCGGCGCGCGCAACCGCACCGCCGGCTACCCGCTGCAGAGCAACATGTTCTGGTCCATGTTCTACGGAACCGCCCTGCTCACCTGTTTTGTACTGCTCAGCGGCCGGGAGTTCAATTTCGATCCCCGTCTGCCCTACGTCGCCGCCCTGCTTTATCTGTCGTTGATCGGATCGGTGCTTGCCTTCGCCGCCTACTTCGCGCTGCTGGGCCGCATCGAGCCGGAACGGGCCGCCTATGTCGCCGTGCTCTTTCCCGTGGTGGCGCTCCTGCTCTCCACCCTCTATGAAGGGTATACCTGGACCCTGCCGGCCTTTGCCGGCGTGGCCCTGACCCTGCTCGGCAACGTACTGGTGCTGCGCAAGCCGCGGTCGGCCGCAGCGCGCGAATTCAAGGCGGCGGTCCGCACAACTTCATGAGCCAGGAACGGCCGGCCAGGGGAGCGGAGTACGCTCTCACCGCCTGCCGTAGGCAGTGTCCATCCAGAAATGGTAGATTACGGTCCAGATCAAGGCCGCAGCGACGGTGAAACCGCAGGCGTAGCCCCGCTACGTCGAGGATTTCACCGGAGCGAGAACGCAGAGCTGGGCTGTAAGATGCCGTTTATGGATGGACACTATGTAGCCCCGATCAGACACCGAGCAGGGCCTGCAGCGGCTGATGCGCCAGCCACATCCCTACGGCCATCACGGCCAATGCGCCGAAATAAGCGGCCGCGACCGTCAGCCGGTCGTGCAGCGGCACGGCGTAATAGGCGGGATCCGGATTTTTCCAGCCCCTGAAAAAGGAGAACAGGCCGAGCGCCAGGATGATCAGCAGCAGCGGCGAACGGGTCTGATACCAGACCGCGCCGCCCACCGCGAATCCGGCCAGCCAGAGCCAGCGGCTCAGCACGCCCACGATGCGGCCGCCGTCCAGGGGCGAGATGGGGATCATGTTGAACAGGTTGAGCATGAAGCCGGTATAGGCCAGCGCATACCAGAATCCGGACTCCAGCCACCATCCGAGCAAAAGGCAGAAAAGCGCCCCGGCCGTTCCCAGAAGGGGACCGCCCAGGCCGATCTTCGCCTCGGCATGAGCGTCCTGCGGCCGGCCCTTCATGGCGATCACGGCGCCCACGAACGGAATGAAGACCGGCGCGCCGGCCGGTATGCCCAGGCGCCGCATCATCAGCGCGTGGCCGCATTCGTGAACGAAGATCAGCAGCACGAAGCCGGCCGCAAAGGCCGCGCCCCAGATCTGGGCGTAGACCCATACGGCCAGCAGCATGGTGATCAACGTCTGCAGCTTGGCCAGCTTGAGCACCATGGCCAGCCACTTGGCCTTGGTCAGGACGAAGAGCAGCAGAACGCCTAAAGGGCCCCAGCGGCGCAGGCCCGCCGTCCCGGATGCCCCTTTTTCCGATGAAGTCGATGCATCGCGCCGGTTCAAATGCTCGGCGACCGTGCGCAGGTTTTCGATCTGCCGGAGGGTCAACGGTCGAGAATCAGATGAATTCATATTTCTTCGGCTTTGTCGCGTACCAGGTCTGCCAGAGGACGACGGCCAGGAAGATCGGCGCGAATCCATTGAGACTGTCCACCATCACTTCCATGAACACCGCCGGGTGGGGCCAGACAGCCAGTGCACCGGCGAACTGCGGGTAGGTTTCGATCAGAAAGGAACGCGCTACCAGGTAGTATGCATAAAAATAGGCGCCTGCCGAAACCGCCAGCCCCATCAGCGTCAGGGCGCGGCTGCGCCGGCCGCCGGTAGCCGCGAGCATCCCCTTGGCCACGGCCATCCCGATCACCACCGCCACGAGGCCGAACTGGATGTGGGTCAGCACGCTGAAGCCCCACCACACGGCGATGCCGAGCGCAGCGCCGGCCAGGGCGCCCAGCAGGGCGGCGGGATAATTGATGTTTTCGGCGCGCCGGCGCACCAGAGCGTTGAGCTGCGCCGCAAGGCGGCTGAAGCAGGCGCGGCAGAAAACACCGTTGTGCGTCGTTTCGCAATCCTCGTTCGCCGCAAGCGGCCGGTCGCATTCCAGGCAGCAGCGGAGTTCCATGACGGGCGGGGGTGGTACGGGTCGATCCATGATGTGCTCTCCTTGGCAAAGGGCGTAATATACACCATGTCGGAGCAAAATCAAAAAGCGCTGGAACGTTGAGCCGGAACTACCGGTTGTAGGGATGGATCCGGCAGGGGTTTGCCTCAGGGATGAAAACTGCTATGAGTCAGCCGACGACTTCTATGCGCGCCACGGGAGCACCCCGGCGGCATCGAGCGGCCCGCTGTTCCGGCACCTGCTCCGCAAATGATTCAACCGCACCCTGTTCCGCATCCGACGCGAAGAATGATAGAAACCGTCCGCAAGGAGAACATCCGTGACCTGGCTCGTGTCCCTAATGCTCGCGATCGTCTTCGCAGCGCTGCTGTGCTTCGCTGTTACCTGGATCCTGTTCCGGCTCTGGTGCCGACCCCAACGGGTGACCTCCCCCGTATCGCCGGCCGACTACGCCCTTGACTTCGAAGCGGTTCACTTTTCAAGCCAGGGCGTCCGGCTGCAGGGGTGGTTCATTCCCGCGCCGCACACAGGTTCGAAAGCACCGGCCGTCGTCCTGATGCACGGCTGGAATCACCATGCCGGCCGCATGCTCGACCTGGCCGCAGCGTTTCACAAAGCCGGATGCGCGGCCCTTTTGTTCGACGCTCGCGGACACGGCCGCAGCCCGGCCGACGGGCCGGTTTACGTGCTCAAATTCGCCCAGGACATCCTGGCCGCAATCGATTGCCTGCAGCGGCGGCCGGAGGTCGATCCGCTCCGGATCGCCGTGGCCGGCCATTCCATGGGCGGCTCGGCCGCCATCCTCGCCGCCGCCATGGACCCGCGCATCCGGGCCATCTCCAGCAGCTCCGCCTTCTCAGATCCCAGCGCGCTGACCCGCGACACCCTGCGCAAACTGCACCTGCCGCTCCGGCCGTTCCTGCCGCTCATGCAAGCGATCTTCCGGCGCTGGATCGGCATGCCGATCCGGCAGGTATCGCCGCGCGAGCGCATCGGAGAAATCAACGTGCCGATCCTGCTCGCCCACAGCGACTGCGACGACCATATTCTTCCCATCCATTTCGAGACTCTGCTCCGCCGCGCCGACCCCGAGTGGGTCCAGGCAATCGTATTGAACGGCTGCAAACATTCCGACATGCTCGGCGATCCGTCATACATCGCCAGGGTGACCGATTTTCTTTCCGCTGCGCTGAATATCGCCCCCCGCGTACCTGGAAGTGCGAGCGCTCAATCTACACCGAACCGCCAGGAAGTCGAAGGGTAAGAACGAGACGTGAACAACCCTGATTGGCACCGCCGTCAATCGATTCGGTTGCGAGGGTACGACTATTCACGGGCCGGGGCCTATTTCATCACCATATGCACACAGAACCGGGAATGTTTGTTCGGTGGAATCGTTGACGGTGCAATGCATTTGAATGCGGCGGGAAGAATGATTGCACGATGGTATGTCGAATTGGAACGAAAATTTTCCGAAATTCGATGCGATGCGTTTACATGCATGCCAAATCACACCCATTTTATCATCGTCAACGTAGGGGCGGACCTATGTGTCCGCCCTGATTGTGTGGGTCCGCAAAAAAAGGGCGGACACATAGATCCGCCCCTACAGGGCGTCGTTCGATGGTTCAAAACGATGACCACCAACGAATATATACGTGGGGTCAAACAAAATGGGTGGCCCCCGTTTTCCGGTAAATTATGGCAACGTAATTATCGGGAGCACATCGTTCGCAATGAAACGGAATTGAACCGGATCAGGGAATACATTGCTACCAACCCGACACTATGGGCATCTGATTATCTCAATCGGGGTGCAGACGAAGCGGAGAAGTTAACCATGGTTGGCGAACCTGTTTGTGACGACCCCGCGGAACGCTGGATGGTATGACCCAGGCCAATACGCCTCCGTAGGGGCGGACCTGTGTGTCCGCCCTATATCTGCGGACCTGCGTGTCCGCCCTGATTCGCGAAAAAGGGCGAACACATAGGTTCGCCCCTACTAAAACGATGATCCCGGCGCCGTCGGCAGGCGCACCGCGGCCGCGAGCAGTGCGGCGGCCAGCGTGGTTCCCGCCAGTACAAGGAAAAGGGCCGGATAGCCGGCCTGCTGGATGAGTCGTCCGCCGATAAGGGGACCGGCGAAAAATCCGGCCTGCATCATGACCATCAGCAGGTTCTGGTTCATGGCGCGTGCCGGCGGAGCGGAAATGTCGAACATGGCGGCGGCCTGCAGCGGCATGGCGATGCCCCAGCCGAGTCCGGAGCAGAGCGCCAGCAGGAAGAGGGCGCGGATCGTTTCGACCAGCGGCAGCAATGCGCAGGAAGCCGCGGCGATGAGCAGCCCGAGGGCGCAGAACAGAACCTTGTTGAAGCGATCGAACAGCCAGCTGGCCGACAGCCGCACGGCGATCATCGTCAGCGTGGCGATGGTGAAGAAGAGTCCGCTTTCGATGCCCCGCGTTGCGCCGAAGGGGTGCAGGTAGAAGAAAATCGCCGAATAGCCGCAGAAGAAAAGAAAAGCCGAGCCCATCAGCAGCATCACTGCCGGCGCGCGCAGACTTTGCTTCAATCCGGCGAAGCCCGGCGGGCGGGCGCTCTCTTGCGCGGCAGTTGACCGGCTGCGCGGAAACAGCAGGACGGCCGCCGGGATCAGCGCCATGAGGGCGGCGATGTTCACCAGCCTGGCGAAAAGGGCGGGCGAGACGGCCAGGCGCTCGAACAGCAGCGGGACCAGCGCATAGGGGATCAGGCGCACCAGCGAGACCCACCCGAAGGCCCGGCCGCTCATTTCCTTGGGGATGAACTGCACCAGCAGCGTGACCAGCGCCGCCAGGACGATGATGAAGCCGGCGCCCTGCAGCAGGCGCGCGGCGGCCAGCCAAGTAGGCGAGGTGACCCGGCCCAGCATGAACAGGGCGCCCGAAAGGAGCAGCGGGCCGGCCAGGAGCCAGCGCCGCAGCGTGCCGGCGTGCACCAGCGGCGCGATGACCGGCTGCACCACCAGCGCGGCCAGGGCGTCGGCGCTGATGATGAAGCCGGCCGTGGCCGGATCGATGCCCAACTGGCTCAGGTAGCCGAAGAAGATGAAGAAGAGCGCGGCGATGGCCGTGATCAGGGCCAGCTGCAGATTGACCGCCAGAAAGCCCGGCGACAAGAGTCCGCGCGGATCAGCCATTCAGTCCCTCCAGAAAGCGGATCAACAGATTGCCGGCCACCCTGCGCCGGTATTCGGCCGGCGCGCGGATATCGTCGATGGGTGCGACGCCGCGGCGCACGCTGTCGACGGCATCGCGGATCTGCTCCGGATCCAGCCGGGCGCCGATCAGACGCCGTTCCAGTTCCGGAAAGCGCATCACCGTGGGGCCGACGCTGCCCCAGGCCAGGCGGATCGCGTCGATACGTCCGTCGTCCGAGAGGCGCGCCATGGCCGCCAGGCTGGCCACGGCAATGGCCAGGGCCTTGCGGCGGCCCACCTTTTCGACCTGCTGGCGCGTAAACGCTTGTCCGAGCGGCAGGCGGATGCGGGTGAGCAGTTCACCCGGCTGCAGCGCGGTGCGCCGGGGTCCGGTGATGAAGGTTGCGATCGGCATGCGGCGCGTTTCGCGTCCCGCGGTCAGTTCGAGCAGGGCGTCCATGAGATAAAGCGCTGGAAGCGAATCACCGGCCGGAGAGGCGGTGATGATGTTGCCGCCCAGGGTCGCCATGTTGCGGATGGCCGGCGCGCCCACGGTACGAAGCGCCTGAACCAGCAGCGGGGCGTGCCGCCGGACCAGCGGGTCGGCGATGATGGCCGCCAGGGGCGTCGCCGCGCCGATGACCAGAGAATCGTCCTCCTCGCGGACGCCCTTAAGTTCGGAAATCTTGCCGATCCACAGCAGGGCGGCCTCATCGGCGGCCGCGCCGCGGCGCTGGACCAAAAGATCGGTGCCGCCCGCCAGGAGCAGCGCCCCAGGATGGCGGCGGCGCAGCGCGAGCAATTCTTCAAGCGTGTCGGGAATCAGGACGCAGGCCATGCATCCTCCTGTTCCCCGGCCGCCAAGGCCGCCTGTTCCACCGCATCGAGGATCTTGACGTAGCCGGTGCAGCGGCACAGGTTGCCGGAAAGCCCTTCGCGGATCGATTCGCGGTTCGGCTTGCCATTCTGCCGCAGCAAAGCCAGCGCCGCGATCTCCATGCCCGGCGTACAGAAGCCGCACTGCACGGCGCCGGCCTGGACGAAAGCCTGCTGCACCCGGGCGCCCTGCGGCGTATCGGCCAGGCCTTCCACGGTGGTCACGCGGGTGCCGACCAGTTGGGCCGCGAGCATCAGGCAGGCGAGGCGGCTCTCCCCGTCCACCAGGATGGTGCAGGCGCCGCATTCACCCGTGCCGCAGCCCTCCTTGGTTCCGGTAGCGCCCAGATCCTCGCGCAGCAGATCCAGCACGCGCCGGTCGGCCGGAGTCTCGACCGTAATCTCCCTGCCGTTCAGTTCGAAAGCCAGTTGCATGTTTGTTCCCATCCAACTTTGATGAAGTTGTAAAAGACCTTCACGCTCACCTTCCCCTTTCAATTTTGGAGCGGTTGTCACTTCTCGCGAATCCATTATCCTTGATGACCCGTAAAAAGACCGATTAGCCACAGAGAGCACAGAGGGCACAGAGGGAAGTAATAAGAATATTATCTTTTTCGCTTATCTGGAAAGCTCCAGTTTGGTTCGATGGCACTGTTCAGGTGTGCCCGGATACCCCGGCACTCCGGTGCGCTAAGGCAAACGCACTTGAGCATTTCAGATAACCGCATTATTTTTTCTCTGTGTCCTCTGTGCTCTCCGTGGTTGAAAATACTTTTCACGAATTCATCATCCTCGCAGAAGGAGAATTTCGCTCATCCCTCCGAAACTGCTTCCAGCGCGGCCAGCACCCTGGCTGACGTCAGGGGTGAGTGGCACAGGCGGATGGCGCAGGCATCGGCCAGCGCGTTGGCCACGGCCGGCAACGGGCCGTTGAGCGCCACCTCCCCCACACCCTTCATGCCGAACGGGCCGGTCGCTTCGCTTCCCTTGAACACCAGGCATTGCGTGTCGGGCAGGTCGGGCGCGCCGGGGATCAGGTAGGTGCTCAGGCCGCCGCTTGCCACCCGGCCCTGCCGGACCACCACTTCCTCCATCAGGGCGTAGCCCAGGCCCTGGGCCACACCGCCCTGCACCTGCTGTTCGAACAGGGTCGGGTTGATCGCCGCGCCGCCGTCGGTGACGGCCAGGTAGTCGCGCACCCGGACCGCGCCGGTCAGAAGGTCCACCTCGATGCGGGCCAGGTGGGCGCCGTAGGCGAAGACGACGTGCGGGAAACCGATGAAAAAACCGGTGGCCGTGTCCGGCACCGCTTCGCAGACCGGCGCCACGAACTGATTGATGCAGACCCGGTCCTCGGGCGGCATAAAGGCGGCCAGCTGCGCAAGGGACACTTCGCGCCGGCTGGGCGGGTGGATCACCTTGCCGGGTGCGAGCCGCAGGTCGCGGTCGTTGTCGAGGAAGAGCAGCAGGCCGGCGCGGTTGAGCAGGCGCGCCTTGAGATCCTCGCAGGCTTTGATCAGGGCGTTGCCGAAGGTGTAGGTGGTGCGGCCGGCCGATGATGAACCCGAGGGATAGGCCGAGGCCGTGTCCGGCTGGCGCAGCCCGAGCCGGGCGGCGTCCTGGCCGAGCACCTGGCCGGCGATCTGCAGGAAGGCGGCGCTGTTGCCCTGCCCCATGTCCGAAACCGCGTTGTGCACCAGGACGGCGCCGTCGGAGGTCAGCTCCACCTTGGCGATGGCGCTGTCGCGCACCTTGCCGCCGTATCCGGCTGCATTGAACACCGCAGCCAGTCCCACACCGCGCCGCGTCCGGGGCCCGGCCGCGTGCTTCCAGGCCTCGCGCTCCTGCCAGAAGGGGTGCGCGCGCACCATTTCAAGGCATCCATGGATACCGGTGGAGGTGGTCAGCCGCACACCCGCGCCGTTCGTGTCGCCCGGTCGCAGCGCGTTGCGCAGGCGCAGCGCCAGCGGGTCGAGTCCCAGCCTGGCCGCCAGGAGATCCAGCATCGATTCGAAGGCGAACGTCACCTGGCACACGCCGAAGGCCCGCATGGCCCCGCCCACCGGATTGTTGGTAAAGACGCAGCGGCCCTCGATGAGGGTGTGGGGAATGCGGTAGGGGCCTGCGGCGTGTTCCATGCCCAGCTCCATCACTTCGCCGCCCAGGTGGGCGTAAGCGCCGGTGTCGTAGACCAGCGCGCAGTGCAGGGCCGCAAGCGTGCCGTCCCGGCGTGCGCCCAGCCGGTAGCGCAGCGTGCAGGCATGCCGCTTGTAGCCGGCCAGCAGATTCTCTTCCCGATCCCACTGCATCTTGACCGGACGGCCGCCGGCGTGCAGCGCGGCCAGGGCCAGCAGGCACTGGACCGTGGCGCCGTCCTTGCCGCCGAAGCCGCCGCCCAGGCTGGGACTTTTAATGTGGATGCGGTCGAAGGGGATCCCCAGGGCATGGCCCACTTCGAAGCGGTCCCGGAACGGCGATTGGGTCGAAACGGTCATGGCGATGCCGCCATCGGCCGTCTGCTGCGCCACCCCGTTTTCGGTTTCCAGAAAGGCGTGCGCCTGCACGGGCGTCGAGAAGAACCCCTCGACCACCACGTCGCATCCGGCAAACGCGCGTTCCGCGTCGCCCTTGCGGATTTCGGCCTTCATCAGCAGGTTGTTCTCGAAAGGCGCATGCAGGCGCGGCGCGTCGGCCGCCATTGCCGCCTGCGGATCGAACACCGCCGGCAGCGCTTCGATGTGCGCCGCGACCAGGGGAACGGCCCGCTCCAGCGCCCCGCGGGTCTCGGCCAGCACCAGGGCCAGGGCGTCGCCGGCGTAGCGCACGCGGTCGTCCGCCAGCACGGGCATGTCCTTGTGAATGATGCCGTGGCGGTTGGGTCCGGGCACATCGCGGGCCGTCAGGACCTTCAGCACGCCCGGCACCGCCCGCGCCGCCGCAGTGTCCACCGCCAGCAGGCGGCCGTGGGCCACACCCGCGCGGACGGCCTTGGCCCAGACCAGGTGTTCCGGATAAAGATCGGCGGCAAAGGGCTCGCGCCCGGCGGCCTTGGCCGGGGCATCGCCGCGGATTTCGGAGCGGCCGATTTCGAGGGCTTTGGATATGGTGGTCATACGTTCCAGTCCGGGGATCCGCTGCGCTGCGCCAATCTCTATCATCCCCGCAGCGCGCGGATCTCCTGCTCGAGGGCTGCGGCGAAGCGCTCCATTACCGCCATTTCACGCAAGGTGACCCGGATCCACCCCGGGTAGCGGAATCCGGTCATGGAGCGCACCATCATGCCCTGTTTCATCAGGCGGCGGTACATGAGCATGTCGTTGATCGGCACCCGGATCATGAGGTAGTTGCCTTCGCCGCAGACCGTTTCCAGGCCGAGGTCGTCGCAGGCGCGGCACAGAAAGCTTCGGGCCTCCTTGACCAGCGCCCGGGTGTGCGCGATGTGCGCGGCGTCGTCGGCCAGGGCCGCCACGGCCGCCTGCTGGGCCTGAACATTGACCGAATAGGCCACACTGGTGCGCCGCACCACCGCCGTCACCGCTTCGCTGCCGGCCAGATAGCCGGTGCGCAGTCCCGCCAGGGCGTACATCTTGGAAAAGGTGCGGAAGGCCACCAGGTTGGGAAAGCGTGCCATCAAGCTGATCGCATCGGGGTACAGCGGATCTTCGACATACTCGCAGTAGGCTTCGTCGACCACCACGATCTTGTCTTCTCCGACCTTTTCGAGGAAATCGACCAGCATCGGCCGCGTCCAGAACGTGCCCGTAGGATTGTTGGGATTGCACACGAAGAGGATCTTGGTGCGCCGGTCGATGCGCTCGAGCATCGCCTGGGGATCGAACGCGTGGTGGCGCAGCGGCGTCAGACGCGCCTCGATGCCGGAGAATTCGGCCACCCACTCGTAGACCGCAAAGGTCTTGTCCGCGGTGACGATGTTGTCGCCCGGTTCGCAGAAGGCCTTGATCACGGAGGCGATCACCTCGCACGAACCGTTGCCCACCAGCAGGCGGTCGGCGCAAATGCCCAGGCGGCGGCCCAGGGCCGCGCGCAGGTCCCAGGCGTCGCCGCTGGGATAGACGGCCGCCTGGGCGGGCGGAAACGCGGCGATCACCTGCGCCGCCGCCGGGGGCGGCCCCAGGGGGTTTTCGTTGTTGTTGAGGCGGAAGAGGTGCGCCGTACCGTATTCGCGCATCAGCAGATGGTCGGGACGGCTGGGGGTATAGGCCTGAAAAGCGCGCACATATTCGGGAACCAGGGCCTCGAGGTTCATGCGGCCTCCCCCGGGTCATGGGCCCGGCCATAGGCATAGATCACCAGATCCCCTTGTCCGGCATCCGGGATCAGCAGGCGCGGCGCGAAACCGGCCGCCTCCAGTGCCTCGGCAAACGCGGTTTCCTCGCCGCGCCCGGTGTTGACTTCGACGATGAAGTCGGCGATGCCTTCGGCGCGCAGCAGGTCGAGGTGCGCGACCAGATTGGCCGCCATGTCCGTTCCGGAGCACAGCGGGTGGATCACGGCCAGGGCGCGCGCGTGCTCCAGTTCGACGGCCAGCACCGAGGCGTCGCGCAGGCGGGCGCTGCCGCCGCTATGCTCGCGCACCTGGCGCGGCAGGCAGAGCCGGTCATACTGGCGCTGCAGGAAGGCGGCCAGGGGACCCGAGGCGTAGACCACGCCGCCGCTCTCTTCGCGCAGCTGGCGGTAGTAATAGGTGCAGGGCGGCGTTTTTTCACCGGCGGCACCGAGCGTCAGTTCGCCGAGCCGATCGAAGAAGCGTTCGGCGTCCGGCAGCGGGCCTTGCCGGCGTAAAAGGCCGCGTGCCCCGGAGCGCGAAATGCGGCTGACCGCCTCGTCCAGCAGCATTGAAAGGGCCGGTTCCCGGCGCGCATCGAAGAGATAGGGCCCGTAGAGTTCCAGGCACGTTTCGGTCAGCGGACGCCAGACGATTCCACCGGCGATCCAGTTGCCGCTCAGCAAAAGGGCGGCCTGCAGGTGGCCGCCGGCCAGCATGTCCGCGGCCATGCCGGGCCGGTGCAGGAAAGCAGGGGCATAGGGCTCTTTTGAAGCCGCCAACATGGCGGCGAAATGCGCCACATCCTCGCGACTGGGACGCCTTTGCACCCGCAGAGGGTCGGACAGGCCGGTCGGAGGAAGGGCCACGGAAGGCGCGGGCGGATAGTCCCGGTCACGCGTCAACCAGAGGCTCACGCGGTCCTCGCGGTCGAATTCGAGCCGCAGGCTGGAGACGCTGCGCGCCGCGATCATCGGGCCCAGCATCTCCAGCGAGGCCTCGCTGTCGTGATGCACGCGAAAGGTCAGATTGAAGGCGCTCAGGTCGGGTTCGGCCACATGAAAGGAAAGGCAGAGCCGCAGGCGGAACCCCTGATCTTCGAGCTCGAGGCGGGCGGTCGAACCTTTGGCCGCCCGGCGCGTGTAAAAAGCGAACAGTTCTTCCACGGCCAGGACCAGCCCGGCGGTTTCGCGATCGCCGTAGCCGAAGCCGCGCGCGCCTTGCTCGGCGAAGCCCATGGCCAGCGGCAGAAAGGAGGCGTCGAAAGGCACGGCCAGGTGCGCCGCGTACGATGGTTGATGGGTGTTCGGCATATTTCAGCGATTCTCCCGCCGCATGTCGTCGCGGACCATCTCGACCAGCTTCAGGCCGCGATCGGAAAGAATGTGCATCTGTTCGAAGCCGGGTTCCACGAAATGCTTCTGCATCAGGAAGCCGTCGCTCCCGAACCAGCCCGGAAGCAGGCCCCCCAGGCGATATCCCCGGCCGTGCAGCCGTTCGATCAGGGTGCTCGACCATTCGGCTGCAAGATCGATGAAGATCTGCGCAAGGGCCCAGCCATCCTGCACCATGGTCTGCTCCAGGGCGGTGATCTGCCGCAGATCGTCGCCCGGCCGCTTGACCGTGCAGCGCGCCACGCCGGCGAAAGCGAAGCGCGTGACCTCCAGCTCGAGGACGCCCTCGGGTAGCGGCGCGGCGGAAGTGCGCACATCGCGTTCGAGGGCCAGGCCTTCCATCAGAAATTCGATGTTGGGGCGATAGCGTTCGGGGATATGGAGAGGGCGGCGGCCATCCCGTTGAATGCGCGAAAAGAGCAGGCAGCCCACGCGTCCTGCGGCGCTCTTTTCGGCTGCGTAAGCCTCGGCCGGCATCAGGGCCGGTTCCAGGGCGGTCTCGACCGCCCCGTTGAGCCGGGAGAGTTTCTGGGTGGCCGTATGGTTGCAGACCGCCTCGCCGAAAAAACCGTCAATATCCGCTTGTCCCACCAGTTTCATCAGTAATTCGGAAATGCGGAAGAACGCCCGGCTGATTCGATAGGCCGGCAGCGTCAGTCCCAGGCCCCATTCGTACAGGCGGGAATTGGGCGGCGAACTCCGGAACAGGGCCGAGTGCGCCACGATATCGCCGCTTTCCGTTCGGCCCACCACGCTGCGTAAGGTGCCGGAGCGGTTTTCTTCGACCAGGCGCTCCGGGATGTAGAAGGTGTCGATCGGGTAGCCGTCCCCGTAGACAGTGAAAAAGAGCCGCGCCAGGCCTGGGGCGTCCTCGGGTTTGAAGTAATCCACGCTGTACTTCTGCCCCGGCTGGACTTCGTGGTGTTCACGCCGCAGCCATTCGAGTGCTTCGCTCCGGTTCATCAGGCCTCCTTGCGTGTGGAATTGCGGTCGACCGCAGATTCGCGGTAATGAATCATCAACATGGTGATATCGTCCGACTGCGGCGCCGCCCCCGTGAAATCGGCCACCGCCGCCATCATTGCGTCGACGGCGCCCCTGGCGTCTGCGCCGGCGGCGCCCGCGAGGACGTGCTTCATGCGCGCGCAGGAGAAAAGCTCCTGATCGACGTTCATGGCTTCGCTGACGCCGTCCGTATAGAGGAACAGCCGTTCGCCGGATTCCAGCCGCAGCCGGCCGCAGGCGTAAGCGACCTCGGGCATGGCGCCGACCACCGGGCCGCCCCTGGGCAGGGCGGCAATGGTTCCGTCGCGCCGCAGGTGCAGGGGGGGATTGTGCCCGCCGTTGGCGAACACGATGGTTCCGGTTTCCATTTCCAGCACGCCGCAGAAGACGGTGACGAACATGCAGCCGTCATTGTCGCGGCTGAGCTCGTTGTTCACCCGCGACAGCACCTCCTCCGGAGGCAGCCCCTGGCGCATCGTGGACCTGATCAGGGTCATGCTCATGGCCATGAAGAGCGCGGCCGGTACGCCTTTGCCGGAGACATCGGCGATCACGAAGCCCAGGCGCCGATCGTCGAGCAGGAAGAAATCATAGAAATCGCCGCCCACCTCTTTGGCCGGTGCGATCAGCGCATACAGGTCGAATTCCGGCCGTTCGGGAAAGGGCGGGAAGATTTTGGGCAGGAGGCCCATCTGAATATCGTGGGCGATGTCCAATTCGCTTTCGATGCGCTCCTTGGCCGCGGTCGTCTCGGTCAGTTGACGGATGTATTCGCGCAGGGAATGCTTCATGGCCTCGAAGGCCCGGGCCAGCATCCCGACTTCGTCGCGTGACCGGCCGGCGGGCAGCGCTACGTCGAAATCGCCGTGCGCGATCGATTGCGTGGCCTGCGCCAGAAGATGCAGCGGCGTGGTGATGGAACGCGCGATCAAGATGACCGCCACGGCGAGCAGAATGACTCCCGCGGCGCCCAGAAGAGCGCTCTCGATACTCAGGGCCTTGACCTGGGCCAACAGTTCGTGCTCGGGAAAGACGACGGCCAGCGTCCAGCCCACGGTCGGGATGGGGGCGTAGTAGAGCCGGCTGCGCGTTCCGTAGGTGTCGGTGTGGGCGACAAAGCCGCTCTCGCCGCGGATCATCTTCTGCCCCAGCCGGCGCAGGCCCGGGTCGCCGCGCGCTTCGGCCAGGCTGAAGATGGTTTCATTCATGATCATCGCAGGGTCCGGGTGGGTGACGATCGTGCCGTTGCGGGTGAGCAGAAAAGCGTAGCCGCTTTGGAGCACCTTGATCGAGGCCACCAGTTCGGTCAGCCATTCCAGCGAGATGTCCGCCACCACGACCCCCCTCAGCTGGCGGCCGCCGGCGCGCTGCGCGTAAAAGGGCACCGCACAGGTGGTCATCAGAACATCGCCACCGCCTTCGTCGTAATAAGGCTCGGTCCACTCGGTCTTTTCGAGTTCGAAAGCGATCTGGAACCAGTCCTGCCGCAGGTAGTCAAAGCTATCTTCCGGATAGTAGAGGATCGCGTGTTCTTTTCGGTACCAGTACGGCGCATAAGGCCGTTCGGAGGCGCTGGAGTCGAAAGCCGCGCACGCGCCGTGGATCTCCGGGTTGCCCGCCACGGTCGAACGCAGCAGATCGAGCAGCGCTTCGTGGGTATGGATGCCGTTTTCCAATGCCCGCGACAGTCCTTCGGTGGTTTTGGCCACGCCGGCCAGAACCCGCTCCACCCGATCGACCGAGGCGCAAACGAAATTGCGGGCGTTGCTCTCCAGCTCCTTCTGCAGCAATTGACGCGACCGGTAGTAATTGGAGCCCAGCACCGCGGCGAAGATCGCCGCGCCGCAGAGCGTGGTCACCAGGATCAGCCGGAACGCGATTCCTCTTGAAGGAGTCATCGGGGCCTCCGAACAAAGGTGCCCCAATCCGGAAGTCTTCTCCCGTGGGCGTTCGGCAGGATCGCCCGGGCCGCTTCGTAATCCTGTTGCGGAAGGCTGCCGATATTTTGGGTTTGATCCGCGGGCAGGATCAAGTCCCGCATGCGCGCCAGCATCCACTTCTGGTGCATGCGGTTGGCGGGCAGTTTTGCTTCGCGCATGGCAGCGATGACGATGTCCAGGGCTTCTTCCGGGTGGGCGAAGGCGTAGCGCCACCCATCGATGGAGGCCCGGACGAATTCGGCCGCCAGCTCCGGATCGCGCTGGAATGTTTCTTCGAGTACGTAAAGACCGTCTTCGGGCAAGTTCAAACCGTGTTCGTGCAGGAAGAAGATGGTCAGTTGATCGGGGTCCAGTCCCGAGTTGAGAATGGTATGAAACTCGTTGTACCACATGGCCGAGGCCACATCGATGCCGCCGCGCAGGAAGAGGTTGACGGTATAGGACTGGGGCACCTCGCGCACCCGCACGCCGTATTTTTCGAAACGCGTGCGGCGGGATGGCGAATTCGCCGCCCCACAGCCCCACTTTTTTGCGGTTCAGGTCGGCCGGCGAGACGATGCCGCTCTCTTTCCTGGCCACCAGCAACATGGAGGAGGTGCGGATCAGTTGGGCGATATTGAGCAGGTAGACGCCCGCGGCATATTCCTGCAGCGCGGTGGTCAGCCACAGGGTGGCGAAATCGGCTTTTCCGCTGCGCAGGTATTCGGCCGCCGAATGGTTCGGACCCCCGCCGATGATGGTCAGATCGATCCCGTGGGCGCGGTACATACCTTTTTCGAGGCCCACGTAGTAGCCGGCAAACTGAGCCTGGGGGCTCCACAAGGGAATCAGGGAAGCTTTTTTAAGAGCAGATTCGGCGGCGCCCGCCGGAAATGCCAGGAGCAGCGCCGCCAGCGCCGCGCCCAGAATGCGGGCGACCGTCGTGAGCAGGACCGTCCGGATCGGTCTCATGAGGGTGCTTCTCCGGCGCGCCGGATGGCCAGGCGCAGAAT
Source organism: Pseudomonadota bacterium (assembly GCA_023435265.1). Taxonomy (GTDB): domain Bacteria; phylum Desulfobacterota; class Desulfobacteria; order Desulfobacterales; family Desulfosarcinaceae; genus UBA2230. The sequence goes on from JAEYRZ010000114.1 coordinate 96,568, forward strand.
GTTCCAGCCCGCTTCCCGCCGGTATTCGACCGCATCGCAGAACCTGCGCATCAGCGGCACCCCCAGGCCGCCGACCGGCCGATCCATGATATCGCCCTCCTGCATCCGGGCCGGCGGAACCGAAAGCGGATCGAAAGCAATGCCCTTGTCCTTCAGTTCCACCTCGAAGATCCGCTCTTCAGTCCGGCAGATCAGCACGATTTCTCCTGAGCCATCCGGGTAGGCGTGGCGGCAGATATTGACGAACGCCTCCTCCACGGCGATCGACAGCCCGGCTTTCTTCGGCCCTGCGCCGGCGCCGTCGGCGCAGGAGGCCACATAGGCGGCCACGCGGGGCAGGTTCTCGATGCGGGCGGCACAGGTCAAAGCAGCGAAGCGCATGGCGGATTTCAGGGCATCCGCTGCAGTGCGGATGCAACGGAGTCGTGAATCTGAAACAAAGATGCGAAACCGGAGATGTCGAACACCTCCCGGACCGTTCCGGTGACATTGGCAAACCGGATCCATCCGCCTTTAACCTTGAGCATTTTGGCGATGGTGAGGATCCCCCGCAGGCCGGCGCTGCTGATGTAGCTGAGCCCGGCCAGATCCACCACGAAGCCGGTCTGGCCTTCGTCGATCAGCTGCTTGAGTTTCTTTTCATACTCCGGCGCGGTAAGCGCATCCATCCGGCCGGACAACGCAAGCACAATGGCACCCGGCTCTTTTCGGCTCTCGATGTCCATTTCGTTCTCCCGAGGAAATCGGTCGTCAACACCCCATCGAATGAACGCGCTCATCCGGCGGAGCACAATCCTATTCAGACGCTCGATCCGCATTTTGCATGAACCGTTCCAGCTTTCCTGTGGCCCGGGGACTTCACACGGCAGCGAAAAGTCGCTGAAATAATATAGTTAATACGATTTTGGATCTTTTTTCGAACATCGGTTTGATGACGCGCCGTCAAGGATCAGTCATCGGGCCGCCCGGAAGTTTACGGGTTTGCGCCGGGCAGACCGTCCAAAGGCCACGGGTTCGGGTCGCCCGGGGGCGGAGGCGAAAAAAAAGGAGCGGGCAGAGCCTATCTGGTTGCCGTGCCGCATGCGGCTGCAATCCGTCCTGAATTGAGAAATCGTACAAAGCATTTTTTTGACCACAGAGAGCACAGCGCGGTCAGGGCCGCAACCAAACAAATAATTGAAGGCGTTTTCCAGCCGTTGTAGTTCTGAGTTGCCAAAAACAGAACACTACAAACAGCAAGGAAAACGCCATGAAATCG